>NZ_LSJA01000370.1 GCF_001556515.1 Caulobacter sp. CCH9-E1 | reverse complement strand
GCCATGCTACGGCGCCAACGTCCGCGAGTTTTTACACAGCCTCGGTCGAAAGCCGCCTTCGGCCTCGGAGAGCCAGCAGACCGCCCTAAGGCCTCAGCACGATCTTCCCCGCCAGCTTGGCCGACTGCAGCAGGGCCTGGGCCTGACCGGCTTCGCTGAGCGGCAGGACCTTGGCGATCCTGGGCTGGATCTCGCCCTGCCCGATCAGACCCAGCACCTTCGCCAGATCCTGCCGGTAGGCTTCCGGCCGCGCGTCGCGCCAGGACGTCACGTTGTAGCCGACCACGCCCCGACTCTCGCTGAACAGCTTCAGCGCCGAGAGGCGATCGGCCAGCAGCATCTTGAGCATCGCGCCCGGCCGCGCCTTGCCGCCCTTGGTGGCGTCGTAGCCGCCATAGAGCACCGCCGTCCCGCCATCACGCAGAGCGGCCAGCGACGCCGCTTTCAGATGCGGCCCTCCGACGTGGTCGAAGGCCGCGACCACGCCGCCGCCCGAGATCTCGACAGCCCGCGCCGCGACGGCCTCGGCGCGATAGTCCACATGCACGCCGCCCTTGGCTTCGACCTCGGCCCGCTTTCCCGCCGAGGCCGCGCCGATCGCCCTGACGCCGGAGAGCCGCGCCAAATCCAGCAGCAGCCCACCGACACCGCCCGCCGCGCCGTGAACCAGCACCCACTCGCCGGCGAGCGAGCCGGCGACGCGGTGGAACATCTGCCAGGCGGTCAGGCCGTTCAGAACGCCCGCGACCAGGGCCTCGGCCGGCGCGTGCTCGGGCGCGGCGACCAGGAAACGCGCTTCGACATTGCGGCGCGTGGCGTAAGAGCCCGTGACCGTCAGGGCCGCAACACGCTGGCCGACCTGGACGCCCTCGACGCCCGGGCCCAGGGCCTCGATCCGACCGACGAAGTCGTAGCCCGGAGTCACCGGCGCCTTCACGCCAGGATAGAGGCCGGTGCGCATGACGATGTCGGCGAAGGCCACGCCCGCGGCCTCGATCGCCACGCGCGCCTCGCCGGGGCCCGGCGACGGCAGCTCGACCTCGCGACCGCGCAGGACATCGACGCCGCCCGTCCGGGCCATGTGCATCTCGAACGCCGTCGCCGACATCGCGCCCTCCCCGATACCTGTTCTTCGACGATGAGAGTGATCAACGTTCAGGTTCCGATCAAGCCATGGCGTGTTCGTCCAACGCCCGCTAATCAGAGGGCATGACCCAGCCAGTCCTCGCCATCGTCGTCGCCCGCGCCGCCAACGGGGTGATCGGTCGCGACGGCGACCTGCCCTGGCGACTGAAATCGGATCTGGCCCTGTTCAAGGCCAACACCCTGGGCAAGCCCATCATCATGGGCCGCAAGACCTGGGACAGCCTGCCCCGCAAGCCCCTGCCCGGCCGGATGAACGTCGTCCTCACCCGCGACCAGAGCTTCGAGCCCGAAGGCGCGATCGCCTGCGAGACCTGGATGGAGGCCGTCCAGATGGCCAAGGAGCAGGCGGCCGACGACAGCGTCGACGAGGTCTGCGTTATCGGCGGCCGGGCCCTGTTCGAACTGGCCCTGCCCAAGGCCAAGCGTCTTTACCTGACCGAGGTCGACGCCCAGGTCGACGGCGATGTCCATTTCCCCGTCTTTGACGAAAACGCCTGGACCGAGGTCCGCCGTGAGGCGCACGCCGCCGGCGACGGCGACGACCACGCGTTCGTGTTCCGGGTATTGGAGCGCGTCTGATGGAACACGCCTAGACCGTAAACCCGATCGCAACGACAACCTGCGATACCCACTCGGGGTAGGGGAGCTAATCTTGATCGCGGCTATCCGAATTCCGTCGCGCGACGACCAGACTGTGCGGATCGCCGGCCTCTTGGCGGCCTTCGGGGGGTCCATCGTCTTTAGCCTGTTCCTGGCTGGCGCGACCCACAACCTGCCGTCGATCTGGACGGCCAACGCCGTGATTATCGCGGGCCTGCTGACTCTGAAGGGCAAGGCGCGATGGATCATGCTGGCGCTGGCCGGCGTCACTCACGTCGCCATCGAGCTGATCGCCGGCGTGCGCCTGTCCTTCATCGTGTTGGTGGTGCCGCAGGACCTTATCCAGAACTTCCTTATCGCCTGGAGCCTGGAGCGTTTGGGCCTGACCAACCAGATGCGCAGTCCCTGGGGCCTGGCCCGCCTGACCGCCGTAGCCGCGGTGCTGGTTGTCGTGTTCTCCACGATCACAACCGTCAGTCTGGCGCTCTCTCGCGGCAAGCCCATGTGGAGCGGCTGGGCCGACTGGATTTCGCCAAACGTGCTGGGACTGTTCCTGGCGATGCCGACCACCATCATGCTGATGGACCGCCGTCACAAGCCGATGTTCCCGGCGTCGGCCTGGCAGATCGTCATGCTTACGGCCCTGGTGGTCGTCAGCGCCGTGGCGATCTTCACCTGGGATCCTGGCTTGCAGGCCCTGCTGTTCGCCCCCGCCATGCTGGCCGTGTTCCGAGGCGGGCCGCGCGCGGCGGCGATCCTGGTCATCGCATCCCTGGCCGCCTCGATCCCCGCGGTCCTGCATAGCGTTGGCATCGACCGTCACGCGGCGCTGAGTCCCTTGCGCCACACGGTGATCTTCCACGTGATGCTGTTCGCCGTCTGCCTGACGGCCGCCATGATCCTGGAACGGCAAAAGCGTCTGCAGGCGCTGTTGACGCGAGGCCGCGACTCCGCCCGCGACGCCCAGGCCAGCGCTCAGGCCGCCAACAAGGCCAAGTCGGAATTCCTGGCGACCATCAGCCACGAGATCCGCACGCCGCTGAACAGCATCCTGGGCTTCGCCGACCTCGTGGCCGGCGACCCTGGCCTTTCGCCCGATAGCCGCCGACGCCTCGACCTGATCAATCGCGCCGGCCGCTCGCTGGTCGAGATCATCAACGACCTGCTGGACTTCTCGAAGCTGGAAGCCGGCCGCATGGAGCTGGACCCGGAGCCGCTGGCGCCGGCCGTCGTGCTGCGCGATGCGTTGGCGATCGCCGGCCCCGCGGCGGAAACCAAGAATCTGGCCCTCAAGATCGAGATTGAAGGCGGAGACGAACAGCGCCTCTTCCTGCTGGACGAGACACGCCTGCGGCAGGTGCTGCTGAACCTGCTGTCCAACGCCATCAAGTTCACGCGCGAGGGCGCCGTCACCGCCCGGCTTGAGGTCTCGAACCAACGACTTCGGTTCGAGATCTCCGACACGGGCATCGGCATCGCGCCCGACGTCCAGGCGCGCCTGTTCCAGCGCTTCACCCAAGCCGACAGCTCCATCAGCCGCGGATATGGCGGCACGGGCCTGGGCCTGGCGATCAGCAAGGCTCTGGTCACCCGCATGGGCGGCGAGATCGGCGTCATCAGCGCGCCGGGCCAAGGCTCGTGCTTCTGGGTCGAGCTGCCGGCGATCCCGGCCCAGCCGACGCCCGCTCTGGACCCGGCGGCCTCTTCGCCCGCCAGCCTGCGCGGCGCTCGCGTGCTGCTGGTCGATGACCACCACGTCAATCGCGAGCTGGGCTACGCCCTTCTGACGCTGGGCGGGCACGAGGCGATCACCGCCGAGGACGGGGCGACGGCGGTTTCGCTTCTGCGCGACCGGGACTTCGATCTGGTGCTGATGGACGTGCACATGCCGGTCATGGACGGCCTCGCCGCGACCCACGCCATCCGCGCCATGGAAGGCTCCAAGGCCCGCGTCCCGATCCTGGCGCTCAGCGCCGACGTCATGCCCGAACAGATCGCCCGCTGCCTCGCCGCCGGCATGGACGGCCACCTGGCCAAGCCGATCGTTCGAGATGATCTGCTGGCGGCCGTGGCGCGCTTCACCGCCGCCTCGCCTCAGGATGCGGCCCGCGCCGCCGTCGCTGCCCCCTAGAGCCCCGTCGAAGGGAACGGAGCTCTCGCCAAGTTCAAACGCGCGTTTATAGTCACCCCATCGCCCGCGAGAGGCGAGACAGGGAGAGACGCGCGATGGACATCCAACTCGTAGCCGAAGGCCTGCAATTCCCCGAAGGCCCGGTGGCCATGGCCGACGGCTCGGTCATCGTCACCGAGATCCAGGGCCAGCGCCTGACGCGCATCAGGCCGGACGGCCGCAAGGAGACGGTGGCGCAGACCGGCGGCGGGCCGAACGGCGCCGCGATCGGCCCTGACGGGGCTCTCTACGTCACCAATAATGGCGGCAGCTTCGCCTTCTTCGAGGCCAATGGCCTGAACATTCCTGGCCCGACGCCGCCGACGCACACGGGCGGCTCGATCCAACGCGTGGACCTGGCGACCGGCGCGGTGACGACGCTCTACACACACTGCGACGGCAAGCCGCTGGTCGGGCCCAACGACCTCGTCTTCGACAAGCAGGGCGGCTTCTGGTTCACCGACCACGGCTGCTCCACGCCGGACGGCCGCAAGTACGGGGCGCTCTACTACGCCCTGCCCGACGGTTCGCAGATCACACGCTGGCGCGACCACTTCGTCTCGCCCAATGGCGTGGGTCTCTCACCCGACGAAAAGACCGTCTACATGGCCGACACCATGCTGGGTCGCCTGTGGTCGTTCGACGTGGCGTCACCTGGCGTGCTGACCGATCCCGCGCCGCTTCAGCCGGGAAATGTCGTCTGCAACCTGCCGGGCTACCAGCTGCTGGACAGTCTGGCGGTCGAGGCCGGCGGCAAGCTCTGCGTGGCGACGATCATCAACGGCGGGATCACCGCCTTCGACCCGGACGGCTCGACCGAGCACTACGTCTTCCCGGACGTGATCGTGACCAACATCTGCTTCGGCGGGGCGGACATGCGCGACGCCTGGATCACGGCGTCGGGGACAGGAAAGCTCTACAAGGCCCGGTGGCCGCGGCCGGGCCTGAAGCTGAACTTCAACGGATAGCTCCTCCCCCGCGATGCGGGGGAGGTGGCCCAGAGGGCCGGAGGGGGCCAACGCGGCGTTCGCTCAGCTCGCCCCCTCAGTCGCTCCGCGACAGCTCCCCCGCACCGCGGGGAGCATTTACTTGCCGCCTAGTACAGAACCCCCAGCGCCTGGCGCTCGAAGTTCTTCAGTTCGTCGTTGCGACCCTGGTGGACCTTCACGACCCATTCGGGGTCCTGCAGCAGGGCGCGGCCCACGCCGACCAGGTCGAAGTCGCCGCGCTCCAGGCGTTCCAGCAAGCCGTCCAGCGAGGCGGGCTGGCTGCCTTCGCCGCCGAACGCGGCGATGAACTCGCCCGAAAGGCCGACCGAGCCGACCGTGATGGTCGGGGCGCCGGTCAGCTTCTTGGCCCAGCCAGCGAAGTTCAGGTCGCTGCCCTCGAACTCCGGCTCCCAGAAGCGGCGCTGGCTGCAGTGGAAAATGTCGGCGCCGGCGTCGGCCAGCGGCTGCAGCCAGGCTTCCATTTCCTGCGGCGTGGTCGCCAGGCGCGCGGCGTAGTCCTGCTGCTTCCACTGCGACAGGCGGATGATGACCGGATAGTCGGGGCCGACGGCGGCGCGAACGGCCTTCAGGATCTCGGCGGCGAAGCGGCCGCGCTCGCCGATCGTCGGGCCGCCCCACTTGTCGGTGCGGACATTGGTGCCCGGCCAGAAGAACTGGTCGATCAGATAGCCGTGGGCGCCGTGCAACTCGACGGCGTCGAAGCCCAGGCGCTTGGCGTCGGCCGCCGCCTGGCCGAAGGCGGCGATGGTGTCGGCGATGTCGGCGTCGGTCATCGGCTCGGTGAAGGGCGTCCCGCCGGCCTTCGACAGGCCCGAGGGGCTGTCGACCTTGCCCAGCTGATCCGGCCCCTTGGCGGCGCCGACGTGCCACAGCTGCGGGGCGATCAGGCCGCCGGCGGCATGGACCTCATCGACGACCTTCTTCCAGGCCGCCAGTTCCTTCTCGCCGTGGAAGCGCGGCACCTTGGCGTCGTTCAGCGAGGCCGGGCGCGCGACGCCGGTGCCCTCGGTGACGATCAGCCCGACCTCGTTTTCGGCGCGGCGGCGATAATAGGCGGCGACCTCGTCGGTCGGCACGCCGCCCGGCGAGAACGACCGCGTCATCGGCGCCATCACCACCCGATTGGGCAGCTTCAGCGACTTGAACTCGAAGGGCTTGAACAGGGCGTCGATAGACATCGGAGATCCGGAACAGGGGGTGTTGCGGGCGATCCAAACATTTGTTCGGAAGCATGACCAGCGAGAAAAACTGCGAAGCCCCTATGCCGAGGCTTTCGAACCAACAAATCGTGTCATCCCGGAAGCCTCGAAGAGGCTATCCGGGACCCAGGGATTGCAGGAGCGCCGCGGCGGCCGCCCCTGGGTCCCGGCTCTTCGCTACGCTACGGCCAGGATGACACGCCTTTGGAACCTCACAGCCCCAGAACCATCTTGGCCATGATGTTGCGCTGGATCTCGTTTGAGCCGGCGTAGATCGAGGTCTTGCGGTAGCTGAAATAGGCTGGCGCGGCCGGCGCGGCGTAGTCCGGCCCCGCCCGGCCCTCGTTGCTCTTCGACCACGGATCGCGCACGAACGGCGCGGCGTAGGCGCCGACCGCCTCGAGCGTCAGCTCGGTGATCGCCTGCTGCTGCTCGGAGCCGACACACTTCAGCATCGACGAAGCCGGGCCGATCGCCTTGCCCGCCGAGCGGCCGGAGAAGATCCGCAGCTCGCTGGCGTTCAGCGCCTGGACCTGAATCTCGAGGTTGCTGATCTTGGTCCGGAAGTCGGGATCGTCGATCAGCCGCCCGCCATCGTCGGCCAGCTCCAGGGCGGCGATGCGCTTGACCTTCTTGAGCATGTGCATCAGGCCCGGCGCGTAGGCGTTGCCGCGCTCGAACTCCAGCAGGTACTTGGCGTAGGTCCAGCCCTTGTTCTCCTCGCCGATCCGGTTGGCGACGGGGACGCGGACATTGTCGAAGAAGACCTGGTTGATCTCCTGCTCGTTCTCGGGCGGGCCATCCAGGGTCGGCAGCGGCTTGATCTGGATGCCGGGCGTGTCCATCCGCAGCAGCAGGAACGAGATGCCCTCCTGCGGCCGTCCTTGCGTCGAGGTCCGGACCAGGCAGAACATCCAGTCGGCCCACTGGGCGTGGGTGGTCCAGATCTTGGAGCCGTTCAGGACGTAGTCGTCGCCATCGCGCTCGGCCCGCATCTGCAGGCTGGCGAGGTCCGAGCCCGAGCCGGGCTCCGAATAGCCCTGGCACCACCAGATGTCCGAGCGCAGGATCGGCGGCAGGTGCTGGGCCTTCTGCGCGTCGGTCCCGAAGGCCATGATCACCGGCGCGACCATCTTCAGACCCATCGGCGACGAGGTCGGCACGCCGGCCAGGCTCATCTCCATGTTGAAGATGTAGCGCTGCGAGGCCGTGAAGCCCGGGCCGCCGTGCTCGACGGGCCAGTCCGGCGCCGCCCAGCCGCGCTCGTAGAGCTTCTTCTGCCACTTCACTTGGCCGGCCTTGTCCAGATAGCCGTTCTTGGACTGGCTCATCTTGTGGCGCAGGTCGTCGTCATAGGCGGTGGCGATCCAGTCGCGCACCTCCTGCTGGAAGGCCAGATCCTCGGCCGAGAACGCCAGGTCCATCGCCTACTCCACCGCGTCGAGGTACTCGATGTTCGGCGCGGCGGCCATGGTCGGCCCCATCGCCGCGCCGGCGGCCTTAAAATAGTCGGTGCCGCCGTGGTGCTTCAGCGCGTCGGTCGAGGCGTAGAGCTCCAGCACCTTGTAGACGCCGGCCTCGGTCTTGGACTTGGTCAGCTGGTACATCAGGCAGCCCGGCTCGTTGGCCTTCACCTTGGCGGCCAGGTCCAGGAACACCTTCTCGAATTCAGCGGTCTTGTCCGGCTGGACGTACAGGGTCGCGACGACGCCGATCATGATTGCCTCCCAACATTTGTTTGAAAGGCAGGATGGGTCACGCGCGCGGCCGGGGCAAGCGCGACGTTGGGGAAGGCTAGCGGGTTAGTCTAGCGCCGCTCGTTCCAGCCGTAGGCGACCCAGGAGTGGCCGCCGACGTTGCGGGCTTCGATCAGGCTGGGATCGGCGTCGCGGGCACTGGTCATCTTGCGTCCGCGGAAGGCGAACGCCGCCAGGCCGAACAGCGCGCTGCCGATAAAGCCGACCACCACCACGGTGGCGGCGAAGACCACGGCCAGAACCGCGCCGATCACCACGGCCGCCGACGTCGCGAGCGCGCCCGCGATCCAAGCGAGGTTGCGCAAGGGCGAAACTGCGGCGGTGTTAGTCATCGGCGTCCTCTCGTCACGCTCATGATCCTTCTTAGGTGGTTCACAAGCGCTGAACATCAACTGAACACCCGCCGATCGCGGATGAAAAGCCTTTTTCCCTCGCTTAGCGCGAGACCAAACGCCTCACCTCAACCGGCGGCGGCGAGACCCAGTTCCCGGCGCTCGCGCATCACCGTCGAGAAGGCGGCGTTGATCGCGGCGGCCTTGGCCTCGGCCACTTCGAT
Source organism: Caulobacter sp. CCH9-E1 (assembly GCF_001556515.1). GTDB lineage: Bacteria > Pseudomonadota > Alphaproteobacteria > Caulobacterales > Caulobacteraceae > Caulobacter. The sequence continues at coordinate 6,204 of NZ_LSJA01000370.1, read as the reverse complement.
GAACTCGGCGGGCAGACCCCGCGCGCGGGCCCGATCAGGGTGCGCGTTGGTCAAGGCGATCTTCCAGGCCTTGTGGACCGTGGCGTCGTCGGCGTCGGCCGGCACATCAAGGATGGCGTAGGGATCATCGGCGCCAACGCCCAGGTGGGTGGCGCGCAGCCGCCGGAAGGCCAGCGGCGACATGCCGAACAGGCTGGACACCCGCTCCAGATAGGCCAGCTCGTCGTGGGTCACCACGCCGTCGGACTTGGCGATGTGGAACAGGCCGTCGACCACGTCCTCCAGCAGCTGCGGGCAGCTGGAATAACGCTTGGCCAAGCGCTTGGCGTAGCTCTCGAAGCCGTGAGTCGTCTGACGCGCCAGGTCATACAGGCGATGGATGTTCGGCTCGGACGCCGGATCCGGCTGGAACACTTCGGTGAAGGCGGCGAATTCGTGCCCGTCGGCGCGGCCGTCGACCTTGGCCAGCTTGGCGCCCAGCGCCGTCACCGCCGTCGAAAAGGCCGGATCCTCGCCCGGCAGGCCTCCCGGACACTCGGTGCAGTCGGCCAGGTCGAGACGCCGGGCGGCGATGCTCGCAATATTGCGCCAGAAGCTCATGAACGCCTCGAAACCAGCGGACATAGGTGAATACGGAAATCGAGGCGATGCGGATCACGTCGACAAGGTGCTTCTAGCACATTGAGAATGATCATTCACATGACTTCGTTGCAATGCGGCGAATGCGCATGGCCGCAATGTGGGAGCCGATCGGGCTTTGGCTCGTTATGGCTCCGCTTGGTTCGGTTGCGCCACGCAACGGTCCCAATCCCGATCGAAATGCTCTAGTCACTCCATACGATTATTCGAAAGGACCTCCGCCGCATGGCGAACGCCCTCTTTCTCGCTCTCGCCCTGTTGGCCCAGGACGGCCAGGCGAGCGCCCAGACGTCCCTGAACGCGCCGCCGACCGACGAGTACGGCTATGTCGCTTGGTGCTACGGCGCCCTGGGCGGTTACGCCAATCTCTACGACCGCGTGATGCCGGAGGTGACGCGGATCGAGAAGGCGTTCCCAGGCCCGGACGGCGTCCAGGCCGCGCTGAAGACCTATCCGGAGATGCGCGCCCAGGCGCAGAAGGACCTCAAGACCTTCGCCTCGGCGATCACCGCGGCTGAAAAGGCCAGCCCGCGCCCGATCTCGGAATATGGCGCGGCCCAGGTCAAGCGCGGCGCGGCCATCTGGCAAGGCGCGGGCTCGGTCGACAAGGCGCGCCTGGCGCAGATGTGGATGAGCTGGAGCCCGCCCGGCGATTGCGAGAAGCGCGCCAAGACGCTGGAGATGAAGTCGAGCATCCTGGGCCGCGCGCTGAACTACAACGCGGTTTCGGCCACGACGCCGCCGCCGGCGCCCGCCGCGCCGAGCGCGCCGCCGCCGGAAACGCCCGCGCCGCAGCCCGCCTCCGAACCCGTCCGGCCTGAGCCCAAGCCCGAGACGGTCCAGCCCAAGCCGGAAGCCGCCAAGCCCGCGCCCGCCGCCAGCGCGCCGCCGAAGGCCAAGGCCGCGGCGCCCGCCAAGAAGCTGCCTCCGATCGGCGGCAACGAGATCATCGTCGATCCCGTCAATCCGGTCCCCTGCGCCGGCAGCCTGCTGCCCGCCAAGCGCGGCGGCCGCGACGTGCTGATCTGCAAGCCGAATTGATTTGTTGCTCCCCCGCGATGCGGGGGAGCTGTCGCGGAGCGACTGAGGGGGCGAGCTGGGCAAATGTCGCGTTAGCCCCCTCCGGCCCTCTGGGCCACCTCCCCCGCATCGCGGGGGAGGATCATCAGCCCGCCAACACCCCGCTCTCGGCCAAGGCCTTGAACCACCGATAGGAGGCCTTCGGCGTCCGGACGCCGGTCGCGCGATCCATCGCCACCAGGCCGAACTTCGAGGTGTAGCCGAGGTCCCATTCGAAGTTGTCGATCAGGGTCCACTCGAAATAGCCGCGCACGTCGCATCCGGCCTCGCGCGCCGCCAGCACCGCCAGCAGGTGGCGGCGCAGATAGGCGATGCGGAACTGGTCGTCGAGGATCGCCGGCCCACGACTGAACGGGTCCGAGCAGCCGTTCTCGGTGACCAGCATCTGCGGGGCGCCATAGTCGCGACGCACCCGGTTCAGCACCTCGAACAGGCCTGACGGATCGATGTGGCGGCCGAAGGCGTCCAGCTCCGCGCCTTTCGGTGGGGCGGCCTGGGCGATCTTGCCGGGCGCGTTCAGGTCCAGCCGCACATAGGCCGGGGCGTAGTAGTTCACGCCCAGGAAATCGACAGGCTGCCGGGTGGTCGCCATATCCCCTTCAAGCACGACGCCCTTCAGGAAGTCGTCCATCGCCTTGGGATAGGTCCCCTTGAACAGGGGATCGAGCCAGGCGCCGTTCCACAGCGAGTCCAGACCGTCCGAGGCCAGGCGATTCCAGATCGCCCAAGGACCGCCGGCCGGACGGCAGGGCTGCAGGGCCATGGTCGTGCCGACCTTGAGGTCCTGCCCGCCCGCCCGCAGCGCCTGCATGGCCAGGCCCTGGCCGAGGTTCATGTGGTGGATCACCGGCCCCAGCAGCTTGTCGTCCTTCAGCCCCGGCGCCTGCTCGCCCAGCACGTGGCCGAAGACGGCGTGGACGGCCGCCTCGTTCAGTACGATGTAGTTCTTCAGGCGATCGCCGAGCTTCTCGACCACCGCGTGGGCGTAGTCGGCCAGGCGCTGGGCGGTGTCGCGGTTCTTCCAGCCGCCCTTGTCCTGCAAGCCCTGCGGCAGGTCCCAGTGGAACAGCGTGGCGTAGGGCGCGACACCCTTGGCCAGCAGGGCGTCGACCAGCTGGGAATAGTGATCCAGGCCCGCCGCGTTCACGGCCCCCTCGCCCGTCGGCAGGATGCGCGACCAGCTGATCGAGAAGCGATAGGCGTCGAGGCTCGCCCCCGCGATCAGGTCGACGTCGTCCTGGAAGCGGCGATAGCTGTCGGTGGCGACCGTGGCGTCCGAGCCGTCCTTGACGTGGCCGGGGACCTTCTCGAAGGCGTCCCAGACGCTGGGCCCGCGCCCGTCTGCGGTCTGCGAGCCCTCGGTCTGGAAGGCGGCGGTGGCGACGCCCCAGATGAAGTCCCTTGGAAATTGCCGGCTCTTGGGCGTCAGGTCCGTGTCGCCAGGCCCATCGCATCCCGACACCCCCAAGGCCGCGCCGCCCAGGGCCATAGCCCCCAGCGCCCGGCGGCTCACGCCCGAGCGATCCATATCGTCCCCTCCCGTCTTTCGTTGGGGAGAGGATGGAGCTGGAGAACGCCGTTCGCAAGGCGGCGGACGACACCATCATAACCGTGTCATCCCGGCCGAAGCGCAGCGTAGAGCCGGGACCCAGGGGGTGAAGGAGCGCCGAGCTTGTGGCCCCTGGGTCCCGGATAGCCTCTGCGAGGCTTCCGGGATGACACGCTTTTAGAGCTTACGCCGCCGCGCCGCGCGCCCGGACCAGGGGATCGTAGTTCAGGATCGGCGAGAGCCAGCGCTCCGCCGTGGCCAGGTCCCAGCCCTTGCGGCGGGCGTAGTCCTCGACCTGGTCGGCGTCGATCTTGCCGACGCCGAAGTAATGCGCCTGCGGATGGCTGAAATAGAGGCCCGAGACCGCCGCGCCGGGGGTCATGGCGTAGCTCTCGGTCAGTTGCAGGCCGGTGGCCGCCTCGGCGTCGAGCAGCTTGAACAGCGTGCCCTTCTCGGTGTGGTCGGGCTGGGCGGGATAGCCGGGAGCCGGGCGGATGCCCTGGTACTTCTCGGCGATCATCACCTCGGTGTCGGCCGCTTCGTCGGGGGCGTAGCCCCAAAGCTCGACGCGGGCCTTGTAGTGCAGCCACTCGGCGAAGGCTTCGGCCAGGCGGTCGGCCAGGGCCGAGGCCATGATCGCGCTGTAGTCGTCGCCGGCGTCCTTGAAGCGTTTGACGATCTCGTCCTCGCCATGGCCGGCGGTGACGGCGAAGCCGCCGACATAGTCCGCCCCCTGCCCGATCGGCGCGACGAAGTCCGACAGGGCGACGTTCGACTTGCCCTCGCCCTTGTCCATCTGCTGGCGCAGGGTGTGCAGGCGCGAGAACTCGGCGGTGCGGGTGTCGTCGGTGTAGAGCACGATGTCGTCGCCCTGGGCCTGGGCCGGCCAGAAGCCGATCACGCCCTTGGCGCCGAACCACTTCTCCTCGACCACCTTGTCCAACATGGCGCGGGCGTCGCGATAGAGGTCGGTGGCGGCCTGGCCGACCACGTCGTCCTCCAGAATCTGCGGATAGCGGCCGATCAGCTCCCAGCTGGCGAAGAACGGCGACCAGTCGATGAAGGGCACGAGCTCGGCCAGCGACGGCTCGAACACCCGCGCGCCGAGGAAGGCCGGCTTGGGCGGGACGTAGCCCTTCCAGTCGATGGCGAAGGCGCGCTCGCGGGCCTCCTTGATCGAGGCGCGGGCCTTGGTCGTCTGGCCCCGCGCGTACTGCTCGCGGACTTTGACGTATTCGGCGCGGGTCTCGGCGATGGTCCTGTCGCGCTCGGTCGGCGACAGCAGCGCGCTGACCACGCCGACGGCGCGGCTGGCGTCGACGACATAGGTCGTGGGGCCCCGGCGATAGGCCGGCTCGATCTTGACCGCCGTGTGGGTGCGGCTGGTGGTGGCGCCGCCGATCAGCAGCGGGATGTCGAAGCCCTGGCGCTCCATCTCGGCGGCCACGAACACCATCTCGTCCAGCGACGGCGTGATCAGGCCCGACAGGCCGATCATGTCGACCTTGTGCTTCTTGGCTTCTTCCAGGATCCGGTCGGCGGGCACCATGACGCCCAGGTCGACGACCTCGTAGTTGTTACACTGCAGCACGACGCCGACGATGTTCTTGCCAATGTCGTGGACGTCGCCCTTGACGGTCGCCATCAGCACCTTGCCGGCGGCCTGGCGCGCTTGGCCTTCCTTCTCGGCCTCCATGAACGGCATCAGCCAGGCCACGGCCTGCTTCATGACGCGCGCCGACTTCACCACCTGGGGCAGGAACATCTTGCCCGCGCCGAACAGGTCGCCGACCACGTTCATGCCGTCCATCAGCGGGCCTTCGATGACGTGCAGCGGACGCTCGGCGGCCAGGCGCGCCTCTTCGGTGTCGGCTTCGATGAACTCGGTGACGCCGTGGACCAGGGCGTGGGTCAGGCGCTCGTTCACCGTCCCCTTGCGCCATCCCAGGTTGGCGACCTGCTGCTGGCCCTTCTCGCCCTTGTAGCGGGGGGCCATCTCGACCAGGCGCTCGGTGTTGGTCTGGTTCGGGTCGCGCTGGGGACGGTTGAGGATCACATCCTCGACGGCCTCGCGCAGCACGGGATCGATGTCGTCATAGACCGGCAGGTCGCCAGCGTTGACGATGCCCATGTCCATGCCGGCGTTGATGGCGTGATACAGGAACACCGAGTGGATCGCCCGGCGCACCGGCTCGTTGCCGCGGAAGCTGAACGAGACGTTCGACACCCCGCCCGACACGCGGGCGTAAGGCAGCATCTGCTTGATGCGGCGCGTGGCCTCGATGAAGTCGACGGCGTAGTTGTCGTGCTCCTCGATCCCCGTCGCCACGGCGAAGATGTTGGGGTCGAAGATGATGTCCTCGGGCGGAAAGCCGACCTTGTCGACCAGAGTGTTGTAAGCCCGCTCGCAGATCTCGACCTTGCGCTTTTCGGTGTCGGCCTGGCCGACCTCGTCGAAGGCCATGACCACCACGGCCGCGCCGTAGCGCAGACACAGCTTGGCCTGTTGGAGGAACTTCTCCTCGCCTTCCTTCAGGCTGATCGAGTTGACGATCGCCTTGCCCTGGACGCACTTCAGCCCGGCCTCGATCACCTCCCACTTGGAGCTGTCGATCATCACCGGCACGCGGGCGATGTCGGGCTCGGCCGCCATCAGGTTCAGGAAGGTGACCATGGCCTGCTGGCTGTCCAGCAGACCCTCGTCCATGTTGACGTCGATGACCTGGGCGCCGGCCTCGACCTGCTGGCGCGCGACCGACAGCGCCTCGGGATAGTTCCCCTCGACGATCAGCTTCTTGAACTTGGCCGAGCCGGTGACGTTGGTGCGCTCACCGATGTTGACGAAGACGGGGCGCATTTCAGGATCCGATAGCAGTCGTCATCCCTTCTCCCCTTGCGGGAGAAGGTGGCCCGCGAAGCGGGTCGGATGAGGGGTT
>NZ_LSJA01000369.1 GCF_001556515.1 Caulobacter sp. CCH9-E1 | reverse complement strand
AGGAGATGAAACACGTCCGGGGCGCGCCCTACCATCCCCAGACCCAGGGCAAGATCGAGCGCTGGCATCAGACCCTGAAGAACCGCATCCTGCTGGAAAATTACTACCTGCCCGGCGACCTGGAAGCCCAGATCGGCGCCTTCATCGAGCACTACAACCACGCCCGCTACCACGAGAGCCTCGATAACGTGACCCCCGCCGACGCCTACTTCGGCAGGGCCGCCGACATCCTGCGCCGCCGAGCCAGCGTCAAGCGCCAGACCCTCGAACATCGGCGCTTGCAGCACCGCAAAATCGCCGCCTAAATCTCAAGCCCAGACGAGGCCAACCCTCCACTAAATCCGCAGCCCGGCTGTCCCAAAACTTCTGACGACGGACAGGAACCCAGCGGCGATGAGACCGAGCACACGGCTCATGGGATCGCGGAAGGCCCAAACGATCGGGTCATAATCGAGCTCGCCGCGCTGCGCGGTGAACCACAGTCTGAAGATCCACACCGACATGACCGCGCCGATCGCCCACAGCCCCCACGCGGCGTGTGTTCGGGCGGCGAAGCCGCCGTTCAAGGCCACGTAGAGCAAAAACACCACGACCGCGCCCATGCCCGCCCCTAGACCGGCGGAAAGGGTGAAGGGCCCAGTCCGAGGGCCGATAGCCCCTTCCCGGGGTCTCTCCCTGGTCGAGCTGCTTTCGGAGCTCGGTGTGCCGCTTGGCTAGGGCCAAGGACAGGAAGAAGAGGCCGCTGAACGCGAGGAACCACGGGCTGAGAGGCGCGCTCGTCGCCGCCCCGCCGGCGGCCAGGCGGAGCATGTAGAGCGCCCCCAAGACGAAGACGTCCATGACCGGCTCGCGCTTGAAACCCGAGGTGTAGGCCGTGGTGCCGACGATATAGACGACGACCATCAAGCCAAGATCCAGCGACCATCGTCGTCTCCCGGGCCGCCAAAGGCGCGCCCTGTCACGACGAGTACAACGCAAGGCCTGAAATACGGTTGAGGGACGTGGTTGCCGAGTGGCTGACGAAGAAGGTTTCCCATCGGCTAAAGCCCTAGGTTCTGTTGCTGCTGGATCTGCGTGTCCCGCTCCTTGGTGCGGGTTTTCGGGCGTTCCGCGCCGGCGCCGCCGGAGCTCGACATGCCTTTGTCCATGGACTTGGAGAACTCCTTGTCCTTCTCGGACGCGGTCGCTCCGGTCTTGGCGTCGTCCTTGCGAAGCTCGGCCTCCGCCCTCCGGATCTCGTCCAGGGCGACAAGCTTCTGGCCGTCCTGGCGGAGGATCAGCTGGGCCGTCCGCGACAGATCGTCGGTGATCATCTTGGCGTCCTCGGCGAGGCGCGAGCTCATCACGTAGAGGCGGGCCATGTTCGCCGCCTCGCCCAACTTGGACGACATCTCGAACACGACGCCCTTGAAGGTCGAGCCCTGGGCCCGGTCGGCCGTCATGGCGTAGCCGTAGCCGGAGAACCGCAGCGCCTCGTCGGTGGCCGAGAGTTTCTCGACTTTGCCCGCCATGGCGCCCTGGCCCTCGTGGCGGATCGTCACGGCCTTGCTGTCCATGGCCACGATGCTGAAGGCGCCGCCCCGCTCATAGCCGCGGTCCGAGAACCGCGCCTCCCAGACCATCCGATCGCCGGCGGCGATCGGGTGGGCGCGCTCGGTGAAGGTGGAAAAGGACGGGCTGCGGCGCGCGGCCTCGTCGTTAAGGTCGACCATCCGCTCGCGGCCCTTGTCGCTGCGGACCTTGAGCATGTTGTTGTCGCGATCGACCCCAACAATGGTCTCCACCATGTGGCGGGGCGTGGCCGCGCCCGCGAACGCGTCGTTCGACACGATCTTGTCGCCAAGCGCATAAAAGCGCGCATCGACCTGTTCGGCTCGGGACAGGTTCTTGGCGTAGAGGCGATCGACCTCGCGCTCGCTCCGCGACAGCGCTCCGCTATCCTGCAGCTGGTTTCGCAGCCTGGCCGAAACGAGGCCGCGCATGGCGTTGGTGGCAACAACGATCTGCGTGTCCCGCTGGGCCTGCATCTCGAGATAGGCGGACACCACGCGATCTGCGATGGCGGCCTGGTCGGCGTCGCGGCCCACGCTCTCGATGTTGGGGCGGAGAAGGGTCAACCCCTCCTTGAACTTCCCCTCCCCCATGCGCTGGACCGCATCGCGCAGGTGCGTCGGCGCTTGCGATTGGCGAAGGATCTCGTCCATCATCACCCGGTCGGCCTTACGGTCAATGATCGCCTTGAAAGGATTGCCCGCGCCGGGACCGCCCAGCTGGCCCCGGTCGCCCTGGAAGCGCACGGCTGGGATGCGCAGGCCGTCGACCACGTTGACCAGGCGGTACATCGTTTCGTTCGTGAGGGTCGAGGACTCGTCGACCATCAGGATCGTCTTGGCGAAATTGGCCCGTAGTCGCTCGAGCCTTTGGCCGCCGACTTCCATGGCCCGTTCCGCCTTGCGAAGGAAGCTCTCGACGGTCGCGGCCCCCACGCCCGCCTTGCGGATCTCCTCGGCGAAGCGGTGTTGGCTGGCGATGCCGAAGATGTGCAGACCGTGGCGCTCGGCGACGTCGTTGGTGACACGTAGCGCCGTGGTCTTGCCGACGCCGGCCAGACCTTCGACCACGGCGTAACGGTCCCTGGATTGCAACATGTGGCGCGCACCCGCCGCTTGTCCCTTGGTCAGGGAAAGGCCGGTCCGATCCTTGACGGCTTCGGGCCGCATCGCTTTGTCGAGCGCCGCGGCGGAGATCAGTTCGGGCGCCGCGCCGCGTCCGCGCTCGATCGCACCGACGATGGCGGTTTCGCGCACGAGCGTGCGAGCCGTTGTCACGCCCGCCATCCGCGTTCGGTCGGCCTCGACGATGTGACCGGCTTTGGCGAAGCGGTCGAACGAAGCTTCTAGGCGATCGTAAGTGACGCCGCCGTCCGAAGCTAAGAGCGCCTTCTGGAGGATGAGATGTTTACTGACAACGGCGTCGCGCTCCTCGGCCGATCGGAGGCCAAGAGAAACAACGGCCTGGGCCTCCTTGTCTGGATCGTTCGTAGCGCGGGCGTAAAGGTCGATCCGCGCATTCGAGCCGTTGTGGTCGCGAACCATCTTTCGCAACTTGGCGATAGCAGGATTGATGGCTCCGATGAGCTTGGCCGTCACGTCCTGTCCGCGTTCGAGTGTGCGGGCCGCGACCTGCTGTGCGAGCGCGCCGGGATCGACTTTCTCGGCGCGTTCCGACCATTCCTTCTGCAGGACCTCGCGCACGACATCGCCCTTGGTCTTGCGGGTCTGCTTCTGGATCATCGTGCGCTGTTCGTCGGAGACCGATGAGACGCCGCGTTCGGCGGCCAGGGCCTCGGCGCCGGCGTTGATCTCGCGACTGCGGCTACTGAACTCCTGGATGAGCTTCGTGCTCGTCCCGGCGATTTCCCATGCCAGTTCGCCCTTGCGTTCGATGCTGTAGCCTTCAGCCATCAGCCGCGATTGCAGCTCGCGCGCGCCCACGAGGGATGTGTTCTTCTGCCACTTGTACATGTGGCGTGTTTCGAGCGCGCCGAACTTCCCGGTTTCGGGGTTCTTGGTCACGTTGGCGATGGGGTTGTGGACGTGCAGGTGCGGATCCCCGCCGCGCGTCGTGACGTGCATCACGGAGCCATAGACAAGGTTCTTCGTCTGAACCTCCCGCACCGCCCCCTGCTCGTCGCGAACCCGGGTCACGGCGTGGTTGGCCTCGAGGTAGGACATCATCGCCTTGTTGGCCGCCATGACGTGGCCCTTCAGGCGGTCGGCCAGCTCGGGGTCATGCTTCTCGGCGGCGATCACCAGGAGCGTGACGGACTTGGGCACCGCGAAGGTGAAATCCCACCCCGCGTGATGCTTGGCCTTGTTCTCGCTGTCGGTAAGCGCGGGCCCGTTCGGGTCGGGATTTCGACCATCCAGGATGGCGCGTAGATCCTTGGCGTCGACCTTGCCCTTGAGCCCAAGATCGGCCGCGCCCTGGCCGCCCCATTCGAGGTTCGGCGCCCCCGCCTCGCCCTCGATGTAATAGTCATCCTTGGCGTAGTAATCGGCCGCGCCGGCCGCGCTGCGGATCCGCGAAGGCGTCATCATGACTGCGGCGTCCAGAAGCTGTCTGAGCCGTCGGGTTCGTCACGATCGCCAGTGCGGTCCTTGGATACGAACGGCCATGCGTCGGCCGGTCCTTTGCGTTGTCCTTCGCGGCCCTTCCAAACCGCGATCCCGTTGAGCGGGTTGGCCTGCTCCATGTCGCGGCGCACCCGGTCATAGAGCTGCATGAAGGCGCGCTGATGCTCCTGCTGGTCGAGCCTTGAGCGGTAGGCGTCGACCGCGAGTTTGCTGGTGCGATCGAGGTTTCCACTGGCGGCTAATTCGGGCAGGACGGGCTCGTTCGCGCCCGCCGGGTCAGTGGATCTTCCATCGCCTGGATTACGCTCGTCGGGCGTGACCATGCGCGGCCCGCCCTCGTCATTGGCCGCGACGCTCTCCGCCGGCGGCGCGGTCTCCTGGGGCTCAGCGGCTTCGGGCTCGGGAGCGTCCGGCTCGAAGATCTCTCCGGTCTTGGGATCGAACATCGGGCGGACGACAACGATCTCGCCCGTCTTGGGGTCGTACATCGGCCGAACTACGTTGTCGGCGGTCTCCTCCAGGGCTGGCGGCCCCTCCCCCGCTTCCCGCTCCATTTCAGCTTGGCGGATGAGTTCGCTGCTCTCCTGCAGCGCCTCCAGGAAGAGCTCCGTCGGGGTCGGTCCCGGGCGCTCTTCCATGCCCTCGGCGATCTTCGGGCGGGGCTTGTACCGGAACTTCAGGGTGGCGGCCGGGAACGCCTCGCCTTCCCGCGCCGAGGCCACCTTGATGAAGCCCTGCATGGCGGGCTGGTTCATCAGGTCTTCGGGCAGGGCGACGGGTTCTAGCTCTTCACTCGCGTTGATGTTCACGCCATCGCGCTGGGAGTTCGCCCCGAACGAAATGCTCTCGTCCACTCGACGCATCTGGGCGCGGCCGAGCTGGTCGCTCATGAACTTGGCGGTGTCGGGATCCTGGCAACGCAGGATCAGTTTGTGCGCGCACTGGCCGATGATCGTGGTGGCCGTCTCGTGGCCGTAGATGTCCTGGAGCTGGCTGAATTGCTGGAGGCCAAGCACCATGGCGCCGTTGTACTTGCGCAGGCGCACCGGGCCTGTCGCCAGGCTGTCGATCTGGCCGAGCGAGGAAAACTCGTCGAGCATCACCCACGTCTCGGGCCGGTTGTCCTCGGGTCGGCTGAGCAAGGCGCCGACCACCAATTCGACCCAGAACGACAACAGGGGACGCAGGCTGTCGATGTGCGTTTCGGGCGCCGAGAGAAAGAGGAAGCCGCCCTCGCCTTTCGGGGCGTTGACCCATTCGCGGATGGAGAAGGTCGAGCGGTCGCCGACCAGGTGCGTGAGGCTGTTGAGGCCCGTCATCAGCACGCTTTTGATCGCGGCGGCGGGCGTGCCGCGAACCAGCCACTCAAGCAGTTCGACCGGCCCGAAGAACATCTGCAGGAGGTCCTGCAGCGTCGCGTGGGGGAAGAGTTTCTTGAAGCGGTAGGTCGCCCAGACGAAAGTCTGTCGCGAGGTCTGAAGCCATTTCAGCTTCGGCACCTCGGCGTTCTTGTAGGTGCGCTCGACCCCGTCGAGACCCTTGATAGAGAGCTTGTCGGGAAGCGGGTGGCCTAGCTTGTCGAACAGGGCCGCCTGGACGCCCTGGAGACCGTACTCCTGCTCCAGGTCGGACGACGAATTATTGCCCAGCCAGAGGCACACCATGCCCCACACCAGGGACAGGATCACCAGGCGGCCGAGCACCTCCATGACCATGTCGACATTGTGGGAAAAGGTCTGGCCGCCGCGAAGCCAAGCCTCGCTCTTGCCGCGATGGATTCGAGCCATGATCGAACGTCCCTGAGCGAGAGGAGCTCAAGGGGCGTTCGGGCGCAGTCACAGGTCTGTTCTACCCGTCCTAGAAGGCCTCGAAAAGGGCCGTCAGACGGGGGTCGAGATCGTCAGGGTCCTCCCCGATCTCTGGCGGGCGTTCCGGCGGCTGACCAAACAGTGTGGCGGCGGCCTGATAGACGAACTTTTGCGCCGCCGCGAGCTCGTCCTTCGACATCGCCTTGCGGGAAAGATGGACCACCAGGGCGGCGCTGACGAACGACTGGAACGCCGCTTGCTGCGCGAAATACTGGTAGTTGTTCACGCCCCGCCGCGTGATCAGCATGTCCATGTAATCAGAGATCTTCATGCCGAGGCGTTCGGCGTCGATCCGGGCCCGGTCCGCTGTTTCGGGGTTGAGCTTGACGGCGAAGGTGATCTTCCCGTTGCGTCTTGCGCTATCGCCCATATCAGACCTTCCGACGCTTGGTGGGTTACCAAAGTAAACCACCTAACCCATTGATGGTCAACAAGAACCACTTTTGCGGTTATCCAAAGTAAACCATTACATGCAAAATTTTATTCCGATTGTTCAATAACTTAGAAAAAGCGCAGCTGTGCGTGACGTGCCCTATCCTTATGACGGACCGCCTGGCCTGACGGTCACGGGAAAAATGCGGGTTGTCAGGGTATTCGCCGTGGGCCTCGTGGCCTTACCAGCGCCAGCGAAATCCGCGCCCATAATCGACAGATGTGCCATGCGCGCGTCACCAGGTGAATGTCCATCGGGCAGTATCTTTAGGGCGTCCGCGATGAACAGAGCGCGTGAACTGGCGGCCACGGGTGCTCGGCTATTCGGTGCAGAAACCAGACCGACGTAGCCACGACCAAGATCCTGCTCGGCCGGCAGGAGACGGGCCGCGTGGAGCCGGGAGCGAACCCCAGACGTCGATCCTCGCCCCTCCGGCGAGGCCAGCCGGCCGAAGTTACGCCCCTGCCCTTCCGGTGCATAAGGGGGTCAGTTCAGTATGGCGATTATGCTCTCGGAGATCCGGTAGACCCCCTGCCCCAATCTCCTTACGCCAACACACATGAACAGCCAGCGCCACGTGGTTGGCCGTCCAGTTGGTCGGTGTACACAGGCCACGGCCCGGCCTGCCATATGACGGCAGGCCTAGCGGGCTTAAGCGGGTTCGCCGCCGCCCCCGCCACCGCCCTTGATCCGCCCGTCCGGCGGCTTCTCCGACGGTCCCGGCGCTTTCGGGTCCCGGTCCCCACCCTCTGGATCACGCCGCGGCTTGGACCTGATCCAACGAAGCCGCGGCGACGATCGATCTGAAGTTTTCGAGTATCTCGGGGTGCCGAACGGACAGGAACCGTTCGACCTCGCGCTTGGAAAGCAGCCGCTCCAGGAAACCGGCTGCGATCACCAGCAGGAGCATGTCGTCGCCATAGGTGGCCTCGAGCTCTTTGTAGTCGTGGGTGACGGACGCCATCTCCCGCTCCAGCAGCGCCATCTGCTCGGTAGTGAGCCCTGTGGCTTTCTTCAGGTCCTCGGGGCGATGCAGGTCCGCCGACTTGGTGGTCGCGAGCAGGGCCTTGGCGTAGTTGATGCTATAGTTGTTGGCCGACACCATCAGTTCGGCCACCTCAAGCTGCCGGATCGGCTTCATCTTCCGCAGCTTGCTGAAGGTATGCGTGCCGACCGGCTTGTCTTTCAGGAGCTCGGCGACGTCGGCGCTGATCCCGTTGAGCAGGTCCCTCCGCCGCCGAATTACCCCAACGTCGACGTCCAGCGCTCTGGCGAGTTTCTCTTCCGAGACGCCTCGATTCAGGGCGCGGACGATCATGTAGTGCTCTTGGATCGTCGCGAGGCGATTGACCCGCTTGTTGTAGGTAAAGCCCTCGTCGTCGGAGGCGATCAAGCAGCGCGCGTCCGTGGAGCCCTGATCGCGCAGGGCGCTTAAACGCACGTGACCGTCCAGGAGAAGATAAGGACCGCTGCCCTTGGCGCGCGAAACGACGAGCGGCTCCACAAGGCCCACGGTAGCCGGACATGGCGATCTATGAGGGCGCTCAATCTTGTAGACGTCAGATAGCGGGGATGGGGATGTTAGGCTGAGTGGGAATTCCACGCCTGAAGATTTCGCAAGTCTGAGCTACCACGGTAGGCCGCCATTGAAGAACTAGTGACCAATTTTGACGTATCGCTGCTGTAGGAAAGCAGCATGACACAGACCATCGATTCCGCCGGCGCCTTCGGCCTCTCTAAGTCGAAGATCACATCCTTCGAGCAATGCCCAAAGAAGCTGTGGCTTTCGACCCACCGCCCCGATCTAGCCGAACGGGCAGATGGCGCCGAGGCACGTTTTGCGATCGGCAACGCGGTGGGCGAGATTGCCTGTGCGCTCCATCCGAGCGGGGTAATGGTCGATCCACCGTCACTGTCCGAAGCGGTCGCACAGACATCATCTCTGATCGCTAACAGGCATCCAGGCCCGATTTTCGAGGCGACCTTCGAGCACGATGGTGTGCTGGTGCGGGTTGATCTGCTGGAACGGCTCGCGTCCGGGGGATGGTCAGCTGCGGAGGTCAAGAGCTCGGGCGAGGTCAAGGATTATCATCGCAGCGATCTCGCCACGCAAGTTTGGGTGATGCGCGAGGCGGGAGTTGATCTGACGCGCGCTGCTATCCGCCATATCGACACAAGCTTCGTGTTGTCGCGGGAGGGCGATTACGCTGGACTGTTCACTGACGTCGATTTGCTCGGCGAACTGGAAGGCGCCATCGCCAGCCGCCCAGCATTGGTGGCCGAAGCACGCTCTATTTTGTCCCGTGGCGAGCCTTCGCGCGACATGGGCGATCATTGTAACAAACCTTTCGCTTGCGAGTTCGCCGCCTATTGCAGCCGCCACCTTCAGCCCGGGCCTGAATGGCCCGTGACCGTGCTTCCCCACGGCGGCGGCAAGCCCTGGTTGGAGCGCGGGATCGATAACCTGCTTGATCTGATCGAAGCCGATCTCACCGACAAGCAGGCAAGGGTCCTCGCCGCGACCCGTGACGGCGTGCCATTCCACGACGCTGAGGGTGCTCGCAAGGCAATGGCCGCATGGGGTTGGCCGCGCGCCTGGCTCGACTTCGAGACCGTGGCTCCGGCGATTCCGCGGTGGGTCGGGACTAGACCTTTCCAACAGATCCCGTTCCAGTTCTCGCTCCATCTCGAGCAGCACGACGGGCGCATAACCCATCATGAGTTCCTGAACGTCGACGGTAACGATCCCCGACGAGCGTGCGCTGAGGCGCTGATCGAGCTCATCCCTGAAGGCGCGACGATCATCGCCTATTTTGCGTCCTTCGAGCGTGGCGTGCTTCGCGAGCTGGCGGAGGCTTTTCCTGATCTTACTTCGCGCCTCGAGGCGATGGCCGAGGCTACAGTCGATCTCCTGCCGGTCGCCCGCAACCACTGGTATCACCGTGACCAGCGCGGCAGCTGGTCCATCAAGGCGGTGCTACCCACTATTGCATCCGAACTCGACTATGGCGCTCTCGCAGTGAAGCACGGGGGCGATGCACAGGCGGCATGGTTCGAGGCTGCGGATCCGGCCTGCGATCCCGAGCGGCGCAAGGCGCTGGAAGAGGGCCTCAGGGCCTATTGTGCGAGAGATACATGGGCGATGGTCACCGTCGCACGAGCTTTGGCTGGCGGCTGAGGGAACAGTTCACATCCGATATGGCGCTGTTCACAGGGCTTATCGGCTCATCACGACCAAGATGGCCATGCCTGCGCCAAAGATGATCGAAAACCCAAGGATTTGCCATCGGGTGCTTTCGCGGATGATGGCGCAAAGCTCCTCGGTATGTTTCTCGAATATCCGATCCAACTCCGTCTTGGGCATATCGTCCTCCGACATCGTCTCACTTTACGAAGTCTGCGCTGACCGAGCCCCGCGATCAAGATCGGCGCGCCGAGGGCGCCATCTGTGGGTAAAGTGGATCTGGCCACGCCCCCGACGTGCTCGGGCGAACACTCCGGGCCTCCTTGACGCCAAGTCGCCAGGGCTGAATGCGCAGGATGTTTAGGCGCCGAAATCCTGGCTCCGCGGGCTCTGGTGGGGCTGGTCGGTTGCCGTAGTAGACCCAGAGCTTGAGGGCCTCCTCCCCTACCCTGCCGAGCTTGAGGGCTGACTCATGCCTCCAACAGCTGTCGATCTCGAAGATGATGGGTTTCTCCAAAAAGCCGTCGTTGTTGGCCGGCTCGTGCGTCCAGACGACATCGAACCGTCCCTGGGCGATGAAGCGCCGGTGGCCTGTTCCGACCTCGATTTGGGATCGGTAGCCAAGACCAACGCCTAATGCATGCAGCCGCATCTGCAGCATGTAGTGGCGGGCTTCCTTGGTGATCCCCGGCATGAGCGGCGCCGCCAGCGATCGGTCGATGAGGTGGACGAGCGGCTTGGGGAGTTGGAAATCGGCGTCGACAGCCGGCCAGTAGTTGATCGGACCGATACGACGCGAGAGAGATTTTGACATGGCTGGGAGGCCTTTGCAGGTGCGATTGGATGCACCCCTCCCCGCCCTCCCCTTCTTCTTTCAAGTGAAGTTAGTGGGCCCTGCGTCCGTTCTTGTCGTATAGCTGTGGTAGGATCATGGCCGCGATAGGCCGTTCCTCCACCGCGCCTCAAAGGAAGTCCAAATGGACCATGAGCTGTATCGGCGAGACGCAACCCGCAACATGGCCCGCTTCTATGGCCTAACGGTTGTTCCCGGCCTTTTTGGCCAGACGGGGCTCTGTCGGACATGGGGCCGCATTGGGGCTCGAGGCGGGCGCTCTATCGTGGAATGGTTCGCAACGCCGGGCGCCGCGGAGGCGCGGCTGGAGGATTTGCGTCGCCAGAAACTTCGACGCGGATATCAACCCGCCCCGTCCGCGTGGTGAATCTGGCTCATCGGTACGAGACACGGATAGAAGGCCTGTTGGAGCCTCTCCCGCCGATCGTCTTAGAGCCAAATGAGCCTTCTTCTAATGGCGGCTCCAACGTTTCCAAGTCGAGGGATATGATCCCAGGCTGGGCGGCCACGAACGTCTTTTGCGCGTTGATCTACTTGGTAACCAGCTACGGACTGGTTGCTTTATGGTGGCCGCTTGGTTGGCTGGTTTTCATGCTGACAGTGGTCGTTGAGGGCGTTCGAGCTCATGAGCTTTTGCATCCGCGACCAATTTGGGGTGCGGTGCCGCTCTCTCTCCGCGAGCGCACGATTGGGGCTGTTGTCCTGCTGACGGGTCCTGCAATAGCGCTTGTCGGATGTGTGGCCGCGAGCATGCGCGCCTGAGCTCAGCGCGGAACGTCCTTTTGCGACCTAATCTTCCCTTCAGATCTTTCGACATCTCATGGGCGTTAGAGGGTTAGAGAAGAAAAAGTTTAAGAGTTAAGGGCGGCTTCAGCGCGCTAATGGTCCAGAATCCAAGGAAGAATCTATCCACAGCGTTCCTGGAGTATCGGGCTTTCGTTCCTGATGTATCGAGCGTGGCGTTCCTGGAGTGTCGATAGGCTGTTCCTGAGGTGTCGTCTTGCGTTCCTGATGTGTCGAAGCCTGGCAAAGTTAGGTCAATCGAACACGCGGGCAAATCGCGATTGAATCACTTTGCCACGTTCCCCTAGAAAAAACGTTCAGTCGCTAGCGCTGCGTGCCGTGGTGGGCGGCTCCGCTCGCCCCGCCGTCCAGCACCGCACGACATTTCGGGAACGGTTGGTGTGAGGTCGGGCCGCAAAGCACCCTCCCCGGACGAGCCGGCCGCTAGCTAACCGCGCAGTTGGTGGCGGTTTTTTTCGTGGTAGCGGCGCACAAAGCCGATGAAGGCGCTCTGATAACGGTCGGGCTGACGCTCATCCTGACCATGGAGCCAGGTCTGAAACTCCCTATGCAGGGCGTGGAAATCCCAGCCTCTGTAGTGCTCACGAAGGTGGGCCAATGTCTCATCGGTCAAGTAGCCACGCGGCTCCAGTTCCACGGGTCTGGGCGTGGACGTCGTAAAGCCAGTTTTCTTCGGAGCGGCCGCATTCTCCGGCGTCTTGCTCACGGGCTTTGCCTTTTCGACGGACTTTCGCCGAATGCGTAGTAGGGGCTCCTTGGAGGTGACCGCTGGCTCAAGCGAGAGTTCATAGCCCGGGATAGGGTTTTCCCGGACCAGCGCGGTCATTTCAAACTTGAACCGGCGATACTGGCCTTCGGCGCCAGATTTTTCAAAGAGCGTCGGAAGGGCGATCGCAAAGCCGTCCTCCCCTGCCCCGCCAGCGTGCTTGCGAGCGACTTTGTAGAGCCAGCGCTCGCGTCCCCCTGTGATTGAGAAGTAAGACCGATCAATCGACAAAACCCCACCGGCCATCAGGACGCCGTCGTAGAACCAACTCGATAGCGCGATCGAGATCCCGCGCGAGCGATCGGTCTTTTCATCGACCAATTGGCTCCAGCTATCGAGCCAGGAGAAGGTCGCCTCTCGCCTTTGATCCGCCCGGATGTTGGTCTTAACCGTGGTCGATTGCAGGCGGTCGAGCGCAGCCCCCAAGAGCTCGTATGAGCGGCCCGTGACGGGACGGCCGATACTCCGCAGAATGTCATAGGGCATGACCTTCAGGACGCGAGGGATCTCATTGACCCGGCGCTCCTTCAAATCGTTCAGGACGCTGGCGCAGTAGATCAGGATATCGGCGTCCCAGATGGTCGCCATGCCGTAATCAGGATTGGCCGAAACGTGGACCCAGACCTTCCCGTCGGGAGAGGTGTAGTCGATCGGTTTGGTGCGCTTGCTTTTCGAAAGGCTGAAGAAGGGCCTTTCCATCATCTCGCGCTGATCTCGGAGATTCAGATCAGCCAGATAGGGCAGAAACAGGTCGATCTGCTCCACGGCCCCCTTGCTCGTATTGCTAGCCATGATGCTCGACCGTTCCAGACAAGCGCGCCGTCTCTCTTCCCTCGCCGCGAGTTTCCCTGGGGAAACTTCCTTCACCCATGCCCACGCCACCCTGGCGGGCCGCGAACAAAGTTTCCCCGGGGAAACTTTTGAGGCCTAGTCGGCGAAGCCTCGGCCGCGCGACCGCAGAAAAGCCAAGGCTTGCTCCACCAGGCTCAACAGTTCGGCCTCGCTTGCGCCTGACCCCGCGTGGATCCGAAGCGTCGCACCGTTCCTATTGGCGGAAAGCACAGACAAAGCCCGTCGACCATGCACCGAGTCGGCTGCGAACAGCGACTCCTGCTCTTGGCTAGGCGATTGTGCGGCCTTGATGAGGGCGTCTGAGACTTCAGCGGCGCCTAGTGGTGGCTGCCCCGTGTCCAGCCGCGAACGCTGCTCCTGCTTGAGCCGGGCCGCTTCCTTCTGCATCCGCTTCAAGGCGGTTGGGTCAGCTTGCGAGACCGCCTTGATGCGTTGGGCGAGCGGGTAGCAAGTTTTCAGCTGGATATCGCCAAGCCCTGAGAATGCTGAAACAGCCCAGTCAGGGATATCCGCGACCGAGAGCATCTTGGAGAGCCAGCCTTTGGATAGGTTGAGGCGTTCAGCCATCCGGATCTGCCGGTCGCCGTAATAGCTCTTCAATGCGTCGCGATAGTTCCTCGCTCGTTCAAAATCCGAGACGTCTTTGCGCGCCCGGTTCTCAAGGTCCGCGAGCCGAAACGCGCTCTCATCATCGAGCGACTGCACCTGGGCCAGAAGCTGTAAATCAGGGTAGCTATTGGCCCGCAGCCAGCTGATGGACCAGTGCCGTCGGGTTCCAGCAATGAGCTCGTAATCATGCTGCGGGTCGTCTGACACGCGCCTTACGACCACCGGCACTTTCTGACCGCCCTCGGCCAGGATAGAGTCGATCAAATCACGACAGGCCGCCTCGTTCAGGCTTTGCTGATGCCGCGCGTTGCCCACCCAGATCCGCACGCGCGCTGGGTCGAGCAGAAGCTGGGTGACCTGTTTAACCTCGCCCGCCGCGATCCGGGCCAAGGCGGACTCTCGCGCGAGCAAGGTCATACCTGGCGCGGTACGTGCAGAGGAGAGGGGAGGGGAGATCGGATCGGGACTGCTCACGGCCGCCGGCTGGGGCGCGGACGTCACCGGCTCCGCCGCGGGCTCCACAGCGGCCGGATCAGGGCCAAGAAGGGAATTCAGGTAGTCGGATTGGCGTTTGGACATCGTGCTTCCTCCAGACGCCTCAGGCGGTCACTGCGGCCAGCGAGGGGGCTGGTTGGACCAAGGGACGACCCCAGCGGCGGCGGACAAGCTGTTCCACCTGCGAAAGCGCTTCATCAAGATTGGAGCGGCAGCGCTTGTGGGTCCTTGGCGTTCCGATCGGCCTTTCCAGTTCATACACCGTCATCATCCGAAGAGCGGCGTGACTGATCTCAGCCGACTCGAGGATGGGGATGGGCAGAAGGGCGGGACCAAAGGCCTGATCCATGACGCGCTGGACCATGTCTTGGCTGGGGTCATTGGCGTTGAACTTGGAGCATATCAGCCGGCAGAAGTCGTACTCGACGGTGATGCCTGCTGCGGTGAGCTGACCGATGACCTGGTCCATCATCGACAGAAACTGAACGGTCGAGCAGAAATCTGGCGTCGTCGCCGCCAAGGGGACCAAGAGCGCATTGGCCGCCTGCATGACGGCAAGCGAAATTGTCCCCAGCGCCGGCGGTGGATCCAGCAGAACCACGTCGTAGTCCTGGGCCAGTTCAAAGAGACCCTCGCGGAGCTTCCGGAACCGTGAGGCCAGAACCCCGCCACCGCCAGTTCCCGCCGCGGCGAGCTCATATTCGATGTCGAACATCTGCAGGTTCGAGGGGATAAGGTCGACGTTTGGCCACACGGTTTTTTTAACCGCATAGGCCAGATCGTCTTGGGTGGGCTCTATCGACAGGTACGGATAGAGGGTCTCCTCCCGCCGTATGGCGAAGTGAGGGTTGAAGCCGAAGAGCGTCGTGGTCGTGGCCTGGCTATCGCAGTCGACCACGAGCACGCGATAGCCAGCGACGGCGAGATAGTGAGCCAGGTGCGTCGTAACCGTCGACTTCCCAACGCCGCCCTTAAAATTCTGAACCGTGATTATGGACGGTGGATCGTTAGGCCCACGTCGCGGTGAGGCGCCCAAGACCTGCCGCATGTTCAAGAGGGCGGGGATATCATAGCCAATCCGGCGACCGCTCTCGGACTCAGGCGGGGAGGGGAGGCGACCATCTTGTTCGGCCATCCGGATTCGATTGGACGAGCATCCCAGTAGCTCGGCGGCCTCAGCGATGCCGATACGAACATCCAAGCTCTTGGTCTGCCCGGGGAGAAACGCTGTTCGACGAAGCCGCTCAACCATTTGCTCGCCGGCGTTGGCCAATTGGCCAATCCGATCCGCTTCGGTCACGATCGAATCCATTTGTCGCCGTCCCCACTGTGAATCGCCAAACCTGGGCTGAGAGAGCAGGTTTGAATGAATTTAGCCAAAAACAAAGATGAAAACTTTCATCCAGGCGTATGGTAAATAAATCCTAAACGAGCAGCCGGCTGTCGGGCCCCACCTCGTCAATGTGTGAGAGCCTCCCGTGGCCAGCACGTCGCGGCGCGCGCCACGGCGTAAGGGGCGTGCAAGCACTTGGGCTAAGTGCCCAGCGCGGGGGAGAGGCCCTATCAAAGAGCGCTCTGTCGTCTATGTGTCCGATATTCACGACCCAATCGGCGGGCGGGCCATGGCTGACGCGACCCTAACTTAGGTCAAGAACGCCGAAACAACTGACCGGTGGGCGGACTGAATTTCGCTTTGGGACGCCCGGCTAACGCCGGCCTCGTTGGCGAAGCGCGTCCAGTCCGCCACGGCGGCGCGGACCTCATCGATGATGGTGTCGATCAGCCTATCGTGCAGACCATGGCGACGTCCGAGGCTGCGGACCTGGTCGCGGGTCGGGTTTTTGCCCTCGCCCTCGATGTCGAGGTAGTGCTCGCCGCCCGGCCCCGTCGAATAGGTCAGGTCATAGGCTGGAGCGAGCCGCCACTCCCCGGCCTCGTCCATCAAATAGCTGTGCTGCCGCGTATGATCATCCCGATTGCTGGAAAGAACATTGAAGACCATGCGCCGGAAGGCCGCGTGCAGGTCGTCAGCGTGGCGGGTGATGGCCAGTGTCGCGCGCAGGAAGAGATCGTAGCTTGCGGGCGTGCGCCAAGGCGCCTCGACCGCGCCGCTCAACGAGACCATGTGCAGGCGCCGACCAGGCTCTGGGCGATCGAAACGGCGGGTGGCGAAATAGCCGGGCCCCGTCTTTGACGGCAGCAGCCGATAGGGGGCCATGGCCAGACCGGCGGCCACGGCCATGGCCGCATAGGCCGCTTCGATGGGACCGATGTCGGGAGGATCGTTGGTCGCGGCGAACTTGACGATCCAGGCCTCGTGGCCGGCGGCGGTCTCGCCTTCTGAGACCGAGACCCGCCCTTCGGCGTCGAACCCGACGTGAACCTTGGGCCGGGCGCCGCCCGAGCCGCCCGCCAGGGTGGCCAAGGTGTCGGCCAGCGCGCCTTCGTGGCCAGTCAGGATCGCGGTCGACTCGGCGGCCAGGGCGTCGAGATCGAGGCTTTCGACCTCCGGCGGCGGCGCGGTCGCCGGGCGGTAGGTGAGGGCGCCGCGGCCGTGGTCGCCGACCAGGGCGAGCCGATCCAGGGCGCTTAGCGTCTCGATAGCGACGCCCAGCTTGCTCAAGCGTCGCCGCATGACGAGGAAGCCCCAGCCTTCAGGCAGGCTGTCAGCGAGAAAACCGTGCAGACCTTCAAACTCCCGGCCGCGCGCGGGATGCAAGCCGGGTTCGGGCGGATAGAGTAGGGCCGAAACGGGGAGAGGCGCGGCGACCAGCTCCGGCGACCATTCCAGCTGCGCCAGGCCGCCGGCCATGGCCAGCCGGCCGACGGGGAGGGGGGGCTGGCCCTCGCCAAAGACCAGGTTGGCGGCCAGCGGGGTCCCGGGCGCAAGCTTCATGGGCGCGGAGCCTTCGCAGGTCGTGACCTGGGCGCCCGCACACGCGCCGGCCGTGTCCCGGCGTCGGCGGCCTGCTGCGCCAGGAGCGCATCGAGGCTGCTGGCCGCAGGGAGGGGAAACAATCCGCTCAGCGCATCTTCGCAGCGCAGGGCGACAGCGGCCTTGACCATGTCCTCCAGCGAGGCTTGACCTTCGTTCTCCAAACGCCGCCAGGTCCGGTAGGCGACGCCGGCCCGTTGAGCGGCCTCCAGCTGGGGCCAGCCCAAGGCGACTCGTCGCGCCTTAATGCGCCCAGCGAGGTCTTGCAGGATTTCGGATGGCGTCTTTAGCACTGTCCATAAATGGACAGTTACCATGCACTTTGCAAGTTAATTGTCCAAACCTGGACTGCCGATAGGTCGCGGGCGAATTATTGCCCCACGCGGAATAGCGATCGCGTCACATGGGTCAAAGCAGCGAAGACGAAGCAGGCGAGAACTCGCGTTCCCTAGGCACGGTCTTCGTCGCCGGGAATTTTAAGGTCGTAGTCGTTTCTGAGCATATCGATGATGCGCACCAGAGCCCGGTGAATACTCAGCTCGTTGGCTCCAAACTTGTAATGACAGGTGATCAGCGCTTCGGGCTCCAGGTCATCAGTTCGGGCCTTGCGCTTCTCTTCCTGGCCATTGCGAATGTAAGTCACGGGATAACGGAACGCGCGGCCCTCGCCCTCCCAAACACCCCAGGCGCTATAGTTCTGAATGTTGGCGTTGTAGCATTCTGACCCGATGATTGACTCCATCCGGACGAGGAGATCACGGATAGGCCCCACCTTCGCGCGTGTGCGCTGGACGTAGCGATAGGCTTCTACCGCTTGCTGGACGTCTTCAAGCTGGGACGCAAACCAGTCGTGTTCGACACGGGCTTTACGCTTCTGCTCTGTGACGAAGCCAACCGGCACATCTTCCGGTGCGAAGGCTGCCAAGGTGTTGAAGGCATCGACCTCTTCCGAGACGAAGCTGACGATGTCCTGCCAGGATTGGTAGTATTCGTGGGCTTCTTTGAGGATCGCCGCTTTTTGCTCAAGCGCCCCTCCGAAATCGAGCTTGGCAAGCTTGCGGTAAGCCGTCGCTTCCGCATCGACCATATATTGTTGCATTTCCGGGCTGTCGGGCCACTCGGCGCTAGCGACACGCCTGATTTCTAGAAATATCTCAGGGGGTATCTTGTCGGCCATTTGCATGCTCAATTTTATATCACGGCGTACCGGTTCGGGCTCAGCAGTGCCGGTCGTTCAAGGATCGATGACACGCAGGCGTATCATCCGGCTGCAGCCACTTCAGCTCGTGCGACAAGGTCAAGCCTGGGCAGATCCAGCAGCCCAGGCGTTGGCAATTCCAAAAGCCTGGAACCTTTGATGAGTACGGCGAGGCCTGCCACATCTGGTTGGGCGCCGTGGTCTTGTCGGTGAACGCCTTGGCGGCCTTC
>NZ_LSJA01000368.1 GCF_001556515.1 Caulobacter sp. CCH9-E1 | reverse complement strand
GCGTGCACGGATTTGCAGTCCGCTGCGTCACCACTCCGCCACCGGGCCATCCGGGTCAACGCAGAGCGTTGGCGAAGAGGGGCGTTGGCTATCAGACCGGGCACTGGCGGGCAATGGAAAATCACGCGCGCTGGAGGGGTCTCGAGCCGATCTAGAGTTCGGCGCCATGGCTCAAAGACGCTCGCGCGGCCTTGCCTGGATTGGCCAGCGCCGTGAGGCGCAGGCCAGAGCGCGCCTCGACGCCGCGCACCAGCTTCTCGCGATTATCGGTGACGATGGTCGCGCCGCGTCGGGCGCGAGAGATCGCGACATAGAGCGTGGCCTGGTCGACAAGATTGCTTCGGTTGCTTTCGGCGTGGAACAGGACCTGCTCGGTGGTGCGGCCTTGAGCGGCAAAGGCCGTTTGCACATAGGCATGACGGATGTGGCGGTCTTGGACGGCGTCCAGGGAAAGGGGGCGGGTGCGCCCCCGTTCGTCCCGCACAACAACTTCATGGCTGCCAGCGTCGACCGAGAGGACCTCGGCTTGAAGACCATTCACTCGTCGGGATCGCCGATCGTTCCGGGTGAACTCGATCCGGTCGCCAGCGCGGATTTCCCGGTCGGCGACCTCGAAGGTGTCGGCGCGACCCCAGCGATGCGGCGCCCAGTCAAGCCTGCCGCCGTTGCTATCAACGAGCGTGACGACCCGTCGCTCGGCGTCGATGTCCTGCACCGCGTAGGCGGCGCCCTTGATGATCGACCGGCTGGCGAGTGACTTGGCGAAGATGACGACATCGCCCGCCGCATAGCTGCCGGCGTTCTTGGACTCCGCGCGCGTGAGATCCTTGGCGACCAGAGCCTTCATGGTCACCGCCGCATCGCCAAGCTGTCCGCTCTTGATCAGGTCCGCGCGAATACGAGCCGTCAGGAGGTCGCGCCCCTCTCGCGATGGATCGATGACGAGGGTGTGCTGGCGTACGGCCGCGTCGAGGCCGGCATAGTGGGCCGCGATCAAGGCATAGCGATCCTGGGCCTGAGCGACCTCGACGATCCGGCCGCCGCCGCGGTCCAGCGCGTCGAGCGCCTTGCGCGCGTCGCCGACGATGGAGGCTTCAACCGCCTCCAGAGTCAGAGCGTTCGACTGTCGGACGATCTTGGTCAGGTGGGCCGCCTCGAGACCGGCCTCCTGCAGCTGGCGGAAGGCCGCGCCGGCCCCGACCGAGCCGAGCTGGCGCGTGTCACCGACGAGCAGGGTTCGCGCGCCGGCCCGCTGCGCGTCTTCGAGAAGGCGGGCCATGTCCTTGGCCGATACTAGGGAAGCCTCGTCGACGATCCAAAGCTGGCGCGATCCTGGGCGCACCGTCGAGCGCTCGAGCAGATGACGAGCGATGGTGCGCCCCTCCATCCCGAGCGCTTCGCCCAAGGTGAGAGCGGCGGAGGCGGACGGCGCCAGCGCCTTGATCTCGTACCCCTGCGCCTGTGCGGCCTTGGCGACCGTCGCCAGGACGGTGGTCGTCTTGGCCGAGCCAGCGTAACCCTGAACGCCGACCACGGCGTTGCGGCTTGTCAGAGCTTTTCGCGTCGCAAGCCGCTGGTCGTCCGACCAGGTCAGACCACGCTCTGCGGCTTGGAGGCTCGCCTCAGCCACGATGCGGCCGGCCAAAACAATAGACGCGATTGGAGCGAGCTTGTCTCTGCCGAGGCGCTCGATCTCGATCATCCGCCGCTCATGGGCGATCGCACGGTCTGTCGCGAAGCCCTCCAAGTCCACGCCGATCGTGTTGCGCAAGGCTCGGGCCTCCAGCTGCCGTAACGCCAGACGCTTCTCCACGGCGCGCGTGAGCTGATCCCTCGCAACCTTGCCGATCGCCTTGCGCCCCGCCTCGCGCTCGAGGTCGGCTCGGGAAAAGACCGCCTGACGCTCGCCCAACTTATCGGCGGCGAAGCGCACCGCTTCTTGGGCGATCAGCTCCGCCTGGCCTTGAGCCGCAAGTGACAGGCGCTTCGAGCGTTCCGTCGCCTTAGCAACCATTATGCGCCTTGTGCCCGCGTCAAAGCCGAGAACCTCGGCCTCGGCGCGCCAGGCCTTGCCGAGCTCCGCACGATCGGCCTGGCCCTTCGCCGCGCGCGTATATAATGTGGCGAGCTGCTTTTCCTCGGCGCTGGCGGTGGCGCGTGTCTGGCCTCGCGCGGCCAAGTGCGCCTCCACCTGCTGGGCGCGTTCGCTGAAGGCGGTGAGCAACTGCGCGGAAAGCCCGCGAATCTCGAACATCGACTCCTTGCCGATGTCGATCTCATAGCCCAGGCGACGAACGCCGACCGCCAACTCCTGGCGGTAGACTTCGCCGATCGCCTTCTGCAGCTGATAGAGGGGCCGCGAGTCCAGGCTGCGCCAGCCCCCGTTTTCGTCGCGCGTCATATTCAGAATGACGGCGTGGCTGTGGAGCTGCGGGTCTTGGGCGCGACTGGTGTCATGGCGGAAGGTCGCCGCGGCGACGTTGCCGGTGCGGACGTGCGCGACATGCTCGCCTTCCCGAATGCGCGTGCCGCCCGCATGACGCTCGGCGAAAGACAGCGCCGCCGCCACGGCTTGGGCGTGAGCCGCGTCCAGCCGGCGATCGCCGGCGACGAGCGCCATGATGGAAACCGACTTGGGCGCGCTGAAGGTCAGGTCCCAGCCGGGGCGATGCTGCCGGCCGCCCTCACGATGCGCGCCCAGCGTCTGCCCCGTTGGAAGGTGACCTTCGAGCAATTGACGGAATTGCTCGGGATCGACCTCCCCCTCCAGCCCCAGGAACTCGGCGCCGGATCCTTGCCAAAGGCTCGGGGCGGCGCCGTCCTCGGCATAGTAGTCGTCGGCCTCGTAATAGCTGGCGGCTTGGGCCGAGCTCGAAAGGCTGGAGAGGGAAGCGACCATTAGACCGGCCCGCCGTCGTTCAGCGGCGTTTCAGCCGGCGGGGGCGGAGGCTTGGGGCGGCCCCAGAGCGTCTGTTTGACGTCTATGGCGACGAAGCCCTGACGGCGCGGCGGTCCTCGGCGGACGATGTGGTTGTTGCGCAGGATGACGCTCGCCACCGGATAGCCGTCGGGCAGTTGCAGGAAGCCGTGGTGCGGCGGAAGCCGGAACTCGCTTTCCAGCAACAGAGGCAGGATCTGGCGACTGCTGCCCAGCGAGGTTCTACCTTTGCCGACCTGGTGGTCGAGGTTCTCCGATGCGCCGCGCACCTCCGTCTCTACCGTCCCGGTCGCCTGGCTGGCCCATTGGCGGGTGGCCGAGTCAGCAAGCTGCAGGAAGAGCTTGGTGTTGGCGTTGGCGAGCAGGGCTTCGGCGCCATCCGGTCCGTACCGGTCGCGCATCTGCCCGATCGCTTGGAAAGTCAGAACAACCGACGCCCCGAACTTGCGACCTTGCGGCAAGAGGCGGGAGAGGTTCTCGACCTTGGGCAGGTCCGCCAATTCGTCCAGCATCAACCAGACGCGGCGGGACGGGTCGGGGCTAAGGCCCAGGATCGCGGTGGCGGCGCATTCCAGGAAGCAGGCTAGTAGGGGACGTGTCGCGGCGAAGTACTGTTCCTGCCGGGGAACGAAGATCCACGGCCGGAAGCCACGCTTTTCGTCCAGCGCGGAGAAGTACTCTCGGAAGCTGAAGACCTTCGCCTCGTTGGGCGAGGCTCTGAGGTACTGCAGGAGCTGAACACAACGCGACAGCATGAACAGAACGCTGCTGGTGGCGCGCTCGGCGCCTTGTTCGAACATGCGAGCCGAGGAGGTGTCCGCCAGCCACTCGCGAAGATCTTCGCGAGAAACGCGGCTCAAGGTGTCGATCAGGGTCGGAAGATCGGTGCGGCCTTCGGCGTGCAGCTTTCGGAGGACGTCCGCGACGAGGATGCGGGCAGCCTCGAGCCAAACGTCCTGGTCTGAGGTTCCCGTCGAAGCGATCAGCTGGCGGGCGATGTGGTCGGCGTCGGCCGGGTGCTCGATTTCGTCGAACGGAGACCAAAAGGCGCCGCGGGCGTCGAACGGGTTGAGGATGATGTCGCCGCGTTCCGGTCGATAGTAGTGGGCGATGAACTCGCCGCTGGTGTCGTAGACGATCGCCGTGTCGCCGCGAGCCTCGACGGCGTCGAGCATCTGGCGCAGCGCGGTCGTCTTTCCGGATCCCGTCGAGCCGATCAGCGCGACGTGGCGCGTCTCGAGGTCTTGGGGAATAGGGACGCTGGCGAGATAGACGGGATCCTGCCCGGAGCGTCTTCGCGTTTTCCGAGCCAGTGTCTTCTCGGAGACGATGCTGGCGCCGCGGCGGGCGCTGTCCTGCGTGGCGCTCCGACCCCAACCCGCCGCGAGATGAGCCCAGAGAATGCAGAGCCCGATACCGACTAAAAGTCCGGCGACGGCACCTAACTGCATCTGCTGCAGCGCTTGGTCAGCAAGATGCCGGTAGCTGAGCGATGCCGTCACAGCGTAAGCGCTGACCGTCTGCGGTCCCGCCGTGGTATAGCGATCGATCGTGGCGTTATCGTTGAACGGAAGCTGCAGCACGGCCTTGGCCAGCAGGTAGTCCAGGGCGAAACGCCAGGTGTCTCCCGCGAAATAGCGAACGCCGAAACCCGCGCCCGCGGCCGCTGAGACGACGCAGGTGTTGAAGTAGCCGCGAGCTCGGCGAAGGATGTCGCCGATGGATCCCGCGAACAGCGCTTGGCCGCGGGACAGGTTCTGATGATAGCTGGTCATTGTTGAGCGCCTCGCGCGAGGTCGCGTTGGCGGCGGTAGGCATCCTGCGCCGCCTCCGCGATGAGTTGATCCATTTTGCTGTCGGTCTCGGACCGGACGACGCCGCGCCGCGCATAGGCGTAGGCCGCACTGGCGGTGAAGAGCGTCCGGTCGATCATGGCCTCTAGGCGCGCTGCCCGGGCGAGCAGTTCGCCTAGGCCGTCGGCCACCTCGTCGTCGGCCGCGCCAAGATGGGCGGAGCCGACTAGAACTCCGAGACCTGTTTCAAGTGCGCGGATCGCAGCCTGGTAGCGGCTGCAGTAGCCTGGCCCCTTGGCGTAGTCCGCCAGAACTGCGTTCAGGGCGGCGGGGATGCGGAGGGAAACCGTCACCTTGTTCATAGGACGCCTCCGCCCTTGAGCACGCCGACAGCGTTTGCATAGCGCTCAGAATTGGCTGGCCTTTTCCGAGCCGCCCATGGTCCGCACGCCATTGGCAGGCTGTGGAAAGCCTTGTGGACCGGTAGGCACGCGTGCGTGGGGTGTGTTCTTGCAATCCTTCGGCGAGACGAAGTCTCGTCGATACGGATCGCGGTGGTTGGGGAAAGTTGTCGTTGGCGCCATGCCGTTGGTTCGACGGGGCGTTGATCGGGCGCACGAAGGCGACCGCATAGCGGTTTAGCCATGATGGCTCCTTTGGACCGGCTGTGAGCCGGCCCGTTGCGTTGAGGTTTTGAGGGGAAGTGCTCGCGGAGCGAGCTGCGCCTAAGGCGCTATCGGCGGTCCTTGCTCGCCCACCAGGCGCGAGCTTCGGCCGTCGGCACGAGGGTCCGACCGCCGGCCTTGCGCACGCGCAGCCGGCCGGCCTTTACCTCTTCGTAGAAGTAGCTCTTGCCGACCGCGAAGGTTCGGCAGAACTCGGCCACCGAGATGGCCATGCGGGGGAGATCAGAGAGTTCTACAGTCATTGTCTGTTTCCAGCGCTTGGCGTGCTTGCTCAAGCCAGGACAGACAACATCGGATCGCCGCGGCTGTCGGACGACAATGGCGAAAACCTTATAGAGTCTAATTTTGGCTAAGTAATATTAAGCATCATTGGTCTTTTGTAGTTCATCATAGATGCGACGGGCATGCTTCTTCAGAATGCTGTCTTGAGGGCCGTTGTCAGGACCGTAGGCCGCCGTGAACACCCCGCGCAGCATCGCGATGATTTGTGTCTGGGTGGTTCGATCCGACAGTTCGTTGCTGACAAAAAGGTGCCTGATGCAAAGCTTTAGATAGGCGTCGGCCCAGTCGTATTTCTGCGGGCGCCCGCCCTGTGACTTCGGAAAAACAAACGCGTCGGCTCCGACGTTCACCAGCCGGTAAGTCCGCTCGAACCGACGCTGCTCGAGCTCCGGGTCTGCGCTGAAATCCTGGGTCGCACTGGACCGGGCTTCGATCCAGTCCTCGACGTCCTGCTTATTGATAAAGATGTCGAGGAGCGGCCGGCCGTCCGCGAGATTGATGCTGTTGTCGTGGATGTTGATGCTGATCGAGGTCGCCCATTGGTGCGGATAGACCGCGAGATAGAACTTCTCGTAGCTGACGGCATGGCCGCCATCGCGCTCGGTGACGTCGGTCCTCGTGATCGTTCCGTGGATGGCCAGGATCGATGCCGATTTGAGCGCGGCCACGAGAGTGACCAGGATATCGCCGCTGTTGCGTAGGATTTCGCTGCGCGCCACCAAATCGACCGCTGCCCGCAAACGGATCCAGTCGCTCGGATCGATCGGCGTGGCGCGGTCAAGCGTGCCGCCTGAGCTGATCTCGTAGCTACGCGCGCTATCGCCAGAGCTGGAGTCGTGGAAGTCACCGGCGTCGACGTAGTCTTCCCGGTCGGCCGCCGCGAACGCAAAACGTTCATTCATGGGCTACGCTCACTCCAGAGTGGAGCGCCTAGTTCGCCTGGCGAGTGTTTCGATTTGGGAAACGAAGAGCGCGGTGGCCGGTAAAGAACAGCTAGCCGCCTTCAAGAGCAGACCGCAGTCGCGGTAGACGCTGGGCGATCGCTCCATTGATGCTGTCATGGATGGCCTGATGGAACCCTGACGGCATCTGCGCCAGAGCGAAGGCGCCCGCGCTGGCGGATAGGTCGAATATCTCCTCGATCACCGCCCTGACCATCGCCGGACGAAGGCCCGCTTCCTTGGCGGTTTCGGCGAAGTGGCGTCCGTGAATGTCGAGGATCTTGTAGTGACGCTTCGCGCCCGCCGACATCGCCAAGGTGTAGGCGCGGTGGGGGATGGCCTTGGCGTCAAAGGCTGGTTGTGCGCTCAGCACATCGTAGAACGGGGTCATCGAGAAACGGCCGTTCGGCTTCAGGAAGAGGCTGAAGTTCTTGGCGTGGCCGTCGGTGGCGCCCATCAGCCAAAAGAGGATCTGGCTCTTGAGGAAAGCGGCCTGATCGTCCTGCGGCGTATCGGAGGCCTTGAGTAGGCGCAGGATATCGACCGCGCCTGGCCCCTGTTGAGTTTGATATTTCTGAGAAGGTGGTGTCGACAGGGCCTGGCAGAAATCCTCCTGCGGCAGGCGAAGAAGCTTGGCGTCGCGCCAGGCTCGGTCGAAGCGCTCGATCACCAGGACGGTGCGTTCGCCAAAGCGCGCGATCTGCGTCTTGGCGACCTTCAAGCCATAAGCCTCGATCAGTTTGAGGCAGTAGTGTTCATTCTCGACACTGTTGGACAAGTCGATGACCCCCGATGGGGTCGGAATCTGGCCCAGCTGTGGCTTGAGGATGTGGGTCGTGGCTGTGGCGCCCATCGGGCGCTTCCATTGGCCGTCCTGATGGAGCAGGGCGGTTTTCTCCTGAGCGCCGGCGACCGAGATGCGAAAATCCCGCTCGAGGTCCAGGCCTAGCGGCGCGCGGGCGAGATTGGCCAGGATGGCCTCGATCTGCGCGTCGGTAAGTGGCTCGCCGGTTGCCGGAGCGGTCGCGTCGACGACTTCGCCATCGGGCAGAAACTGCAAAGCGCCCACGCAGTCGCGCCCGATCTGTTCCAGCAAACCGTAGGCGTCAGCGCTGCTCGCGCCGGTGCGCTCGGCGACGATCCGACGCACGTCAGTGTTGTCGGGCAGCAGGTTCTCGAACACCGCCGCCACTTGCGCGCCCCTGTAGGCGCTCTTGCGCAAGGGGAGGGATAGCGACACCGGAAAAGCCGGCTCCCAATCTAGCCATGCTTGGTCGTAGCGGAAGTCGATGGCGCCGCTTGACGCCTTCTCCAAGCGACCGACCCGTCGATTGTTGATCAGAACCTGCAGAGGGGCATAAGCCCGGTGGCGTCCCATTAGAAGATATCGAGAACTTCGGTTGCGGTGGGCTTGGCCCGCGCGGCCAAGGTCAGATCGGCGTCGAGCGCCTGGAGCAAGTCGAGCAGCGTTGAAATCTTGGCCCCGCCATGGCCGCGTTCGATGATCGAGACCATCTCTTGGCGCGTTGCGGCCAAGTCGGCGAGCTGCGACTGGCTAAGGCCGCGTTGTTGGCGGAGATGCTTGATATGGGCCCCCAGCTGTTCTGGGGAGCGTGCAATCAGGGACATTGGGCTTCTCCGATCTCCCTTTATGGCGGAAAACGCATAAAAATGAAATATTCCATTTCCAGCATAACATTTTTTTATGCGATATGTCGCATATTATTGAGTCAGTCTGGTCTAGCGCGCAGCGTGAGATCGTTACGTGCGCTCCCCGCTGCCTCAAGGTTTCCCAGCGCTCAGGCGCTACAGTATGCCGCCCAATCCCGCATCAGCTCCCGGCGTTTCTCCAGCAGATCCCCCCGCCGATAGGCGGCCTCCACCTTGCCGCCGATCGTGTGGGCAAGGGCCATCTCCACCACCTCGTTCTGATAAGCCGTCGTCTCGGCCGCCCAGTCGCGGAAGGTGCTGCGGAAGCCGTGGGTGGTGAGATCGGGATGGCCCATCCGTTCGAGGGTCTTGAGCATGGCCATGTTGGACAGGCCTTTGCCGCGACGCATGCCGGCGAAGATGAAGCCCTCGAGCGCGATGTCTTTGGGGATCGGTTTCCCGTAGAGGCTGAGAAATTCACGCTGGCCCTTCAGGAAAGCGTCCCGCATGGCCTCCAGGATTTCCATCGCGGCGTCGGACAGCGGCACGCGGTGTTCCTTGTGGGTCTTGGTCCGCGTCGCTGGTTGGGTCCAGACCCGCGCCTCAAAGTCGATCTCCGACCATTGGGCGCCGATCACTTCGCCGGTTCGGGCGGCGGTCAGGATCGCGAACTCCAGGGCGCGGGCGGCGGCGCCGTCGCGTGTTTTCAGGTCGCCCATGAATGCGGGCATGGCTTTGAAAGGCAGGGCGGCGTGGTGCTCGACGCGGGCGACCTTCGACTTGGCGGGGAGGATCTTGTCGAGGTGGCCTTTCCAGCGCGCCGGGTTCTCACCGTCGCGATGACCACGCGCCTTGGCCCAATCGAGGACCGACTCGATCCGCCCGCGTAGGCGGCTGGCGGTCTCGGCCTTGGTCGACCAGATCGGCTCCAAGACCCTGAGGACGAGGACGGTGTCGATCTCATCGACGGGGCGATCGCCAAGCACCGGATAGGCGTAGGTCTTCAGCGTGCTCGACCACTGGGCCTCGTGCTTGGCGTTGCGCCAAGCGGCGCTGTTGGCGTCGATATAGGCGGCCGCGGCGTCCCTGAAGCTCGGCCCCCGATCGGTCTCGCGCGGCGGCTCGGGCGCTGGCCTTGAGGCGGCGCGCGCGTCGATCGGATCAACCCCCTTGTTCTTCAGGAGCCGGGCCTCCTGCGCCATTCCGCGCGCTTCGGCCAAGGACACGAGATGAGTCGGGCCAAGGCCCATGGCTCGCACCCGGCCATGGAGCGTATACCGATAGATCCACGATTTCGATCCGCCGGTGTGAATCTGCAGGTAGAGGCCCCGTCCATCGGGGTGCATCCCGACCCGGTCGAGACGCTTGACTTCGAGCGCGGTCAGACGGTCAACAAGGCGCGCCACTCTCCACTCACACTTTCACTCGCATTTTCACCCACATGTATAATACGGATTTGAGCGGACGTGCGCAAGCGGCTCTGAACGACGACTTGGTATAAGCCTTGGCTTTATTGGGATTTTTCGCGCTTCAGCGGACGTCTGCGGAAACTGGCGAAAGAGGGGGTGGCGGAGAGGGTGGGATTCGAACCCACGGTGCCCTTCCAGGCACGCCGCATTTCGAGTGCGGTACATTCGACCACTCTGCCACCTCTCCACAGGTGTTTTTTCGGGAGCTTTTTAGGGCCGCCCGGGTCGAGGGCGCGATAACTAGCGGCGTCGCCGCCGGGACGCAAGCCCCTCCTCCCGGCTTTTTTCGCCTCAGTCTTTCGGCCGCAGAATCATCTGGGTGCAGCGGAAAAGCGCGATGGTCTTGCCCGTCGTCTCGTTGGTGACGACGGCGTCCCAGACCTGGGTGTTGCGGCCGCCGTGCGCCAGCCTGGCCTCCACCGCCACGCCGCCGTCGCGCGCCGTGCCCAGGAAGTTCGACTTGAGCTCGATGGTCGTGAAGCTGGTCCCGCCCTCGGGCAGCGAGGTCATGCAGCCATAGCCGCAGGCCGAGTCGGCCAGGGCGATGACGCTGGCGGCGTGCAGGAAGCCGTTGGGGGCCATGTGCCGCTTATCGACGTCGAAGCGGCCCCTCACATGGCCGGGCGTCGCCTCCAGCCACTGCAGGCCCAGCAGGTCGGGCAGGCTGCCGGCCTGGGCGGCGGTCAGGGCGGCGCTGAAGTCTTCGGCCATGGGGACGCTCCGCAAAGGGTTTCAGACCCTATGCGGCCGCGCGTCGGCGCAAGTCAATTGCTAAAGAAAACGAAGTCTAGAGCTTGGTCAGGTCGACCGGGGCGAAGCGGGCGCCCGCGCCGATATCGGGCGGCAGGCGCCCGGCGCGGACGGCGACGCGAAGGGCGGGGCCCGCCACCATCGATTCCGGGAGCATCGCGTCGGCGGTCGTGCGCAGGGCGATGAAGTTCAACCGATCGACGGTGTCGTTCAGCTGGATGTTGGACGCCTTCTCCTCGGCCACGGTCGACTCGCAGGGAAGCGCCGCGCAGACGCCCGGCAGGATGCGGGTTTGGGGCGGCAGGCTGAGGATCTTGCGGGCGTCGTCGAAGGTCTTGCCGGCGTCGGCGCCAGGAACGTCGCAGCGGCCCGAGCCTTCGGACGGGGCCAGCAGCACGTCGCCGGTGAAGATGGCGTTGGCGACGCGGTAGGCCACCGCGCCCGGAAGTCGGCTTTCCAGCGCCAGGGCGGTGATCTTGAGTCCGCCCATCGGCAGGGACTCGCCGTGCTTGGCCAGCTTGTCGAAGTCCCAACCCTCGAGGTCGACGCCATCCTCGGCGAGGAGGGGGGCCAGGCGCTTCAGGCTTTCGACCACGCGCGCGCCGATGCAGATGGAGGCGCCGGTCTCGTATTTCAGGTGGCCGGCCGCCGACAGGTGGCCGGTATGCAGGCCGGTCTCGAGAATCCAGGTCGGGCCGAGGTCGCGCGCGCGGATGTCGGCGATGATCTTGTCCACGAAGCCGGTGTCGACCGCTTCGGTTTCGGGATCGAAATCCAGGACGGGATCGACGATGGCGCAGAGGAATGTCGCGGGGTCGATGATGAGATAGGTCACCGTCCCGGTCGCGGGATGGTGATAAGCGATGATTTCCGGCTGCATTCCGTAAGCCCTAGCCCCGAGGCGGCCACCTTGACCGCCAAGCCGTTAAACATCAGCGAACGGCAACCCTTGAAAAAAAGTATCCGGGAGACGGGATACGCTTTCAAGGACAGCCAAATACTGGCTGGGGAGTTGCGATGACCCAAATTGGGTCCTAGCGCGACGTTGCGTCGCAGGGGTGAGCGCCGTCGCGCATGCCCGCGACCCAGACGGGTTCGACATAGCGACCGCCGGTTCGGAAGCCGGGGGCGCAGCCTTCGGGCGTGTCGTCCGTCCGGCCTGAGCTCCCCGTCATGACCGACAGGGCGACCGACTGCTGCGAGCCGCCGCGCAGGCGACCATAACCGTAGCCATAGGGCCCGCCGTAGTAGGGACCGCCAGCGTACGGATCGGCGTAGAAGCCGCCGTGCTTGCCGAAATCGGTCTTGGAGACCGCGACGCCCACCGTCGTGTTCTCGCCGACGGGAAAGAGGGCCGAGGCGTAGGCGCTGCGGTATCCGCCGGTGCCGACCGAGACGCCCATCGAGCCGTGGACCTTGCGCTTGCCGTCCTCGTCCCGGTCAGCGGGCAGCAGACCGCGCGGACTGCTTTCGGAACGCGGCGCGGGGGTCTCGGCCAGGAAGGCGGCGATCTGCTCCTGGGTCGTCAGGGGCTTGGACGTCTGCGGGGCGATCGGCGCGGCCTGGGCGGCGGCCTTCAGCGCTTCGGGCGTGGGCTTGGCCTGAGCGGTGGCGATCACCTCATCGTCGCCGGCCGAAGCGAGCAAGGGCGTCGCGGCCAAGGCGGGAGCGGCGGCGGAAAGGCTGACGGCCAGGATCGCGATAAGACGCCGCATGGCTAAGCTCCAGGGTGGCACGCTACCACACTAGAGCGCCAAGCCAGCGCAATTAGGGCGCTTTTGTTGCGCCGGCGCAAGCTTGACCTGACGCGGGCGCGGAAGCCAGCTAGAGCGCTTCCAGGCTTCTCTGGAGCGTCGCCATGTCGGCTGGAAGCGGCGTCTCGAAGCGGAGGGTCTCGCCGGTGATCGGATGGACGAACCCCAGCACCGCCGCATGCAGCGCCTGACGCTTAAGCCCGGCCGCCTGGATGGCCTCTCGGACCGCGGTCGCCGGCTGGCCCGCGCCATAGACGGGGTCGCCCAGGCACGGACTGCCCTTGCTGGCCATGTGGACCCGGATCTGGTGCGTTCGGCCGGTCTCGAGGCGGCAGGCGACGCGGGCGGCCAGGGGCTTGTCCTGTGGACCGAACGCGGCCTCGACCCTGTAATGGGTGATCGCCTCGCGCCCGCCGGACCGCAACACGGCCATCTTCTTACGGTCGCCGGGCGAGCGGCCCAGCTGCGTGGTGATCGTTCCCGAGGGCGGCGACGGCGCGCCGCGGGTCAGGGCGATGTAGAGGCGATCGATGTCGTGCGTGGCGAACAGGGCCGAGAGGCCCTTGTGCGCGGCGTCGCTCTTGGCGGCGACCATCACGCCAGAGGTGTCCTTGTCCAGACGATGGACGATGCCGGGGCGCGCGACGCCGCCGACGCCCGACAGGCTGTCGCCGCAGTGGTGCAGCAGGGCGTTGACCAGGGTGCCGGTCAGGCTGCCCGGCGCGGGATGAACGGCCATGCCGGCGGGCTTGTCGACCACGATCAGGTGCGCGTCCTCGTAAAGCACGGCCAGGGGGATAGCCTCCGGCTCGGGATCCGCCGGGATCGGCGGCGGGACAAGCAGGACGTAGGTTCCAGCCTTGGCCTTGCGCGAGGCGTCGGCGACCAGCTGGCCGTCCAGCGACAGGCGGCCCTCGGCGATCAGCGCCTGCAACCGCGCGCGAGACAGGTCGGGAAGCAGCGCCGCCAGCGCCTTGTCCAGGCGCTGGCCGGCCAGCTCCGGCGGCAGGACGGCCGTCAGGGCCTCACCGCCCTCGTCGGATACGGCGTCGTCGAGGACGTCGTCGTCCAGCCTGTCTTCCGTGCGCGTCACCTGGGTTTCATCGCTCCTTCACACGTCCGTCGCACCAACGACACGCGTCATGCCTACGGGCCAGATCGAGTTTCGCATTCAGGGGGATAGTCGATGCGCGCTTTCCGCACCACCACGCTGTTGACCGCCAGCCTTCTGGCCCTGGCGGTCGCCGCCCCGGCCTTCGCCGCCGACGCGCCAACGACGCCGGCCGCCGATGATCAGGACACCCGCCTGGGCGAGGTCGTGATCACCGCCCAGAAGCGCGCCCAGGACCCCGTCGAGGTGCCGATGGCGGTCACCGCCTATTCCGGCAAGTTCCTGGAGGCGATCGGCGTCAAGGCGTTCGACGAGCTGTCGGCCTTCACCCCGGGCTTCCTGGTGCAGAACCAGTCGAACAACAACTCCGGCTTCGTAATGCGCGGCATCACCTCGGACTCCGGCTCGGCCACCGACGAGACCCGCGTGTCGATCTACCAGGACGGCGTGCCGATCTCGCGTTCGCGCGGCTCGTATGTCGAGCTGTTCGACATGGAGCGGGTCGAGGTCGCCAAGGGGCCGCAATCGACCCTGTTCGGCCGCGGCGCCCTGATCGGCGCGGTGAACCTGGTGCAGAACAAGGCCAATCCGGCCAAGAACGACTGGCTGCTGAAGGCCGAAGGCGGCACGGGCGGCTATTTCGTCGGCGAGGGCATGGTCAACTTCGCGTTCGGCGACGACAGCGCCCTGCGCATCGCCGCCCGCGCCCGCAAGAACGACGGCTATGTCGACGACGCGGCCGGCGGGGACGCCTACAACTCGACCAACACCAAGGCCGTGCGCGCGGCCTATCACCTGGAGCCGGGCCCGCTGAAGCTGGACCTGATCGGCAATTACCAGGAAGACTCCACCACGGGCACCTCGTTCAAGAGCCATACGTTCAACCCGACCAACCCGGTGACCGGCCAGGCGCTGGGGGACACCGGCGTCTCGTCGGCCGCCACCCTGGCGCCGGGCGCGGGTTTCGAGGGCGGCGCGCCGCTGGGCCTGGAGCGCAAGGTCTACGGCCTGACGGCCCTGGCCGAGTACAAGATCAGCGACAGCTGGACCCTGTCGTCGATCACCGCCACCCGCGCCTTCCATTCGGTTGAGGTCTTCGATCCGGACGGCTCGTCCCTGCCGATCCTGACCTTCGCCGAGGACGCGCAAGGCCGTCAGCAGAGCCAGGAGCTGCGCCTGCGCTATGATGACGGTGGCCGCTTCACGGGTTTCGTCGGCGCCAACTACTTCCACGAGACGGGCTCCTGGCGCATTCCCGGTCAGTATGACGAGCGTCTGGTGCTGGCCCTGCTGGCCGGCAATACGCCGCTGGGCATCAGCCGGCCGAACCCGCAGCCGTTGGCCGTGCTGACCAACCCGGCCTACCTGGCGCAGGTGCTGCAGCTGGGTTTTGGCATCCCGTCCGCGATCGCGCCGGGCATCGTCTCGAACCTGAAGCCGATCCACCGCGAGGAATTCGCCAACTACGGCGAGAACACCGCCTATGACGTCTATGCCGACGGCACGTTCAAGCTGACGGACAAGTTCGAGATCACCGCCGGCATCCGCTACACCAGCGAAGACCGCTGGGCGGCCTACCGCTCGAACGTCCAGAACGGCCGCTCGATCCTGGGCATCCTGCTGGCCGCGCCGACCGCGACCAACCTGTTCCTGGCCGCCCAGCCGAACGCCGTGAACAATCCGCTGCTGCCGACCGTGGGCCTGATCACCCAGCCGACCACCAACAACGGCGACACCTTCGCCAAGTCGATCGACGATAACGGCCTGACCTGGCGCGTGGTCGGTCGCTATGAGCCCGCCGACAATCTCAGCCTCTACGCGTCCTACGCCCGTGGCCGTCGCCCGGACGTGATCTCGTCCAGCGCGCCTTCCGCGCCGCTGGGCGCCGCGCGCTTCAACGTGGTCGACTCCGAAAAGGTCGACAGCTACGAGGCCGGCGCCAAGGGCAAGCTGATGGACGGCCGTCTC
Organism: Caulobacter sp. CCH9-E1; assembly: GCF_001556515.1. Taxonomy (GTDB): domain Bacteria; phylum Pseudomonadota; class Alphaproteobacteria; order Caulobacterales; family Caulobacteraceae; genus Caulobacter. The sequence goes on along the minus strand of NZ_LSJA01000368.1, from coordinate 39,634 downwards.
TACCTGTCGGGCGCGGTTTTCCGCTACGACTACGACAACTTCGCCACCAGCTTCCGCCAGGGCGCCCAGGTCGTGACCCTGAACGCCGGCAAGGCCAAGGCCTACGGCTTCGAAGGCGAGGCTCGCCTGCAGGCCGGCGACTACTGGACCCTGTTCACGACCTACGCCTACAACCACGCCCGCCTCGAAAGCGGCCTGCGCAAGGGCAATTCCTTCCGCCTGTCGCCCGACCAGAGCTTCTCGGCCGGCGCCGCGTTCAGCCGCGAGGCCCTGGGCGGAAAGCTGACCTTCACGCCCACCTACACCTGGCGCTCGAAGATGTTCTTCGACGACGACAACGACCGCAGCGATCTGCAGTCGTCGGGCCTGTTCCCCGACACCAAGGTCGACGAGTTCCAGAAGGCCTACGGCCTGCTGAACGTGCGCGTCGGCTTCGGCGCGGTTGACGATCGCTGGAAGGTCGAGGCCTTCGTCGAGAACCTGGGCGATGTCAGCTACCTGAAGGACGCGGGCAACACCGGCGACAGCTTCGGCATCCCGACCTTCATCGCCGGCAAGCCGCGCTTCATGGGCGTGGGGATCACCTTCCGCCACTAGGATCAGGGGATCGCCTCTCCCGGCGGATGTCGGGAGAGGCGATCACGGCTGCTCGACAGCCTCGTCTTTCCATTGTCTCGTTCCGCGTATCCAGGGGGAGAGCGCATCATGACCATCGACCGCCGTAAGGTGCTGGGCCTTCTGGGCCTCTCGGGCGCCGCCGCCGGCGAAGCCGCCGCCGCCACGGTCAAGGGCCTGCACGAGGGTCCCGTCCGCTTCGAGCACGGCGTGGCCTCGGGCGATCCGCTGCAGGATCGCGTGATCCTTTGGACGCGGGTGACCGCCCCGGGCGCCAAGCTGCCGGTGGGCGTGCGCTGGGATGTCGCCGCCGATCCGGATTTCAAGACCATCGTCCGCCAGGGACACGCCACCACCGACGCCAGCCGCGACCATACGGTCAAGATCGACGTCACCGGCCTGAAGCCGGGGACCGAGTACCACTACCGCTTCCGCGCCAGCCGCGCGGGCGAGGCCGTGGGCGAGGCGGTCGTCGGCCGCACGCGCACTCTGTCGGTCGGCGCCGTCAAGGACGTCGTCCTGGCGGTCACCTCGTGCAGCCTCTATCCGAACGGCTACTTCAACGCCTATGACGCGATCGCCAAGCTGCCGCGCGTCGACGCCGTGCTGCACCTGGGCGACTACATCTACGAGTACGGCGCCGCGCCGGGCGACTACGGCATGAATTCGCCGACCGCCAAGACGCGCGTACCCGATCCGCCGCACGAGATCGTCACCCTGGACGACTATCGCCGCCGGCACCGCCTCTACAAGACCGACCCGATGCTGCAGGCGGCCCACGCCCGCGCGCCGTGGATCGTGGTCTGGGACGATCACGAGACGGCCAACGACAGCTGGATCGGCGGCGCCGAGAACCATCAGCCGAAGACCGAGGGCGACTGGGCGACCCGCAAGGCCGCCGCGCTGAAGGCCTATTACGAGTGGATGCCGATCCGCGAGGCCGCGCCGGGAACCCTGCCGGAGGCTGCTTGGCGCGGCTTCCAGTTCGGCGACGTGGCCACCCTGCTGATGACCGAGACGCGGCTGACCGCGCGCACGCATGAACTGGATTATGAAACCGACCTGCCGATCGTCGACGGCAAGCCGGACGTCGCGGCCTTCGTCGCCAAGTGGAAGGATCCTTCGCGCCGGATGATGGGCCAGGACCAGGAGCGCTGGCTGGCCAGCCAGGTCCAGGCCTCGGTCAAGGCCGGCACGGCCTGGCAGGTGCTGGGCAACCAGGTGGTCATGGCGCGCGTCGCCACGCCCAACCTCCAGAAGACGATGGGCGAGGAGAAGTTCGCGGCCCTGGTGGCCCAACTGCCCGACTACGCCAAGAAGCGTGTCGCCCAGTCCGTGGCGATGTCGGCCTACGACATTCCGTCGAACCTCGACGCCTGGGACGGCTATCCGGCCGACCGCCAGCGGGTCTACGACATTTTCACCGCCGCCAAGGCGCGGCCGATCGTGCTGGCGGGCGACAGCCACATGTTCTGGGTCAATGAGCTGTGGAACGACGCGGGCGACAAGCGCGTGGCCGCCGAGTTCGGCGCGACCTCGATCACGTCGCCCGGCTATGGCGACCTGATGCCGGGCGCCCCGATCGGCGAGGCCTTCGTCCAGCGCAACAAGGAAGTCCGCTACAGCCATGGCAGCGCCAAGGGCTTCGTCCTGCTGACGCTGGAACACGGCAAGGCCACGGGCGAGCTGATGACGGTCTCGACGATCCTGGATCCGAAGTACGAGACCAGCGTGCTGAAGCGCTTCGTGGTGACCCCGTCGGCCGACGGCGGGGTGGAGGCGTTGAAGGAGGGGTAGGGGCGACTTCAGGATGCTCCCCTGCGATGCGGGGGAGCTGTCGCGGAGCGACTGAGGGGGCAAGCTGGGCGAACCGCCGCGTTAGCCCCCTCCGGCCCTCTGGGCCACCTCCCCCGCGGCGCGGGGGAGGAACTAGGCGACCGCCGCCGGCGCGTCGAAACGCATCACGTGGATCGCCACCCGCACCTTGCCGCCGACGAAGTTTCCGCCCACCGCCGTCAGCATCACGGGCGTGTCGGCGTAGTAGGCCGTCGGACCGACCACCCCGATATTGCTGGAGTTCTTGGCCACGCCCAGCGAGCCGCCGAACTTGCTGGCCTCGCCCGCGACGCCGCAGTTGTAGGCCGTCGCGCCGGTGATCGCGGCGGTGGTCCGGGTCGAGACCGCCAGCACGATCGCGCGATTGGGAATGACGATGCTGGTCGCGGTCGAGGCGCCCGCCAGCGTCACCTCCTGCTCCAGGATTTCGACACGCGTGTTGGCGAGGTTCGGCGAGGCGGCGGCGGTCAGGCTTCGGAAGGTCGTCGACAGAGGCGTCCAGGCCGCGCCGTCAAAGGCGACCATCTGGTTCTCGTCCTTGACCCAGGCCAGCACGCCTTCGGCCGGGGCGAGCGGCTCCCAGGCGCCGGTCTCGAAACGCATGAGGGTTCCGGCGGGTTGGCCGCCCCAAGCCGCGCCACTAGCGCCGGCCGGGAGGATCCAGACGCCGCCGACGGAAGGACTGGCCGGCTGGACCGTCACGGCGCGGCTTTCGACGGCCAGTTGGACGAGGCCGTCCAGCCGGGCGAGGCTTTCATTGATGGGGATATGCTTCTGGGCCTGGGCGGCGACCACATAGGGCAGGCCAAGGCGGGGCGTGACGTCGTCGAACATGGAGCGGCTCCGGGAGCGATGGAAGACGCTCCCAGCATCAGGTCGCCGCTAGGACCGGGGACGAAGCGACCTCCGTCCCCGTCGAACGCCCGTCTACTCGGCGGCGAAAGCCAAGTGATTTCCGGAGGTAAGCGCGGTCTTGGCCGCCAGTTCGGCCTTGGCTTGCTCGTACTCGGCCGCGAAACGCGCGATGAGTTCGGCGGCCGGCAGCACTTCCTTGATCGCGCCGATGCCCTGACCCGAGCCCCAGATGTCGCGCCAGGCCTTGGCCTCCTGGTTGCCGCCCGAGCCGAAGCTCATCTTGGACGGATCGCTTTGCGGCAGGTTGTCGGGATCCAGGCCCGCGGCGATGATCGACGAGCGCAGATAGTTGCCGTGCACGCCGGTGAACAGGTTCGAATAGACGATGCCGTCGGCCTGGCCCTCGACGATGGCGCGCTTGTAGCCCTCCACCGCGTTGGCCTCCTCGGTCGCGATGAAGGCCGAGCCGATATAGGCCAGGTCCGCGCCCATGGCCTGGGCGGCCAGGATCGAGCGACCGCAGGCGATCGAGCCCGACAGCGCCACCGGCCCGTCGAACCATTGGCGGATCTCCTGGATCAGCGCGAACGGCGACAGCGTGCCGGCGTGACCGCCGGCGCCGGCCGCGACCGGGATCAGGCCGTCGGCCCCCTTCTCGATCGCCTTTCGGGCGAAGCGGTCGGTGATGACGTCATGCAGGGTGATGCCGCCATAGGAATGGATCGCCTGGTTCAGGTCCTCGCGGGCCCCCAGCGAGGTGATGACCACCGGGACCTTGTATTTGACGCACAGCTCGATGTCCTCCTCGAGCCGGTTGTTGGTCTTGTGGACGATCTGGTTGACGGCGAACGGCGCCGAGGGGGCGTCCGGGTTAGCCTTGTCGTAGGCGGCCAACTCCTCGGTGATGCGCGCCAGCCATTCGTCCAGCTGGGAGATGGGTCGGGCGTTCAGAGACGGAAACGAGCCGACGATGCCCGCCTTGCACTGGGCGATCACCAGGTCGGGATTGCTGATGATGAACAGCGGCGAGGCGATGACCGGAAGGCGCAGACGGTCGCGCAGGATCGGCGGCAGGGCCATGGGCGAAGGTTCTCCCCTTTTGGAGATCGGCTTGAGCGCCGAATATATGATCACCGTTCAGCTTAAACGCTCGTTTGGCGCCCGCGCAAGGCTTGACGGCCGTAGCGGCAGGGGCGCATCACGATCGAAAATAAAAATGCTGCAGTGCAGGAGAGAGACGCTTTGACCGAGGCGACCACGCCCCTGGCCGAGGATTTTGGTCTACAAGGCGACGACGCCACGCGCGCGCGCTGGATGGCCCTGGTCGAAAAGACCCTCAAAGGTCAGAGCTTCGAGGACGCGCTGACCACCTCCACACCCGACGGCGTCACGATCCAGCCGCTCTATACCGCCAAGGACGGCGTCGCCGTCGCTCGCGACCTGCGCATCCGTGACGCCGAGCGTCCGTGGGACCTGCGCGTTCGCGCCGCCCACCCCGATCCGGCGCGATCGGCCAAGGACCTGCTGACCGACCTCGAGAACGGCGCGGCCTCGGTGCTGCTGCAGCTGGATCCGACCGGCGCGAACGGCGTCGCCGTCGGCTCGGCGGATGACCTCGCCAAAGCGCTTTCCGGCGTCCTGCTGGACCTCGCGCCCGTGGCGCTGGACGCCGGCTTCCTGGGCCCCAAGGCCGCCGACTGGCTGGGCGCGCTGGCCAAGGCCGCGCCCAACGCGCCGCTGGCCTTCCACCTCGATCCGCTGACCGCCTTCATGCAGGCCGGCGCGAGCCCTGGGCCGATCGAGAGCCACATGTTCAACGCCGCGACGGTGGCGACACGCCTGGCCGCGACCTACGCCAAGGCCAGCCTGTTCCTGGCGACCGGCCGCGCCGCGCACGAGGCCGGCGGCTCCAATGTCGAGGAGCTGGCCGCCATGACCGCCGCCGCCCTCGCCTACGCCAAGGCGCTGACGCGCTCGGGCCTGTCCACCGAGGACGCCTTCAGCCGTATCGTGCTGGGCGTCAGCCTGGACGGCGAATACTTCACCGGCGTCGCCAAGATCCGCGCCGCCAAGGCGATGTGGGCGCGGCTGACGCAGGCTTGCGGCGTCTCGGTCCCCGCCAAGATCGAGGCCCGCTCGTCGCGCCGGATGCTGGCCAAGGCCGACGCCTGGACCAACCTCCTGCGCCTGACCTCGGCCGGGTTCGCCGGCGCGGTCGGCGGGGCGGACGCTATCGTCCTGGACGCCTTCACCGACGCGATCGGCCAGCCCACCGCCTTCGCCCGTCGCCAGGCCCGCAACACCCAGCTGGTCCTCATGGAAGAGAGCAACCTGGGCCGCGTCGCCGATCCGGCGGGCGGGGCCTGGTACCTCGACAGCCTGACCGACCAGTTGGCCCGTGCGGCCTGGAACGGCTTCCAGGCCATCGAGGCCGCCGGCGGGATCATCAAGGCGCTGGAAAGCGGCTTCGTCGCCAGCAACGTCGCCAAGACCCGCGCGGCCCAGGAAGCCGCCTTCGCCGACAAGACCCGCAAGATCCTGGGCGTCACCGTCTTCCCCAACGCCGACGACAAGCCGCCGGAGGTCGAGACGCCCGATCCGGCCGCCTTCGCGGTCGCCGCGCCGGACGTCCGCCTGCCCGGTCCGGATAGCAAGTGCCCCGCCCTGACGCCCATCCGCTTCGCCGCCGCCTTCGAGGGAGCCTGAGCCGTGACCAAGTTCCCCGACTTCACGACGATCGACTTCGCCGAGATCGCCCCCGGCGCCGCGCCGGACGGCCAGGCCTGGAGCACGCCCGAAGGCGTCGATGTCGCCCCCGCCTTCGACGCCGGCGACATCCAGGGCCTGGACTTCCTGGGCGGCTATCCGGGTGTCGCGCCGTATGTGCGCGGCCCCTACCCGACCATGTACGTGACCAACCCGTGGACGGTGCGGCAGTACGCGGGCTTCTCGACCGCCGAGGATTCCAACGCTTTCTACCGCCGCAACTTGGCGGCGGGTCAGATGGGCTTGTCGGTGGCCTTCGACCTAGCCACCCACCGCGGCTATGACAGCGACCATGAGCGGGTGAAGGGCGATGTCGGCATGGCGGGCGTGGCCATCGACTCGATCCTGGACATGCGCACGCTGTTTTCGGGCATTCCGCTCGACAAGATGAGCGTGTCGATGACCATGAACGGCGCGGTGCTGCCGATCCTGGCGCTCTACATCGTCGCGGCCGAGGAACAGGGCGTCAGCCCCGACAAGCTGTCGGGGACGATCCAGAACGACATCCTCAAAGAGTTCATGGTGCGGAACACCTACATCTATCCGCCCTCGCCCTCGATGCGGATCATCTCGGACATCTTCGCCTACACCTCGGCGAACATGCCCAAGTTCAACTCGATCTCGATCAGCGGCTATCACATGCAGGAGGCCGGCGCGACGGCCGACCTGGAGTTGGCCTACACCCTGGCCGACGGGGTCGAATACGCCCGCGCCGGCGTCGCGGCCGGCATGAGCATCGACCAGTTCGCGCCGCGCCTGTCGTTCTTCTGGGCGATCGGCATGAACTACTTCATGGAAGTGGCGAAGATGCGCGCCGCGCGCCTGCTCTGGGCCCGCCTGATGAAGCGCGAGTTCGATCCCAAGGACGACCGCTCGCTCAGCTTGCGCACCCACAGCCAGACTTCCGGCTGGTCGCTGGCCGCGCAGGACGTGTTCAACAACGTCGCCCGGACCTGCGTGGAGGCCATGGCCGCTGTGAACGGCCAGACCCAGAGCCTGCACACCAACAGCCTCGACGAGGCCCTGGCCCTGCCGACCGACTTCTCGGCCCGGATCAGCCGCAACACCCAGCTCTTCCTGCAGATGGAGAGCGGCACGACCCGCGTCGCCGACCCCTGGGGCGGCAGCTACTATGTCGAGCGCCTGACCTACGAGCTGGCCCAGAAGGCGTTGGCCCACATCGAGGAGGTCGAGGCCCTGGGGGGCATGGCCAAGGCCATCGAACAGGGCCTGCCGAAACTGCGCATCGAGGAAGCCGCCGCCCGCACCCAGGCCCGCATCGACAGCGGCAAACAGAGCGTAGTCGGCGTCAACCGTTACAAGCCCGAGGTCGCCGACGACATTCCGGTGCTGAAGGTCGACAACAGCGCCGTGCGCGCCGCCCAGCTGGAGAAGCTGGCCCGCCTGAAGGCCGAGCGTGATCCGGCCGCCACCGAGGCCGCCCTGAAGGCGCTCGAAGATGGCGCGCGCGGAAACGGCAACCTGCTGGCCCTGGCCGTCGACGCCGCCCGCGCCAAGGCCACGGTGGGCGAGATCAGCTACGCCCTGGAGAAGGTGTTCGGCCGCCACCGCGCCGAGATCAAGTCGATCCAGGGGGTCTATATGAAGGAGGCCGGCAACGATCCGAAGACCGCGCGCGCCAAGGCCATGGTCGAGGCGTTCGAGCAGGCCGACGGCCGCCGCCCGCGCATCCTGATCGCCAAGATGGGCCAGGACGGTCACGACCGCGGCCAGAAGGTCATCGCCACAGCCTTCGCCGACCTCGGCTTCGACGTCGACATCGGCCCGCTGTTCCAGACCCCGGCCGAGGCCGCCCGCCAGGCGGTGGAGAACGACGTCCATGTGGTGGGGGCGAGCTCGCTGGCCGCTGGTCACCTGACCCTGGCGCCAGAGTTGAAGGCGGAACTCGCCAAGCAGGGCCGCGACGACATCCTGATGGTCGTGGGCGGGGTCATTCCGCCCCAGGACTTCCAGGCCCTGCGCGACGCCGGCGCGGCGGCGATCTTCCCGCCTGGCACGGTGATCGCCGACGCGGCGATCGAACTGCTGGACAAGCTGAACCGGCAGCTCGGCTACACGCAGGAAGCGGCCTGAGGATCGAGTGCGCCTAACCGTACGGTGTGGTACGATCAGGGTATGAACGCCCTGGCCCGAGCGCTGGAGACATCGCAACAGCACCGCTTCACGCTGGACGATGTCCTGCGCATGCAGGAAGCTGGCATCCTCGACGAGGGCGCCCGCGTCGAGTTGATCGACGGAGCGCTGGTCGAAATGGCCCCGGAAGGCACGCCCCATACGCGGGTGAAGATGCAACTGGCCATGCGGTTCATGGCCAGCGCTGGCGACGCCATCCGTGTGATCGTCGACTCGACCTTGCGCCTGGCGCCGACGTACGCCCCGGATCCGGATCTCTATCTGTACGACGCGACGCTGCCGCTCAGCGCGGTGAATGGCGCCAACGTCGGTCTGGTGATCGAGGTCGCGCACTCGACCCTGAAGAACGACCTTGCGGTGAAAGCCGAGATTTACGCTCAGCACGGCGTGCGAGACTATTGGGTCGTGGATGTGAACACCGACACGCTGATCGTGCATCGCGGTCTGGCGGGCGGCGTCTATCGCGACGTGACGCATCACGCGGCGCGCGAGACGGTAACGGCCCTTGTTCTGCCAGGCGTGTCGCTATGCCTGGCGGAGCTGCCAGTCATTCGCTAGCCAGCTTTTCGCCGGAAGAGGCCCCGCTTCTTCTGGCTGCGCTCGAAGGCGACTTCTTCGGGCAGGCCATGGCGGGCCTCGATGTCCTTCTGCAGCGCCTTGGCCGCCATCAGGTGGCCGGGGAACAGGGTGTCGACGGCCCATCCCAGGACCGGCACGGTGTCGGACAGGTTATCGGCGGCGAGATAGGCGGCCATCCGGCCCATGGTGGCGGGCGAAGCCTTGGCGTGAGCCGCATGGAACAGCAGCAGCGCCCCGGCGCCCAGGCCATAGGCCAGACCAACGCCCGGCACCCAGGCCAGCACGCCGTCGAGGCCGATGCCGACGGGGCCGACGCCGATCAGGCGGTCGGAGAGACGCTTGATCGTTTCGGCCGCGCGCCAGGCGCGATGCGCCTTGAAGCGCTGGTCGTCCACCAGACTGGCTTGCGGCTCGGCATAGGCGGAAGCCATGGAGAAGTCGTCGGTCATGATCCCAGAACGTTCCGCTTCGTCCGTCGTTGCCTCGACCTCAGATCGTCGACCTTGCCCGGCGCCGCAAGACCGATTGACCGTTTTGGTTTCGCGATCGGCCGGCCTCGGCTAAGCGAGGTCTGGTGAATCCTGCTCTCGACATCGACGCCCTGGAACAGCGCCTGGTCGCCGGCGACCGCGCCGCCTTGGCGCGCGCCATCACCTTGGTCGAAAGCCGCCGCGCCGATCATCAGGTCGCGGCCCGGACGCTGCTTTCGCGGCTGATGCCGTTGACGGGCCGGGCTCAAAGGATCGGGATCACCGGCGTGCCTGGCGCGGGCAAGTCGACCACGATCGAGCGTTTTGGTTGCAACCTGGTCGAGGCGGGCTGCAAGGTCGCGGTGCTGGCGGTCGATCCGTCGTCCGGCCGCCACGGCGGTTCGATCCTGGGCGACAAGACGCGGATGGAGCAGCTCAGCGTCCAGCCCAACGCCTATATCCGCCCTTCCCCCTCCGGCGGCGCGCTGGGCGGCGTGGCGCGCAAGACCCGCGAGGCGATGCTGCTGTGCGAGGCGGCCGGCTTCGACGTGGTGATCGTCGAGACCGTGGGCGTTGGGCAGTCCGAGACGGTGGTGGCCGACATGGTCGACATCTTTCTGGCGCTGCTGATCCCCGGCGGCGGCGACGAGTTGCAGGGCATCAAGAAGGGCCTGATCGAGCTGGCCGACCTGCTGGTCATCAACAAGGCCGACGCCGATCCCGCCAAGGCCGAGCGCTCGGCGCGCGACTATCGCAACGCCCTGCACATCCTGACGCCAGCCCACCCCGACTGGACGCCGCCGGTGCTGACCGCCTCGGGTTTGACCGGCCAGGGTCTTGATGTGCTGTGGACCCAGATCCAGCGCCACCGCGAAATCATGACCGCCAATGGCGCGCGCGCCGCCCGCCGCGCCGACCAGGACGCGCGGTGGATGTGGGCGATGGTCGAGGACCGACTGCGGGATGCGTTCCGGACAGCGCCCGCCGTGGCCGCGTTGGCGCCAAACCTCGAAGCCTCGGTTCGCGCTGGCGAGGTCCCAGCTTCGGTCGCCGCCGATCGCCTGCTCGCCGCTTTTGGGCTGGACTGACCCCGTCCGAGGCGGCGTACGGCTTCGGGATCAGAGTTGTCGACACTTTGGCAATTGCGTCGGTTTGGGTCTAAAGACCCCGCATGCTCAAGAAGACGATCGTCAGCAAGGTCACCGATCCCGCCGCAGAGGCCGACCGCGCGTGGTTCGAAGCCAACGCCGAAAGGCGCTTCCGCCTGCGCGATCCCGCGCCGCTGGAGTTCAAGGACCCTCTCGGCGATCCCGGCGACGGCTTCTCCTGGCGCGTCCTGGTCGCCCTGCTGCCGGATGGCGGCCGTCTGCGTCTGCCGGTCTCGCTGTCGTGGGAGCTGCACAACGACCACGCCAAGGACCAGCACCTGCGCATCCTGTTCGACCAGATCGCGCCCGCCGAGGCCAAGGCGCGACTGGGCTGAGAGGCCATTGACGACGGCCGGGGATCGCGCCCCCTCGGCCGCGTGACCCGTACGATCCTGATCTGGGCGCTGGTCCTCGCGATCGGCGCCTTCATCCTGCAGTGGCTGGAGCAGCAGTTCCTGCTGCGCGTGCTGTCCTGGAAGATCTCAGCGCGGCGCTGCTGCGCAATCCGCGGTTCCTGCCGGCCAAGGCCTAGGGGAGTCGAGCAGGCGGCCTCAGGCCGCCTGCAACTGCTGCTTGACCCGCTCGGCCAGGGTCTTGATGTCGATCGGCTTGGGCAGGAAGGTCACACCCGTCTCGCCCTCCAGCAGGTCGCTAAACTCGGCCTCGGCGTAGCCGGAGATGAACATCACCGGCGCGGTCCCCAGATAGCCGCGCGCCTTCTTCAGCAGGGTGGGGCCGTCGATACCCGGCATGATCACGTCGCTGATCAAGAGGTCGATCGTGCCGGCGTGCTCCTCGGCGATCAGCAGGGCCTCCTCGCCGTCGGCGGCCTCCAGCACCTCGTAGCCGCGAGCGCGCAGCAGGCGGGCGGCGACGCTGCGGACCGCGTCCTCATCCTCGACGAACAGGATGCGGCCGGCGCCCGAGAGGTCGCGGGCGGCGCGCGGCTTGGCCGGCTCGGTCGTCGCGGCCTGAGCGGCGGCGACGCCCACCGGCGCGTCATACACGGGCAGGAAGATGCGGAACGCCGCGCCTTCGCCCGGACGGCTGTGGACGTGGATCCAGCCGTCGCTCTGCTTGACGATGCCGTAGACTGTGGCGAGGCCCAGGCCCGTGCCCTCGCCCACCGGCTTGGTGGTGAAGAACGGGTCGAAGATCTTGCCCATGACGTCGGGCGGAATGCCCGGGCCGTCGTCGCTGACCTCGATGAAGGCGCAGTCGCCATCGGCTGCGGGGAAGCCCAGTTGGATGGCCTCGTCGCGGTTCAGGCGCGCGGTGCGGATACGCACGACACCGCCGCCCTTGGCCGCGCGCACGGCGTCGCGGGCGTTGACGGCCAGGTTCATGACCGCCGTCTCGAGCTGGCTCTTGTCGGCGCGGACCTGCGGCAAGTCGCGGCCGTAGTCGGTGATCAGCTTGACGTCTTCGCGCAGCAACCGGCGCAGCAGCACCTCGAACTCGGAGATCAGTTCGCCAAGGTCCAAGACCTCGCGCTGGACGGTCTGCTTGCGCGAGAAGGCCAGCAGCTTGCGAACGAGGTCGGCGGCGCGCACGCCCGTCTGGCGGATCTCGTTGAGGCCCTCATACGAAGGGTCGCCGACCGGGTGACGGTGCAGCAGTTCGTCCAGGCGCAGCTGGATGGCGGTCAGCAGGTTGTTGAAGTCGTGCGCCACGCCGCCGGCCAGCTGGCCGATCGCCTGCATCTTCTGGGCTTGGGCCAGTTGCAGCTCGATCTGCTTCTGCTCCGACACGTCGATCATGTAGGCCACCAGGCGGCCTTCGGCGCGGTAGAGGTAGAGGTGGGCGATGCGGGTCGCGTCGCGCGCCAGGCGCACCTCGTAGGGACCAGCCCGCCCCTCGGCCAGACGTGTCTCGGCGTCCGCGCGCGAGCCCGCGTCGATCAGGTCGCCGAACACCACGCCGGCCTTGGCGCCGGTCATGGTCGTCAGGGCCGGATTGGCCTCCAGCACGCGCGAGGTGAACGGCTCCAGACCTTCCAGCAGGGCCGCGCCGAACGGCGAAGCGCCGGCGAAGGCGTCCAGAGAGTTGGGCGGCGGCGCGGCGCGCTCGGCCGTCGGCGCGATCGCGACGGGCTCGGCCGCCGGCTCGGGCGCGGCGACGGGCGACAGACGGATCAGCAGGCGGCCGCCGGGCAGGCAGGAGACCTTGGCGAGATGATCGGCGTCGCCGGCGCGCAGCGCGCCCTCGGCCATCTCGCCATGACGGGCCTGGATCATGGCGGCGAACAGGCCAGCGCCGGCCACGCCCTTGGGTAGGCGGCGCTGCGAGCCCATCAGGGCGCGCCAGGCGGCGTTGGCGGCCAGCACCCGGCCGTCCGGCGCGGCCAGGCTGGCGGGCTCGCTCAAGGCGGCGATGAAGGTCTCGGCCTGATCGGAATCATCGCCGCTCTGGGCGGCGCCGCGGATGGCCAGCAGGCCCAGCACGGCCACGCCCGCCACGCCCAGCAGCAGCAGCAGACCCGCCAGCGTGGCCGGCCCCGCCTTCAGCGCCGGCGCGGCCGAGAAGCCCGCCGCCGCCAGGAAAAATAGCGCCGCGCCCGCCAGCCACGGATCGAAGCGCCGACGCCCCGCGCCGGCCATGGCTTTGTCCTGGAGGTGAAGATCGGCCATCGGCGGCATGAATACCTTGGTTACGGCGAGGCTGCGACTCACCGGAGATCGTTGAAACAATAACCTTTCCCGAGGGCTAGGTCTTTTTCGGAAGTAGGGCCTACAGCGGACGCGCCCGTGACTGAGGCTTCTTGCCGTTGAGGATGAAGCTGATGACCTTGGCCACCGCCTCGAAGTGCTCGACGGGGATCTCCTCGTCCACCTCGACGCTGGCGTAGAGGGCGCGCGCCAGAGGCGGATCCTCCAACACCGGCACCCCGTGCTCCTCGGCGATCGCGCGGATCTTCAAGGCCAGTTCGTCAACGCCCTTGGCCACGCAAAGCGGCGCGGGCGTCTCGCCGGCCTCGTATTTCAGCGCCACGGCGTAGTGGGTCGGGTTCATGACGACCACGGTCGCCTTGGGCACCTGCTGCATCATCCGCTGGCGCGAGCGCTGCATCTGGATCTGGCGGCGCTTGCCCTTGATGTGCGGGTCGCCGTCCGACTGCTTGAACTCGTCCTTGACCTCTTGGAGGGTCATCCGCATCCGGTTCATGAAGCGGTGGCGTTGCCAGAACCAGTCGAAGGCCGCCGTGCCGGTCAGGAAGATGATCACGGCGATCAGCAGCGACTTGGACAGCTTCATCGCCTCGGGCAGCATCAGAGCCGGGTCGAGGCCCACCAGATTGCGCACCTCGCCGACATGCGGCTTCAGCACCATCCAGGCGATCAGGCCCGTGACCAGGAACTTCACCGCCGACTTCGCGAACTGAACGAAGCCGTCGATGCCGAAGATGCGGCCCAGGCCCTTGATCAGGTCGAGCTTGCTGAAATCGGGCTTCAGCTTGGAGGGCGTCAGAAGGAAGCCGGACTGGGCGATGTGGGCGACCGCGCCGGCGAAGGCCGAGACCAGCATCACCAGGATCAGCGGCGGCAAGGCGGCCATGGTCGCCTGCTTCATCACCACCATCGCGCCGCCGCTCGAAAGGTCGATCGTGCCGGCGTGGGCGATGAACGGGTAGAGCGCGGCGGAAAGGTCGCGGGTCAGCCAGCCGCCGGCCAGGATCACCACCGAGACGGCGCCGACCAGCGAGGCCAGTTGCGGGATATCGGCCGACTTGACGACGTCGCCCTTGGCGCGCGCGTCCGATAACCGTTTCGCCGACGGTTCTTCTGTTTTCGACTCGGGATCCGTATCGTCCGCCATGCGCGCCCCCTAGGCGAAGACCTGCAGGAGCTCGCGATAGCGATCGGTCCAGACCATGGCGATGCCGCCCAGGGACAGGGCCAGCAGCGACAGGCCCAGGATCACGCTGAGCGGCGAGGCGACGAAGAAGATCTGGAACGCGGGCATCACCCGGCCGACCAGACCCGTGGCGAGGTTGAAGACCAGCGAGAAGACGATCACGGGAGCGGCCAGTTGGACGCCCAGCGAGAACGACTCCGCCACCGTCCGCACGGCCAGGGTGACGGCGTCGTTGACCGGCACGGCGCGCGTGAACGGGAACAGGGTGTAGGACTTGACGATCGCGCCGATGAACAGGTGATGCAGCCCGGTCGCCATGATCAGCGTCAGCCCCATCATCGACAGGAACGTCGCCACCGCCGTGCTCGAGCCCTGCATCGACGGATTGGTGGTCTGGGCGAAGGAGAGCGTCGTCTGCAGCGAGATGATTTCGCCGGCGGTGGTCAGCGAGATCATGAACAGCCGCAGCACCGAACCGATCATCAAGCCGATCAGGATCTCATGGATGATCGCGCCGACCAGACCGCCCAGGGTGGTCGGGATCGGCGGCACGGTGTCCTGGACCAACGGCCCCAGCAACAGCGCCATCAGGAGCGCGAACGACAGGCGGATGCGCGGCGGCACCGTCTGGTCGCCAATGCCAGGCATGGTCATGACCATGGCGCCCACTCGCGAGAACACGAGGGCGGCGACATAGACCTGAAACGCCGTGGCGAAGGAATTCACGCGCCCCCTGCCCTTCCGCTACAGGCCCGCGATGCGGGCTGCGATCTGGCGCATGAAGGCGCTCATCAGCGCGCCCATCATCGGCAGGAAGATCAGCAGTGAAATGAAGATCGCGACGATCTTCGGCGCGTAGACCAGGGTCTGTTCCTGGATCTGGGTCAGGGCCTGGAACAGGCCGATGGCGACGCCGACCACGAGGCCGACGATCAGCACGGGCGCGCACAGCTTGAGCGTCAGCCAGATCGCGTCTCGGCCGACATCTAGAACCTCGGCGCCCGTCATCGAAAGCCTCTTGGGAATCGGCCGCCAAAGGCCGTGGAATCGAGGGCTTTAGCTTGGGCGAGATATGGTTAACGAGGCGTTAGGAGTTAACCTTCCGATGGCCTTATCCCGCAGGCCGCGACGGCGCGTCGCGGCCCATGAGCGCTGCGAGGGAAGCGCTTTATCGGATGCGAATCCGCACCGGCACCTGGATGTAGGAACCCGCGCGGCTCTTGCCGTCGGGGCCCAGCAGGTCGACCTGGAACTGCGAGGCCATCGACAGGGCGGCTTGGCCGACGCCGAGTTCGCTGGGGGTTTCGTCCTGAACCGTGCAGGCCGTCAGGCGGCCGTCGTTCTTCACCAGGCAGTTCAGCAGGGCGACGGCCTCGCGCGGCTGCGAGGCCGGGACGAGCATGTCCGAGGCGGTCTTGGCCGGAACAGGAGCGGCGACCACGGCGGCGGCCAAGGCGAGCGAAGCAATCACGAGTTCATCCCTTTACTTGTCGTTCTTCTGGCGGGTCCGCCGCGTCCCGTTTCGGGTCAGGCCGCCGGAGCCCGCTGGAGACGTTGCAGGCCTTGTGCCGCCAGATCAGTCAGCGAGCGCAGGCCCAACTCCGAGAAGATGTCGAAGGCCGCGGCCAGGGCCACGCCAGCCCGGGCCAGACGACCGTCGTCGCGACCGGTGATCTCGACCCGCGCCTCGTACAGGCGAGCGAGGTTCATTTGCGCCACCGCCCAGCTGGCGGGATCGCGGGCGCCGCGCACCTCGGCCAGCTCGGCCTTGAAGGCCAGCTCGGCGGCGTCCAGCACCGCCAGGTCGGCGGTGAGCTCGGCGCAGCGCGCCAGACACAGGGCGCGGTTGTTGGCGACATGAGCGCGGAGGGCCAGGGCCGGCTGGACCTTCAGGATTTGCGTGGCGCGGTCATAGGCCGAGACGGCTTGTTCGAAGACGCGCTCGCTGGTGGTCGCCTCGCCCATGGTCTGCAGGACGGCGCCAAGCAGCGCCTGGGCGCGGGCCCAGTCCATCGGACTGTGGTCCAGCGAGATCACCTGCCCCGCATCGGTGATCGCCTGGACGCCTTCGCCGATACGGGCGATCTCGCCGTCCAGGTCGCCCAGTTGCACCAGGGCGGCGCCGCGGAGACACTCCAGTCGCGCCCACACCAGCGGTTCGAAGTCGGCGTCGAGTCCCTCGAGCGCGCTCTTGGCCTCCGACGCGGCGAGTTCCGCCAGGGCGCGATCCTTCAGGCGCGCGGCGCAGTTCAGGATCAGGTCGATGCGGTTGGCGCGCTGATCGGCCAGCAGCAGCCGCGCCGCGCCGCCCTTGGCGCGCTTGGCGGCGGCCAGGGCGCGTAGCGGCGCCTCAAAGGCCTGGACAGCGGCCAGGGCGCGGTCGAGATCGCCCGCCGCCAGGGCCGCACGGCCCTCGAGGGCGGCGGAAAGGGCGCCGCAAAGCGCGGTGCGGTGTTGGGCGGGCGTCCGAGCCAAGGTCGAGATGGCGGCGGCCACAAGGCCCTCGTCGCCGAACAGGTCGGCGCCTTGCAGCGCCAGCATGACCTGCTCGCAGCGAGCGGCCGCGAGGCCGTCTTGGCGGCGCTCGGTCTCGAAGATCTTCACGGCGGCCTCGGCCTGGGCGGCGCCCTTGCGCAGCGCCGTGGCGTCACCGGTGCGGCGGGCCAGTTCGCGCCAGATCACGGCGGCTTCCAGAAGGCGCGCGCCGCGCTCCTTGGTCCCCAGCCGGCTGGCCGCGACGTCGGCCGAGCGGGCCTCGTTGGCCAACAGGCGTGTGTCGAGCAGTTCCAGCAGCGAGGTGTCGCCACCGGTCAGGCCGTCCCGCCAGGCGCTCTTGGCCTCGGTCTCGACACCGAACAGCCGCTTCAGATCTCGTCCGAATTCGAACATGGCAGCGCACTCCACTTGGGGACGTCCCCACCCGGGACAGCCGTCGAAGGTTCAACGCCCAAGCAGCAAAACCGGAGCCAGCAGCTTTAACAAGTGGTTAATAGGTCTTTACGGCGCGTTAACCATAAATATTTCCCAAGCCTTTACACCTCGCGGCCAACTTCGCCCAAAATGGCTGGAGACGCCTCGATTTGGCACACTTTTTGCTTCAACGAACTCGCCCACTTTCTTCCCCAGGAGGCATTTATTAGAACGACGTTCATTGATCTTAAAATGACGTTAACTATAAGTTTTAGGGCGATGTTTACCTTCTGTTCGCACCCCTCCCCCAACTTGACCGAAGCAGGTTAGAAACCGGCCAGAACGTTGATTGGGAGCTCGCCATGGTCGCCGTCACCCTATGGATCGCCAGCCTCTGCCGCCAGGACCCGAGCTATGGCGGCTGGGCGTATGTGCGGCGGATCGACGGCGAGACCGGCGCCGCCGCGATCAAGGGCGCGGCGGGCGGCGAGCGGCGCACAACCGCCGCCAAGATGAGCCTGACGGCGCTGACCGAGGCTCTCGAAGGCCTCTCGGACCTGCCCGCCGACGCCGCGGTGACCCTGCGCTTTTCGGACCTCGACCTCGCGAGCCAACTGGTGACGACCGACGGCGACTACGCCACCGCCGAGCCGGAGGCTTGGACGGCCGCCCGCGCCGCGGTGGCCGCGCGGCCCGTGCTGGAGATGGTCCCGGCCTCGCCCGACGAAGAGGCCAACGGCTTCCTGGCCGCCTGGGCGGAGTTCGGTCTCGACACCAGCAAGTCGCGCGGGACCTTCAAGGCCGCGATCCCCAAGCCGAACCTAATGAAGTTTCCGGGCTAGCTAGGCTGGCGGGCCACGATCAGGTCGGCCGTCGCGGGATTACAGGCGAAAGGGATGTTCGCCAGCGTCGCCATGCGGATCAGCGCCTTGACGTCGACATCGTGGGGCTGGGGCGACAACGGATCGACGAAGAAGATCAGCACGTCCAGCCGCCCCTCGGCGATCATCGCGCCCAGCTGCTGGTCGCCGCCAAGAGGACCGCTTTTTAGCCGGGTCAGAGTCAGGTTCGGCAGCGCCTCCAGAACCCGACCGCCCGTGGTGCCGGTCGCGAACAGCGCCTTGCCCTTCAGGAAGTCCGCATGCGCCCTGGCCCAGTCGACCAGCGCGGCTTTCTTGTCGTCGTGGGCCACGAGTCCGATGGCGAGAGGCGCGGGCATGGAAAAGAGACTCCTGGCAGGCGGAGCCGCACTCATTTCGCGCCTCGAGGGCGATGGCAAGCCTGACGCTGCCCGCGCCTTGGGCAGGAGGGCCGTCGCGCGCCCTCTCCCTCTTGCGCGATCGCGCTCCGAGGTTCGTCCTGACGCCTCAGGCCATGGGGAGCGAACGAAATGACCACGCGGATATCCGACGAGCCGGCGCTGGGACGCCGCGCTTTCCTGCGCAGTGCGGCGCTGATCGCGGCCGCGGCGCCGATCGTCACCGAGGCCAGCCTGGCCCACGCCGCGGCCCAGACAACCACCGCTCCGCCCTCCGGAATGGCGCTGCACGGCCAAAGCCCCAACGCCCCGCCGTCCGGCGCGGTGCTGATCAACGCCAACGAGAACCCGCTGGGCCCGAGCAAGGCGGCCTGCGACGCCATCGCCCGCGTGGCGCCCTTGGGCGGCCGCTACGACTTGAACGGAGAGACCGATCTCCTGGTGCGGACCTTCGCGGCCCAGAACGGCCTCAAGCCTGAATACGTCGCGGCCTACGCCGGCTCGTCCGAGCCCTTGCACTACAGCGTGCTGGCCTTCACCTCGCCGACCAAGAGCTTCGTCACGGCCGACCCGTCCTACGAGGCCGGGATGTACGCGGCCAGGACCAGCCAGGCCAAGGTGGTGAAGGCGCCGCTGACCGCCGATTGCGCCCACGACGTCAAGGCGATGGTCGCCGCCGACGCCCAGGCCGGCGTCATCTACATCTGCAATCCGAACAACCCGACCGGGACCATCACCACCAAGCAGGACATCGTCTGGGCGCTGGAGAACAAGCCGGCGGGCGCGATCCTGCTGGTGGACGAGGCCTATATCCACCTGACCGACGAACCGGACACGCTGGACCTGGTCGCCCAGGGCAAGGACCTGATCGTCCTGCGCACCTTCTCCAAGATCTACGGCATGGCCGGCATCCGCTGCGGCTTCGCCGTCGGCCGCCCCGATCTGCTGGCCAAGCTCAAGCCGTTCGGTCAGAACGCCATGCCGATCACCGGCTCGGCCGCCGCCCGCGCCTCGCTGGAGGACGCCAGCCTGGTCCCCGAGCGCCGCAAGATCATCGGCGACACCCGCCGCGATACGATCGCCTGGCTGAAGGCGGGCGGCTACAAGGTGATCGGCGATCCCCAGACCAACTGCTTCATGATCGACACGGGCCGGAACGGCAAAGCCGTGTTCGCGGCGATGAAGGCTAAGAACGTCCTGATCGGCCGCACCTGGCCCATCTGGCCCAACGCCGTCCGGGTCTCGGTGGGCACGCCCGAGGAAATGGCGGCGTTCAAGGTGGCCTTCAAGGAGGTCATGGACGCCAAGCCGATGGCGCTGGGCGACCACGTCCAGCACGCGGAACTGGATTACCACGCGACACTCTAGACGGCGGTGGAAGGCCGGCGCACGGGATGTCGCCGGCCTCCCCATCACGCCAGCTTGAACTTCGGCGGCGGCAGGCTCAGCCGGGTGTCGGCCACGGCGTCGCCACGGAAGAACCGCACCAGCAGGCCCTGCACGTCGGGATGAGCCTCGAAGACGTTGTGGCCGGCGTTCTCGACGATCACGCGGGCCTTGCGCGTGAACTGGGCCGCGACCTCGTCCTGTTCGGACATCGGCGTGCGGCCGTCCAGCGTGCCGGCGAGCAGAAGGGCGGGATGGTCGATCCGCAGCGGCGTCCGGAAGGTTTCGCCCAGATCGACGCCTGGGACCGCGCCCAGCAGTTGCGGCATCGGGAAGTTCAGGGCCTCGCCCAGCACGGCGGTCTTGGCCTCGTGTCGCACCAGGGCCAGGCGAGCCGGTGAAATGCCCGACGCCAGGTCCGTCGCCTCGGGCATGCCGGCGATGCCGAGAAGGTTCGCGAACTCGCCCACGAACGGCTTGAGCACGTCCGTATTCCCAGCGTCCAGCGCCAGATAGAGTGCCGGCAGCATGACCAGGGTCGGCGGATTGGCGATCATCCCGCCGGTCATCAACTGCATCGCGAAGCCGCCCAGCTTCAGCTCGACCGGCTTGCCGTTCAGCGTCGCGGCCATGCTCACCGGCGCGGCCTCCATCTTGGCGTGAACCCGCCGCATCAGAGCCGGCAGGTCGGGGATCGCCGCGCGGACGGCCGGGTCGGCGGCCAGCAAGCCGTCCACCTGGCGCAGGAGGGCGTCGACCGCCGAGGGCCGCTTCACGGTCTGGTCCTGACCTTCCAGGCTGGCCAGGGCCACGCGGTTCACCCGCTCGCCGTGCCGCTTGAGCATGCTGAGCGCCAGGTGCGTGCCGTAGCTGATGCCCCACAGGTCGACCTTCTCGGCCCCAAGATGGCGGCGCAGGTCGTCGATGTCGTCGGCGTTCTGTTCGGTGTTGTAGCCGGTCATTGCGATGCCGGCCTTGGTCCAGTCGGCCCACGCCTCCTGGAAGTCCGCGCGGAAATAGGCGGTCAGCCCCGCCCGCGTGAAGTCCGGCAAGGGCCGCGTCGAGAGCGGCCGTTCGGGGATGTGGTTGGACAGACCCGTGCCGCGCTGGTCGAAGGCGATGACGTCCGCGATCTCGCGCAGGGCCATCATGATCGGAAAGCGCGGTCCGGCCAGCGCGCGGGTCGCCAGGCCGCCCGGTCCGCCGGCCAGATAGATGATCGGCGGCCCCGGCTTGGCCGCCGTCGAGGCGAACCGCACATAGCTCAGCCGGATCTTCCGGGACCGGGGATCGCGGCGATCCTCCGGAACCTCGAAGAAGCCGCGCTCGGCGTCGGTGTCCTGGCCCTGCCAGCCCTTGAAGCGGAACGGACCGGGCGGCGGCGAAGAGGACGCGCCTGTTTGGGCCAGGGCCACGCCAGAGACGGCGAGGCCAGGAAGGGCGAGGCCGGCGAAGAGCACGGCGCGGCGGTTGAGCGATGCATGGGTCATGGCGGCAACCGAGCCGATCGACGGGCCTTCCGCCACGCCGCTTCGGTCAACGGCGCCGCTCGATCGGTGAACGGTGGCGCGCCTCGGCGAACGGCGCTCTAAGGTGACGCCATGTGGCGAACCCTGCTTCTCACCCTCCTGCTCACGAGCCTGGCGACCCTGGCGCGGGCCCAAGACATGGCGTGGGAGGCCTGCCATGGCGCGGCCAGCCCTTCCGGCCCGGTGCTTAGCGACTGCCGTCCAATCGGAGATTTCGTCGATCCCCAGGGCCGCGAGCTCTGGATTCGCGCGACGATCCCTGCCCCCAGCGACACCCAGCCGCGCGCCCTCTACGTGGCCGGCGCCGCCTCGTCCGAAGCCTGGCTCAACGGCGAACGGCTGGGGTCCAACGGCCGCCCTGGAGCGTCGGCGCGCGACGAAGTTCCTGGAAAGTATCAGGCGATCTTTCCGATCCGCGAGACCGCCTGGCGCGCCGGCGCGAACACCCTGGTGCTGCGCCTGTCTTCCTTCCATGGCGGCCTGCGCTTCGCCGGCCCGATGAGCGCCATTGTCGTCTTGCCGTCCCCCTATCCCCAGCGCACCGCGCCGCTGGCCATAACCTTCGTGGCGACCGGCGCCCTGCTGGCGGCGGCGTTCGGGTTCGGCGTCATCCACGCCCTGAGACGGACAGGCTCCAGCCTCATCCTGGCCGGCATGGCCGGCGTCGCGGCCGTCCAGTCCATCGTCGAGAGCCTGCGAACGCTCTTCAACTATCCCTATCCGCTCCATGCCTGGCGGATGAGCGCCATCTGGGGACTGGCGGCCGCCTTCGCGATCCTGCTGGTCGCCTATGTCACCAGCCGGTTCCTGCCCAAGGCGCGGGGGCTGATGATCGGTCTGGCGCTGGGCGGGGTCGGCGCCACGGTCCTGCTGCCGGGCTTCGACACCAAGACGGTCTGGGCGCTGATCCTGGGCGTGGGCCTCGCCGTGGCGCCGGCCGTCGCGGGCGTGCGTCGGCGCATCCCCGGCGCCCGGCCCGCCCTGGCCTATCTGGCGCTATTCCTGGCCCTGGCCCTCGGCTTCCCCCAATGGCTGGCCGACTTTTCTTACTTCCTGCTCGCCGCCAGTCTGGTGCTGCCCCTGCTGATGGTCGAGGTGGTTCGGCTTGGCCGCGAGGACCGTGGACGCGAAGCCGCCCTGACCCGGGCCGTCAGCCTTCCCGACCGACTGACCGTGGCCTCGGCGCGCGGCGTCGAGCTGGCGCCCGTCGCCGAGATCCTGGCCGTGGTGGGAGCCGATGACTATGTCGAGCTACGGATGGTCGGCGGCCGCAGCCTGCTGCACGCGGCACGCCTGGACGGGCTGACGGCCCAACTGCCAGCGAATTTCCTACGCGTCCACCGGTCGGTCATCGCCAACCTGGCGCACGTCCAAAGACTAGAGCGCGACGGCGACCGCTGGCGGCTGCATCTGAGCGAGGGCGCGCCCCTGCCCGTCAGCCGTTCCCGCCAGCCCGCCGTGCGCGAGGCCCTGGAAGCGTCCCTCGTCTAGGCGCGTTCCTTGGTCCGCTCGAAGCGCACCTTCGGGTAGCGCTCGGCGACATAGCCGATCTCCCAGGAGGACTTGCCCAGGAAGACCGGGGCCTCGTCGATGTCCTGGCCCATGGCCGACTTGTGCTTGTTCACGAAGTCCTCGACGTCGGCGCGATCGCCGCCCAGCCAGCGGGCCTCGGCGTAGGGGCTGGCCTCGAAGATCACCTCCAGCTGGTATTCGTTGGCCAGGCGGTCGGCCATGACCTCGAATTGCAGCTGGCCCACGGCGCCGACGATGAAGTCGCTGCCGATCATCGGGCGGAACAGCTGGGTGACGCCCTCCTCGGCGAGACCCTCCAGCGCCTTCTTCAGGTGCTTGGCCTTCAGCGGATCCTTCACGCGTACGCGGCGTAGGATTTCCGGCGCGAAGTTGGGCAGGCCGGCGAAGCGCAGCGTCCCGCTTTCGGACAGGCTGTCGCCCACCCGCAGCACGCCGTGGTTTGGAATCCCAATGACATCGCCGGCGAAGGCGTCCTCGGCCAGCTCGCGGTCGGAGGCGAAGAACATGATCGGCGCGTTGACGCTCATCGCCTTGCCGGTGTTCTGAGCCTTCAGCTTCATGCCACGCGTGAAGCGGCCGCTGGTCAGGCGCAGGAAGGCGATCCGGTCGCGGTGGTTGGGGTCCATGTTCGCCTGGACCTTGAAGACGAAGCCCGAAACCTCGCTGTCGCCGGGCGCGACATGGGTCGCCGCGCCGTTCTTGGTGGCCGGCATGGGCTTGGGCGGCGGCGCATAGGCGCCGATGCCGCCGAGCAGCTCAGCGACGCCGAAGTGGCGCAGGGCCGAGCCGAAGAACACCGGCGTCATGTGGCCCTCCAGGAACGACTGGACATCGAACGGCTTGCCGGCCTCGGTGACCAGCATGGCGTTGTCCTCCAGCTCGGCCTTTTCCTCGGGGTCGAGGTACTGGACCACCGCATTGCCCTTGAAGGCGACCGGGTCGGGATGGCCCTCCTCATCGGTCGAGCTCTTCTTGGCGTAGGGGATGAACTTGTCGTTGCGCAGGTCCAGCATGCCCTTGAAGCGCCCGCCCGAACCGGCCGGCCAGTACAGCGGGGCCGGATCCAGGGCCAGCTTCGACGAGACCTCGTCCAGCAGCTCGAACGGGTCCTGGGCCTCGCGGTCCATCTTGTTGATGAAGGTGATGATCGGGATGTCGCGAAGGCGGCAGACCTCGAACAGCTTCAGGGTCTGGGGCTCGATGCCCTTGGCCGCGTCCAGCACCATGATCGCCGCGTCGGCGGCCGTCAGGGTGCGGTAGGTGTCTTCCGAAAAGTCTTCGTGGCCCGGGGTGTCCAGCAGGTTGAACATCAGGCCGTCGTGGTCGAACGTCATGACCGAGGCGCTGACCGAGATGCCGCGTTCGCGCTCGATCTTCATCCAGTCCGACTGGGTGCGCCGCGTCTGGCCGCGCGCCCGCACCGCGCCGGCGGCCCGGATCGCCCCGCCGGCCAGCAGCAGGTTCTCGGTCAGGGTCGTCTTGCCGGCGTCGGGGTGACTGATGATGGCGAAGGTGCGCCGACGGGCGGCTTCAGCGGCGGGGGAAGTGCTCATGGGCGGGGACTAGCCTCCTCCGCCCTTTTTGTCACTCTCCGGCTTCGTCACAGCTAGCCGCGCGCGCCGCCCTGAGATCGGTCCTGGCGACTCTATGATTGGCCGTCCTGTCCGCCACGGAGCAAACGACATGAGAACGCCAACCCAATTCACCCAGGCAGAACTTCACGTTCTGCAGGCCGTCCTTCTGGATCGATATGATCGCCTGGCTGACTTTGGTCCAACTCTAGATCAACTGGCGACCACAAGAACCGTACTAGTGACTACAGGGGGTTTCAGACTACCCGATGAAATCAGGGAGATGATGCAGCCATTCAGGAAGACGGACTTTGGGTTTGGTCCACCTTAGACCTTTCTGGCGAGATCCCGGCGAGGCCGAGCCTCGCCGGGGAAAGATTGTGGCCTAGAACTTCGCCGACAGACGCGCGTACCAGAGGCCGCCGTCGGTGTCGTACGGGGCGTTGCGCGAGTAGATCAGGCCGCGCGAGGCCTGGAAGGTCGCCTCGTCCGGATAGGTGTCGAACAGGTTCTCGGCCCCGACCGTCAGCTTGATCGCATCGGTCAGCTGGGCGCTGACCGACAGATCAACCAGCGCCTTGCCCGAGAACTTCTGGATCAGGTCGGCGGTCCCGTTGGCCTGGGCGTCCGTCCACTCGCCCGACCAGCGGGCGCGGATCAGGCCGCTGAAGCGCCCCTTGGCGTAGTCGAACGACACGTTGGCGGCGTTCTGCGGCAGGCCGTCTTCCAGGTTGATGCGGGCCAGCTTCGAGACCTCGGTCAGCTTCGAGCGCGTGACCTTGGTGTCGTTCCAGTTCCAGGCGGCGGTGACGCCGGCGCGCCCGCCCCAAACCTGTCCGCGCCATGAGCCGACCACGTCGACGCCCTGGGTGCGGGTGTCGAACGAATTGGTGAAGTAGCTGACCGTCGTCAGGCTGTCGGCGCCGGGGATGCCCGCCGCAACCAGCTGGGCGCGCAGGGCCGGGGTCACCGTGAAGTTCGGCGAGACGGCGAAGCGATTGTCGACCTCGATGCGATAGTAGTCGACCGAGGCGGTGAAGCCCCCCTGGCGGAACACCGCGCCCAGCGACAGGTTCTTGGACTCTTCCGGCTCCAGCGGCTTGCCGCCCAGAGCGACCGAGATCGGGTTGATCGGCGACAGGCGGCCCGAGGTGAACAGCAGCAGGGTCGTAGTGTTCAGGCCCTGCGAGGTGCGGGTGTTGTTGATCTGGCCGGCGGTCGGGGCCCGGAAGCCGGTCGAGACCGCGCCGCGGAGGGCGAAGTTCGGGGTGAACTCGTAGCGCGTGGCGATCTTGCCGTCGGTCGTCTGGCCGAACTCCGAGAAGTCCTCGTGACGGATGGCGATGTCGGCGTTGAACTTGTCGGTGATCGGCAGGTCGAGGTCGGCATAGGCCGCGTAGCTGGTCTGGTCCCACGACCCGGCCTGGCTGGGCGCGTAGCCGGGGAACCCATTCGAGCCGCTGGGCAGGCCCGCCGCCGCGCCGGGCCCGACGTCCCACGAATAACGGTCGCCCGCCTCGATCTTGTAGGTCTCCTTGCGGGCTTCCAGGCCGAGCGCCAGGTTGGCCGGCTTGGCCAGGAACGACCATTCCAGCGGGCGCGAGGCGTCGAGGTTCAGGGTCGCCTCTTCCTGGATCAGCGAACCGGCGTCGAAGCTGGTCGGCGATTGCGGGCCGAACGAGGCGTTGATGCTGTTGTTCAGGAAGTAGTCGACCTTGTCGCGGCCCCAGCCAGCCGAGACGTCCCACGACCAGCCCTTGGCGTCGCCGCGCACGCCGCCGTTGACCGAGGCGTTGGTCTCGTCCTGGCCGAACTTCGGCGAGAAACCGGCCGGATAGATCTTGTTCAGCGACCAGCCCGGGAACACCGTGCTGGTCTTGTAGGAGCTGTCGGTCGACGGGTTGCGCCAGTTGAAGTCGGTGACGCCGTGCAGATCGCTATAGGTCGCGAAGCCATAGGCTTCCGCGACGTCGCCGAGCGGCAGGACCATATTGAGCGAGCCGCGCCACACTTCGCGGTCGGGCTGCCCCCAGCGCTGCACGGGGTTGGGCACCTTGATGTTCGGATTGGCCGCCTGGAAGGCGATCGCGTCAGGACGTTGACGGGTCCGCGAGGTGGCCTCGGCGTTGGTGTAGTCCAGCGCCGCGACCACGCTGCCGCCATTGCCGATCGCCAGGCCATAGCGCGCGCCGATCTCGGTCTTGTCACCGTCGCCGGCGAAATAACGGCCCGTCTGGGCGTAGCCCTCGAAGCCGGTCTTGTCGCTGAGGATGATGTTGATCACCCCGGCGATGGCGTCGGAGCCGTACTGGGCCGACGCGCCGTCGCGCAGCACTTCGATCCGCTCGATGCCGCTCGTGCCGAGCGCCGCCAGATCGACGCCCTGCTGGCCGCGCCCGCCCAGAACCGCCGAGCGGTGGCGGCGCTTGCCGTTGACCAGCACCAGGGTCTGGTCGGGGGACAGGCCGCGCAGGGTCGCGGGACGCACGAAGGCCTGGCCGTCGGCGGCTGGCAGGCGCTGGACGTTGAACGACGGCGTGGTGGCCGCCAGCTTGTCCATGATCTCGTCGGAGACGATGCTCTTCAGCGCCTCCTGGCCGACGACGTCCACCGGCGCGGTCGACTCGAAGGCCGTGCGGTCGACGCGGCGCGTGCCGGTGACGACCAGGGTGTCCACCTCCGCCGTTTCGCCGGCGACTGGCGCCTGCTGGGCGTGGGCTTGGGTGGATAGGACCAGGGCGAACACGCCCCAGGCGGCCGTCGTCATAAGCTTCATCGTGAACCTGCGCTGTTGTATGCGGCGCGGGGTAACCAGGGCTCTTGTCAGGTGGACGACAGGCGCGTGTTGGTTATGTGAAGGCTCAGAACAGCGTTCGCGGAATATTTACACCGCAGGTTGAAGGCCGCTTCAGACGAGGGACCGGCCAAGCACAACCGCGTCATCATGTCCTGCAAAGTGCTCATCGGACACTCAGAATCCCCCTATTCGAAGAATGGGTTTGGAGTCATGCTTCCTCCATCGCCAACGACGGCTTTAGATCGTCGGGTGTCTGGAGGAAGTCGAACGATGGCCCTGCTCGACCATCACCGTCCCCAAGGCCGGCAACATCCCGCCGGCAGCGCCTTGTGCTTTGGGATCACCATCGCCGGCCTCGTCGGCTTGGCCGTGACGATCAGCTGGCTGATGACCTTCGTGAAGTTCTAGGTCCCGGCGGTCGACAAGGCCCTAGGCGGCCAAGCGCTGCCAGACCTGACGGTCGGCTTCGGCGTTGGTTAGCGCGCCCGCATTCTGGCGATGCAGCAGCGCGCCCATGACTTCCACGCTCAGCTGCACGTAGCGCGCCTGAACGTCCTCGACCTTGCAACCGCGCGTGGGCGCGATGAACAGCGCCGCGTTGATGTCCGGCGCCTTGGCGATGATCAGAGCGGCCAACCGCTGGGCGCGTTCGATGTCCTTGTGCTGCAGTATCGGCTCTTCCGAAAACAGCTCCTTGCCCAGATCCAGCACGCTGTTCAACGACAGCTTGGCGAAGCGATCACGCGTCACCGGCGGCGCCAGCTCGCTGGGGTCGAAACTGAGAATGACGTCGTTCATCAGGAAAAGCATGGGCGTCACGGACTCGGCGGCTACGGCCGAAACACGTACCCGATCCGGGCTTTCGGTCCGGTTTAGGATCAGGGTTAATGCCGCCCGTTAGCCGTCAGGACGGATCGGCTTCGACCGGCTCCGTGAGGAAATGGCGCCCCTCGCGGTCCTCGATCTCAACCAGCCAGACATCGGGATCGATGCGCGCCGCGCGTTCGACATAGGCGTCCAGATCGGGCTCGAACGCCGACCTGACCGGCTGCATCCAGAAGCGCTCGCCGTCGCCCCGCATGGCTTCGCTATAGAGCCTGGCCGTCCCGTCGCGGCGGTTGACGATCTTGACCAACACCGCGCCCGCGCGCGCGTCTCCCTTGCGGGCCACCGTCGCGAAGGCTCCGCCCAGCTCCGCGCGTCGGATCAGCGCGCCGACCCAGATGTCCGTCGAAAGTAGCATGCTAACCGAACCGCAACCCGGGCTGGCCTAGAACCGCCCCTCCGAATGTCTCACCCATAGGCCAATGACGTCCGCAGAGCATCAGAAAGGTCGCGCCCGCCAGGGGATGGCGGCGATCGCACTCGCGGCGATGCTGAGCGCGCCCACGGCGTCGCGCGCGGCCGAGGCCGCCGATCAGCTCTATGAGCGTACGCTGATGACCGCGGCCGACGCGCGCTGTCGCCTGTTCGCGCCCCAGATCTCCGCGACGCTGGACGCCGCGCGCGCCCAGGCCCGCGGCGCGACCCTGCGCTCCGGCGTCAGCGAACTGCAGGTCGCCGCCCTGGAGCAGCGGGCGCGCGCCAAGGCCGCCAGCGCGGCCTGCAATTCCAAGGACATCACGCTGGCCGCCTCCCGGGTCAAAGCCGCCTTCGACGGCTACGCCCAGATGCAGACCATGACCTATCCCGGCGACGTCTCGTCGTGGAAGGCGGACCGCGCCTCGTCGGCGACCATCCCCTTCTGGCGGCTGTCGCAGATGTCGGCCTTCGGGGCGGATCGGCTGATGTTCGGCCTGGCCGGACGCAACAAGGCCGTGACCGCCGTCGCCACGTTCGAGAACGGCCAGCGCCCCTACGCGGCGCGGGTCATCCTGCGCGACACGAAACGCACGCTCGGCCCCTATATCGACAATCGATCAGGCCGCGCCCTGACCGGCAAGGTCGCGCCGCGCAATGCGAGCCTGGTGTTCAACGCCGAGACTCGCGAAGAGGCCCCGCCGACCCTGCTGCCGACCGGCGCCAAGACGGGACTGGCTTTTCGCTTCCCCGTCGCGGTCGCCGAGGCGATGTCGCAGCTTGACCCGCGCGAGGCGGTCACGATCGAATTCGTCTTCACCGGCCGCGGGGACGAGATGACCCGCAAGGCCTATGTCGAGGTGGGCGATTTCGCGGCGGGACGGGCGTTCCTGCACTAGAGCCTTTTAGGCTCTGTTTTGCGCCTTCGATCACCGCGGCGCGAACGCGATGACGTTGTCGCCCAGGCTGGTCGGCGGCAAGGGCTCTTGCTCGACGGGGGCCGCGGGCTCAGCTGTCTTGGCCGGCAGAGCCGCCAGCAGGACCGGCAGGCGCACCGACACCGTGGTTCCGGCGCCGAGGCGGCTCTCGATCGCCATTTCGCCGCCATGCAGCTTGGCGAAGGCGCGAACCAACGACAGGCCAAGACCTGTACCGCGCGCGCGTTGCTCGGCGCCGCCAGCCTGCTCATAGGGTCGGCCCAGCCGCTCGAGGTCCTCGGGGCTGATGCCGACGCCCGTGTCGGCCACGACGATCTCCAGGACGCCGTCATAGCCGTCCAGCGTCACCGTCACCTGACCGCCGCGCGGCGTGAACTTCAGGGCGTTGGACACCAGGTTGAGGACGATCTGCTTCAGCGCGCGGCGATCAGCGTCGACCTCCAGCTCGCCTTGCGGCAGGACGCCGCGCAGCTGGACTCCCGCCGTGTCGGACTGGACCCGCAGCAGGCGCATCGCCGCCTGGACGGCCTCGCGCGCGTCGAAGACGCCGCGCTGCAGCTCGAACCGCTCGGCCTCGATCTTGGACATGTCCAGCACGTCGTTGATCAGGTCCAGCAGGTGCCCGCCGCTCTCGTGGATCAGTTCGGCGTACTCGGCGTAGCGGTCGGTCAGCGGACCAAACATCCGCGCCCGCATGATGTCGGAGAAGCCCATGATGGCGTTGAGCGGCGTGCGCAGCTCGTGGCTCATATTGGCCAGGAAGCGCGCGCGGCCAGCGGCCAGACCCTCGGCGTCGGCGCGGGCCTGTTCCAAGGCGGCGGCCCGGTCGCGCTCGGCCGTGACGTCGCGCAAGACCCCGACCAGCTGGTTGGGCGCCACGCGCTGCAGGTCCAGCGTCACAACGCGTTCCAGCCCCTGCGCCGGGACAAAATCGAGGCTGGC
Organism: Caulobacter sp. CCH9-E1; assembly: GCF_001556515.1. Taxonomy (GTDB): domain Bacteria; phylum Pseudomonadota; class Alphaproteobacteria; order Caulobacterales; family Caulobacteraceae; genus Caulobacter. Next base: position 9,193 of record NZ_LSJA01000368.1, on the reverse strand, counting down.
GGCGCCGTCGCGATGCGCCTGGGCGATGGCGGCGGCCAGACGCGGCCGATCCGCCGGGGCGGCGGCCTCGGCGAGGCCGCGCGTCATCAGTTGCTCGGTCGACAGGCCCAGCGGCGCCGAACCGCGCACGGTGGTCACCTGCTCATGCCCGCGCACGGCGACCGCCAGATATGGCAGGCCGTCCAGCAAGGTCTCCAGCCAGCCGATCTCCAGGGCGTCGCGATCCTCGCGCAGCTCCTGACGACGACGGCCGATCAACAGCCCGGCGGCGAGGCCCAGCCCCATCGTCACCAAGGCCAGGAAACCCAGCAGAAAGGCCAGCGGCCCGGTCGGCGCGGCGGGCGCCAGGCCCGAAAGCTGAACCAGAGCGGCGACGCAGCCGCCGATCAGGGCCAGCGCAGCCCCTTCGGCCAGCCGCTTGGGCCGATCCATGGTGGAGGCCGCGGCGACAGGCGCCAGGCACCAGGCCGCCATGGCGCCGGAAACGCCGCCGGTCAGAGCGGCGGCGGATGCTCCGCCCACGGCCCAAAGCACCAGCAGCAAGGATTCAGTCCGCTCGCCTCCCCGGGCGAACATCAGGGACGCCAAGGCAGGAACCGCGCCCGCCGCCATGGCGCCCCAGACGGGCCAAACGCGGGCGTCGACGATGAACAGCGCCGCGGCGGAAGCCAGGCAGACAGCGCCCAGCCACCCCAGACGCCAGGCAAGCGCGGGGTCGAATCCCGCCTGGGAGGCGGGACGGCTAATCGGATCTGGACGCGTTTTAGGTTCCAAGGCCGGGCGGTTTCGACTGCGGCGGGAGTCGCCGCGTCTTGAAGCCTAACGCGAGGGGCGTGTTCCGGCCAAGCGCACACAATCGTTAAGCAAGGTTAACGGCGGACTTCGCTGTGGACGGAAACGGAATCGTAAGCGCCTTGCGTCATGGTCCGCCTCTGATTGGTGCGGACAGAAGGTCCGGGAGTTCGTAATGCCAGAACCGGCGTCCCTGGACGCATCGCTTATCGTCCCTTTCGCGGACCCCGTTCCCGCTGAGCGTCGGACCGCCGCGGAGGAGCGTCGCCGCGCGGCCTTGGACGATCGCAAGCGCTCCTTCCTGCGCATGGTCAGCCATGAGCTGCGCACCCCTCTGAACGCCGTCATCGGCTTTTCGGAGATTTTGTCGCATGAGCTGTACGGCCCGCTCGGCGCGCCGCAGTACCGCGAATATGCGCAGATCGTGCACGAAAGCGGCGTGAAGCTGCTGAAACTGGTCAACCAGATCGTCGAGATCGCGCGCCTGGAAGGCCACGTCACCGACATCAAGATGACGCCCGAAAGCCTCGACGAGGCCCTGGAGGACGTGATCGAGGGCCTGCGCCCCGAGATCGCCCGCCGCGAGGTCATCATCCACATCATCGGTCAGGGCGCTCTGCCCCTGGTCATCGCCGACAGCCGGGGCCTGCGCACCATGCTGTCGAACCTGCTGCAGAACGCCGTGACCCACTCGCCGGCCGGCGGGGTGGTGCACGTCGCCGCGGGTCGGATCGGCGCCGAGGTCGAGATCACCATTCGCGACCAGGGCCCGGGTGTCGACAGCGCTGAATTGCCGCGCCTGCTGCAGCCGTTCGAGCAAGGGGGCTCGCCGCTGACCCGCGCCAACGAGGGCGTGGGCCTGGGCCTACCGATCGTCGACCTGTTGTCGCGCGCCATGGGCGGGCGGCTGAAGCTGTCGTCCAGCCTGGGCGCGGGCTTCCTGGCGCGCCTGATCCTGGAAGCGGGCTGATCGCCACGCCAAGCTTGCCTTGGACGGGCGAAGGCGACTAAACGCCCGCCCATGACAAACCCGATCGACGCCGCCCTCGACGAACTGGCCGACGAGTTCGAACTGCTCGGCGACTGGGAAGAGCGCTACCGCTATGTCATCGAACTCGGCAAGGACCTCGCGCCACTCACCGACGCCGAGCGCTCGGACGAGAACAAGGTGCGCGGCTGCGCCAGCCAGGTGTGGCTGGTCACCGAGCCGCAAGCCGACGGGACCTTGAAGTTCCGCGGCGACAGCGACGCCCATATCGTCAGCGGCCTGGTGGCGATCATGCTGCGCCTCTATTCCGGCCGCGCGCCCGCCGACATCGTCGCCTTCGACGCCAAGGCCGCCCTCGACCGCCTGGGCCTGTCCGAAGCCCTGTCGTCGCAGCGTTCGAATGGTCTGAAGTCGATGGTCGCCCGCATCCAGCGCGACGCCCAGGAGGCGCATGCAAACCTTGGCTAGGTATCGCGTCGCCGCGCTCTATCGCTTCACGCGGTTCGAGGACCCGGCCGCGATCCAGGGGCCTCTGGCCGCCCTGTGCTGCGGCCTGGGCGTCAAGGGCACGCTGCTGCTGGCGCGCGAGGGGATCAACGGCACGATCGCCGGCGAGGACGCCGCCATAGAGGCGGTGCTGGCCCATATCCGCGCCCTGCCCGGCTGCGCCGATCTGGCGCCCAAGACCGCCTGGGCCGAGCGCATGCCCTTCTACCGGATGAAGGTCCGACTGAAGAAAGAGATCGTCACCCTGGGCGAGCCCGATCTCGACCCGACCGATCCCGGGACCTATGTCGCGCCCGCCGACTGGAACGCCCTGATCAGCGACCCCGACGTCGTGGTGATCGACACCCGCAACGACTACGAGGTCGCCGTGGGCCGCTTCGAGGGCGCTGTCGATCCGAAGACCGCCAGCTTCTCGGAATTCCCCGGCTGGTTTCGCGACTGGCGCGCCGAGGTCGAGGCCGCGCGCGGTCCGGACGCCCCGCCGCTGAAGGTCGCCATGTACTGCACCGGCGGCATCCGCTGCGAGAAGTCGACCGCCTTCCTGAAGTCCGAGGGGATCGAGCAGGTCTTCCACCTGAAGGGCGGCATCCTCGACTACCTGGAGCAGGTGCCCGAGCCCGAGAGCCTGTGGCGCGGTGAGTGCTTCGTGTTCGACGAGCGGGTGGCGGTCGGCCATGGCCTGACGCCCGGAACCCATGTGCTTTGCCGAGGCTGCCGCATGCCGGTCAGCCCCGAGGACCAGGCCTCGCCGCTCTACGTCGAAGGCGTCGCCTGCCCTGCCTGCCATGATCAGCGGACGGAAGACCAGAAGGCGCGCGCCGCCGAGCGTCACCGTCAGGCCCTGCACTGCGAGGCCCTGGGCATCGACCATGTCGGCGCCCAACTGTCCGCCAAGACCGGCTGAACCCTTCGGCCTCGCCCCGCGTTGACCCGGCTCCCCTTCCCCAAGCGAGGAGCCCTTCGATGCACACCAACGAAGACCACATCAAGCTCGTCAACGGCCTGGTCGAGACCACGATCGACAGCGCCGACGGCTATGCCGAGGCCGCCAAGGACGCCGACAACAGCCGCTACAAGGAACTGTTCGAACGCCGCGCCCAGGAGCGCCGCTCGATCGCCTCGGAACTGCAGAACGAGGTGCGTCGTCTCGGCGGCGAACCCAAGGACGACGGCACGATCCTGGCCGCCGCCCACCGCGCCTTCCTGAACCTGAAGGACGCCGTGACCAAGGGCGACGAGGCCGTGATCAACGAGGTCGAGGCCGGCGAGGACCACATCAAGGACAGGTACGAAAAGGCCCTGCAGGACGGCGACGTCGATCCCCAGACCCGGGCCGTGATCGAGCGCGCCTGGACGTCGGTGAAGTCCGGCCACGACCAGATGCGCGACATCAAGCACATGCTCAAGCACTAGGCTTCGCGCGGTATTTGAAAGGGCGGGACCGAAAGGCTCCGCCCTTTCTCGTATTTGCGTCCGGCGCGGCGAGGCCGCATATGAAGCTCATGGAAGACGCGCCGCGCCCCGCCTCCGCCGAACGCCTCGTGCTGGACGAACGGCAGGTCAATCTGATCGCCAAGGCCCTGGCCGAGCCGCGCCGGCGGCAGATCCTCAAGGAAATCGGGACCGCCAGCGAGCCGACGCCGTGCGGCGCCGTCGCCCAGCACATCGAGGTCAGCGCCGCCACCTTCTCGCACCACATGAAGGAGCTGGAAAACGCCGGCCTGATCCGTATCTGCCGCCAGGGCAAGTTCGCCTTCCTCGTGCTGCAGCGGGACGTGCTGAACGCGTACCTGGCCCAGCTGGCGGAAATCTAGGCTTTTGGCGCGGCCTGGCTGGGCGTCCCGCTGGCCGACGCGCCACGATCAGCGCGATCGGCATCCCGACCAGAATGCAATGCGAGAACAGAGGACCGGCTCTGAAAATCTCGCGTCGCGCATTGAATCAATTCGATGATTATCTAAATGTCTAACCGTTCGCCAAATGGGCGATGGAGAGACAGATTATGAGCAAGCTTGCGGGCAAGACCGCCGTCGTGACGGGCGCGTCGAAGGGCATTGGGGCGGGGATCGCCAAGGCGTTGGCGGCCGAGGGCGCCGCGGTGGCGGTCAATTACGCTTCAGACCAGGCCGGCGCCGACAAGGTAGTGGCCGAGATCAAGGCGGCGGGCGGCAAGGCCATCGCCGTCCAGGGCTCCGTCGCCAAGGCCGAGGATGTGGCCCGACTGTTCGACGAAGCCCAGACCGCCTTCGGCGGGATCGACATCCTGGTCAACAACGCGGGCGTCTACGCCTTCACGCCGCTGGAGGCTGTGACGGAGGCCGAGTTCCACCGCCAGTTCGACACCAATGTGCTCGGCCTCTTGCTCGCGTCGCAGGAAGCGGCCAAGCGCTTCGGCCCCGAGGGCGGAAGCATCATCAACATCAGCTCCTCGGCGGTGACGCTGGAGATCCCGTCCTTCTCGATCTACACGGCCACCAAGGCCTCGGTCGACGCGATCACCCGCGTGCTGGCCAAGGAGCTGGGCCCGCGCAAGATCCGCGTCAACGCCATCGCGCCGGGCGCGGTCGAGACCGAAGGGACCCACACGGCGGGCATCGTCGGCTCGGACTTCGAGACCCAGATCGTGGCCGGCACGGCCCTGGGTCGGATGGGCCAAACCTCGGACATCGCGCCGGTGGCGACCTTCCTGGCCTCCCCCGACAGCTTCTGGATCACCGGCGAGGTGATCGCCGTGGCCGGCGGCAACCGCTAGATCATTCGGTAGTGCCGCGCCAGGCGCTGCAGGGCGAGCTTCAGCACCGTCTTGCCCGTCCGGCGCGGCAGTTTCAGAGCGGCCTCCGCCGCCTCGAGCGCCGAGCCCATCAGGCAAATCCGTTCCAGCATCTCGCGCAGGCCCGGCCCGACCGACTCTAGCGCTCGGGCGATCCGCCGGCGGGCGGCGTGGTCGCGCTCGGCGGGCGCCAGGCCCGGCAGTCCGCCGTCGACGCGCGAGGCGTCCCAGCGCATGGTCAGACGCCCCTGGGTCCCCAGCCGCTCGTACTCCTCGCGCAGGCGTTCGCCAGCGGCGGCCTCGACCGGCGTCAGCCAGGGCTGTCCATCCCGATCGCGACGACGGGCCAGCCAGGCGATCGGCGACTCGCCAAGATTTCGCCGGACAGGCTTGGACGCCTCCGGCAACAGGACTTCGCCTTCGATGACGCCCGGCCGCCCTGGCGGCGGCGACATGGGGGGCGGTCGGTCGATCATGGTCCAGCCGCCCTGCGGACGGGGCCTCAACGTCGCCTCGCGGGCCAGGGCCTGGAAGCCGGCTTCATCCAGGATCAGCATCGGGCGGCGGCGGCGGTTGGCGCCCAGCCGTACGCCGTAGCCCTCCCCCTGCGCCTCGACCACCGCCCCGGGACGCGCCAGCAGACGCATGGCGCGCTCGGCCTGACGGCGGGCTTCCAGTTCCTGATCGAACGTCGAGCTCATTGCGGCAGGGCCTCCGCATGGGCCGGCGCCTGGCGCAGACACGCTTCAAGCTCGGCGAGGCGGCGGTCGAAATCGGCGTTCTCGCGCAGGTCCTCGATCTTGCGGCACGCGTGGCCGCAGGTCGTGCGATCGCGGCCGAACGCATAGGCCACCCGGTGCAGCGGCCAGTGGAAGGTGATGTGGGTCAGATAGATGGCCAGATGCCGCGCGCGGACGGCGGCGTTGGTGGTCCGGCGGGCCGTATTGATCTCGGCGGCCGGGATTCCCGTGGCCAGGGAAACGAGTTGGGTGACGAAACCCGCCATCAGGCGGTCGCGTCGGGGATCGGGCGTGATGACCCAGATATCCTCAAGGGCATGAACCAGCATGGCGCTCTCTCCTCCCGACCGCGAGCAGGTCGGATAGCGCCACTATAGGTTTATTTTCTCATTGAGAGGAAGATATTCCTATACGCCCATTCCCTCAAGGACTAAAGCATTGATTTTATTGGACCGTAAAGCGGCTACACCCGTAACGGAACGAGCATTGGTGCGTGTCATGTCATGCACCGCAATGGATTTTGCCGGAACGTTGAGAATGCGAATCTGCGGCACGCGGTCGAACATCTCGCCCATTCGGTCAATCCAGGCGGCGTCGAGCGAGGCCGCCCTGCCCCGCAATGCGCGGCAGGCTTCCAGGCTCGCCTCCCGCGTCGCCGCCGGATTGGCGGCAAGGATGTCGGCGGGACAATTGTTACGGACGCCTTGGACCACCGCCAGCGGCGGCTCAGGCGCCGCGCTTAACCAGCGTTCGGACTTCTGGAACCGATCAGACGCCAGCAGGCGCATCATGTATCCCGTCTTGGACTGAAGCAGGACGCGCTGGTCAGGATCGACGATGATCACCGGAAACAGCGGCGCCAAGGCGGGCAAGGCGGTGTTGGCGTAGCTTCGCACCCCCCAATAGCGCTCGGCGATCAGTGCGAAGTGTGGAATGTCCCGCACAAGCTCCAGGCCTGACTCGGCCATGGGCAGGATTTCCACCTTGGGCTTGAGCGGATCGACGCTGTCGTTGGCGACGTCGACATAAAGCGAGCCCAACTGGATCGCGTTCTGGAAGTAGCGGTCTCGCAGCACGCCCCACACCATGGTCCCAACGCCGCCGTGCTTGAGAAAGGCGCTGAGGGCTCTGGCCGCCGAGCTGCGCGCCCTGGCGTTGCGGGCGCGAAGGTTGGTCACGACGTCCTGTGTAATCTCCAGGCAATAGCCGTAGGGATACGCCTTATCGCGGCGCGCAAAGGCGTTGGCGGCCATCTCCCTGTCCGTCTCGGCCCTCATCGCCAGGAACAACGTCTCCAACTCCGGAAGGACGGGAAGGAGAAACCGGCGTGTCAGCGCGGTTTGCAATCGATTAGATTCGAGGGCTTCGGGGGGCAGGATCACGCGGGAAACGAACACTTGTGGATACGGAGCGGCTGTCTCGCCGCCCCACGCCAGGATAGCGCTGGCATGCGGCGGCGTCAGCTTGCCGTTGGGACGGCCAAACCCGAATACGGGTCGACCTACCCCTCAGCGCTTCGCGTTCCGCTCAGCGATCCAGGCGTCGACCCGGCGCTCCAGAACCGCCAGCGGCAGCGAGCCGTCCAGCAGCACGACGTCGTGGAACGCGCGCTCGTCGAAGCGCGGCCCCAGCGCCTGCTCGGCCCGGCGGCGCAGCTCCAGGATCTTCAACTCGCCGACCTTGTAGGCCAGCGCCTGGCCGGGCCAGGAGACGTAGCGCTTCAGCTCGACCTCGATATTGACCGGCGACAGGGCCGTGTTGTCGGTGAAGCAGGCGCGCGCTTGGTCCAGGCTCCAGTGTTTCCAGTGGATGCCGGTGTCGGCCACCAGACGGCAGGCGCGCCACATCTCGTAGGACAGGCGGCCGAACAGTTCGTAGGGATCGCGATAGATCCCCATCTCCTCGCCCAGCCACTCGGAATAGAGGCCCCAGCCCTCGCCGAAGGCGGTGAAATAGAGGCTCTTGCGGAAGTCCGGCGCGCCGGTCTGCTCCTGGGCCAGCGAGGTCTGGATGTGGTGGCCCGGCGCGCCCTCGTGCAGCACCAGGGCCGGCAGCTCGTACAGCGGGCGTTGATCGAGCTCGGAGGTGTTGATCATCAGCCCGCCGGCGCGGCCGACCTTGGGATCGCCGCCAAAGTACCGGCCGGTGGTGTAGCCCTTCTCGATCGCCGCCGGCACCGGCCGCACGCCATAGGTCAGGCGCGGCAGAACGCCGAAGTGGGCGGGCAGTTGGTCGTCGGCGCGCTTGGCGATCTCGCTGGCCTTCTCCAGCAGTTGCTGGCGGCTGGTCGCGTAAAAGCGCGGATCCCTGCGCAGCATGGCGATGAACGCCGGCAAATCGCCCTGGAAGCCCGCCGCCTTCATCGTCTCCTGCATCCGCGCCCGGATGCGCGCCACCTCGGCCTGGCCGATGGCATGGATCTGGTCCGGCGTCATCGTGGTGGTCGTATGCCGCCGGGCCAGGAAGGCGTAGTAGCGCTTACCGTCAGTCAGGTCCGACGCCGCCAGGCTCTTGGCGGCGTGGGGGACGTACTCCTCGGTCATGAACTTGACGAAGCTGGCGCGGGCCGGCGCGACCTTGGCCGTGACGGCCTTCTCGCCCTCCGCGACCAATGCCAAGCGCGTCGCCTCGGGGATGCTGGCCGGCAGGCCCCTCAGCGGCGCCAGCAGCGGATCTTCGGCCAGCGGCGCGGCGGCGATGCGCTGGGCGCGCTCGAGCACGGTCTGCGCCGTCGGAACCGCCTGGACGAAGCCGGTCTTCACCCCGCGCCGAGCATTCTCGATATTGGCCGCGTACCAGTCGGGCATGCGGTTGAGCAGCGCGATCCAGCGCCGCGCCTCCGCCTCGTCCTTCAGCCGAAGCCCGCTGGCGCGGTACAGCATCATCACGTCGAAGCCGCCGTCGCTGCTGAACGGCAGGCGGGACTCGTCGAAGCCCGCGGCTTCGATCCGGTCATTCAGCGTCCACAGGAGGAGCTCGCGGGTCAGGACCTCCTCTTCCGACAGCCCGGACGCCCCCATCGCGGTCAGCTCGGTCCGGATGGCCTTCAGCTTGACCAGACGCGCGGCGTCGGCGGCCGGAGACACTTCGGGCAGGCGCCAACGCGCCTCGGCCGCGCCGCCGGAATCGGGATCCTCGTCGCCGCCGCCCAGCGACTCGAACCGGGTCACGAGGCTCGTCAGGGATTCGGAAGGGCCAGCCCATGCCGCCGAGGCGGTCAGAGCGGTGAGACAGACGCCGACCAGAGCGGCGCGCCAAGGTGCGATGCGAGTCATGCGCCGCAGCTTAAGCGAACGGCTGTCGCCTCGCGAAGGCCTGTTTGTCCAATGTCGGAGAACCGAGAATGGAGCGGGCGAAGAGATTCGAACTCTCGACATCCACCTTGGCAAGGTGGCG
>NZ_LSJA01000036.1 GCF_001556515.1 Caulobacter sp. CCH9-E1 | reverse complement strand
ACGTCGGCACGACGTATAAGCGCGCCCTCCAAGATTAAAATCTCGGGAGGGACCGGACCGTCCCAATGTGTTCCGGCGACGTTACAGCATTTCCGGACGCCCTGTTCTACGATCAGCGTATCATCGAAATCTGGAGACTTGGGATGCGCAAACCACGAGACTTCGACGCTGAACTGAAGAGCCTCGAAGACAAGGCCAAGACCCTGAAGGATCGTAAGGTTCGGCAGCTTGGCGAGCTGGTGATCGCCACGGGCGCCGACGCCCTCGATATCGACACCCTGGCGGGCGGGCTTCTCGATTTGGCCGATGCTGGGAACGCCGCTCGCAAGGAAGGTTGGAGGAAGCGTGGCGCCGGATTCTTTCGCGGCGGGAAGGATGGCGCTCCGCCAAGCGCTGGCGGCCAGCAATGACGCCGAGCGCCGGGCCGGGGCCGCACGCCATCGCTTGGAGGCGCAGCGAGCCAGGCTCGATACGCGGGCGTGGGTGCTGAAACGGCGCGAGCGCACCCGCCACCTGATCGAGCTGGGCGGCCTGGTTCAGAAGTCCGGCCTCGTCGAACTGACCCGCGATGATCGCGCCGCGCTCTACGGGGCCTTCACGTTCCTGGCGACCATGTTGAAGGCCGACGACGCCGAGCACACCCTGGCGCTCTGGCGGCGCGGCGGAAAGCGGGCGTTCGAGGCGGAGGCTCGCTCCACGTCAGACACCTGCTGAGAGATCGTCAGGCCTTGTCGGCGCCTTCGTCGGCCATGGCGCGGACGAGATCGAGGACCTGACGACGGACCCGGCCCCGACCGATCTTTGGGAACGTTTCGGCCAGTTCCAGGCCTTCGGGCGTGTTAAGGAACTCGGTGACGACGCGCTCGGCAGCGGCGCCAACTTCGTCGACCTCATTGGTCATCGGGTCAGCCAGACCGTCGAAGAAGAACGACACCGGGACCTGGAGCGTCTTGGCAATGTCGTAGAGCTTGCTGGCGCTGATGCGGTTGGCGCCGCGCTCGTACTTCTGGATCTGCTGAAAGGTGAGCCCCAGCGCATCGGCGAGCGTTTCCTGGCTGACGCCTGTACGTCGTCAGAAGTTTTGAGACAGCCGGGCTGCGGATTTAGCGGAGGGTT
>NZ_LSJA01000367.1 GCF_001556515.1 Caulobacter sp. CCH9-E1 | reverse complement strand
CGATGATTGGCACGGGTTATGTGGGCCTGGTGTCTGGGGCGTGTTTCGCCGACTTCGGTCACGTGGTGACGTGCATCGACAAGGACCCCCGAAAGATCAAGCGGCTGGAGAAGGGCGAGATCCCGATCTTCGAGCCGGGCCTGGACGACCTGGTGGCGCGCAATGTGCGCGAAGGCCGGCTGTTCTTCACCCTGGACGGCGCTCAGGCGATCAAGGACGCCGACGCGGTGTTCATCGCGGTGGGCACGCCCACCCGCCGCGGCGATGGCCACGCCGACCTGTCCTACGTCTACGCCGCGGCCGAGGAGATCGCCGGCCTGATCGACGGCTTCACGGTGGTGGTGACCAAGTCGACCGTGCCGGTGGGCA
>NZ_LSJA01000366.1 GCF_001556515.1 Caulobacter sp. CCH9-E1 | reverse complement strand
AGGGATTTCAGGGGGTTAGGTGTGGGAAGAGGTGGGGGAGTTGGGTAGGATATTTAGCCGATGGACGCGGACATGTGCACCTTGCCCGCAATCGCATTCTACCCGTTGACGTGCCGGGATCCCTCCTGACTCTACGGCAAGTCGCGCAAAATGATCTGCAGTTGCCCGGCCGCAGTGCACACCTCAGGGGCAAGATCGAAATCGGGCTTGTAAGCTCTCATGCATACGCCCGGGTGGATGAGATTGCGCCACTCTCTCAAGTTTTCGGGGATGTCGAGCTCGCCTAAGCGAAGCAACGCCCTTACTCCACGCATGAGATCGACTAGGGACCAAGTGGTTGGATCGCGAGCGTCATGGAAGCGCCCGCGCGACCTACAGGAAGCCTCTGCCGTTTGGAGATCCTCTGCTGACTGGCGCTTGAGGAAGTCGATCATAATCGCTTCCATACCCAAGCAGTCCTGCCTTGGTCGTGGCTTATGAGTTGCGGGAGGCCCCACTTCTCGACTTGGGTGCCGCTAGTGTTGAAGGCGATCAGGTCGAGCAAAAGTGGATATACCGAGGGCTCGTCCCGCAGAAGCTTCTCCAAGCCATTTCGGTCCACGCCACCGCCATCGACAAGGCATTGGATATGAAGGATCGCTGAGCTCGACGACTTCAGGTGCTGCTCGACGACCTGCCAATCAATGAAGTCATCGCCAGCGAGGAGATTCGACGAGATGGATGCACGGAAGGCCCTGATTTTTTCGTCTGTATCCATTTGGGCCACCTTCGCGCGACGCCTCGCCGTTGTCCATGCGGGTTACGGTTCGGACCTCTTCAGGTTTCCGGACCGTTATCAGAGCCTAAGATTTGATAGCCGATCTGCATGGCCAGCGGGAGCTACTACGGATCTAAAAGGGGCGTCAGTAAGCGGCTCGACTTGGCCCTGCGCGTTTGGCGTTCGTGGCTGCCTAATGTGGCTTTATGAGTGAATATTCGTCCAAGTACTGGCTCAACATTCCGTCTTCGCGCTCGTCTGACGCTAACGGCTTACATTCCGCCCGCTGCTAACAGCCGAAATAAAACACCCCCGCCAGTCTCCCGGCGGGGGCGCTCCAAGCCCTACGATCAGGCGCTAACCGCCCCGATCAATCCTCGTCCATCTTCAGCGCGGCGATGAAGGCTTCCTGCGGGATCTCGACCTTGCCGAACTGGCGCATGCGCTTCTTGCCTTCCTTCTGCTTGTCCAGAAGCTTGCGCTTGCGGCTGGCGTCGCCGCCGTAGCACTTGGCGGTCACGTCCTTGCGCAGGGCGCGGACGGTTTCGCGGGCGATGATGCGGCCGCCGATGGCGGCCTGGATCGGGATGACGAACATGTGCTGGGGGATGAGCTCCTTCATCTTCTCGCACATGCCCCGGCCGCGGCTTTCGGCGCGGCTGCGGTGGACCAGCATCGACAGGGCGTCGACGGGCTCGCTGTTGACCAGGATCGACATCTTCACGAGGTCGCCGGCGCGGTAGTCCTCCAGCTGGTAGTCGAAGCTGGCGTAGCCCTTCGAGATCGACTTCAGGCGATCGTAGAAGTCGAACACCACCTCGTTCAGCGGCAGGTCGTAGACGACCATGGCGCGGCTGCCGACGTAGCTGAGCTCGCGCTGCATGCCGCGGCGGTCCTGGCACAGCTTGATGACGCCGCCGAGATACTCGTCCGGGGTGAAGATGGTGGCCTTGATCCAGGGCTCCTGGATCTCCTCGATCTGCATGACGTCCGGCAGGTCGGCCGGGTTGTGCAGCTCGATCTCCTCGCCGTTGCGCAGCCGGATCTTGTAGACCACCGAGGGGGCGGTCGCGATCAGGTCGAGGTCGAATTCGCGGGACAGGCGCTCCTGGATGATCTCCAGGTGCAGGAGGCCCAGGAAGCCGCAGCGGAAGCCGAAGCCCAGGGCGGCGCTGCTCTCCATCTCGTAGGTGAAGCTGGCGTCGTTCAGGCGCAGCTTGCCGACGGCGGCGCGCAGGTCCTCGAAGTCGGCGGCGTCGACCGGGAAGAGGCCGCAGAACACGACCGGGACCACTTCCTTGAAGCCCTTGAGGGCTTCGGCGGTGGGCTTCTTCTCGTCGGTGATGGTGTCGCCGACGGCGGCGTCGGCCACTTCCTTGATCGAGGCGGTGAAGAAGCCGACCTCGCCGGGGCCCAGGTACTCGACGTCGGTGGCCTTGGGCGTGAAGACGCCGACCTTGTCGATGCGGTGGGTGGCGCCGGTCTGCATCATGCGGACCTGCTGGCCGGCCTTCAGCGTGCCGTCGAAGATGCGGACCAGGACGACGACGCCGAGATAGGCGTCGTACCAGGCGTCGACCAGCAGGGCCTTGAGCGGGGCGTTGGGGTCGCCCTTGGGGGCGGGCAGGCGGGTGACGATGGCTTCCAGCACGTCGGGGATGCCCAGGCCGGTCTTGGCCGAGCACTCGACGGCGTCGGAGGCGTCCAGGCCGATGACGTCCTCGATCTGGGCCTTGACGCGGTCGACGTCGGCGGCGGGCAGGTCGACCTTGTTCAGGACCGGGACGATCTCGTGGTTGTTGTCGATGGCCTGGTAGACGTTGGCCAGGGTCTGGGCCTCGACGCCCTGGCTGGCGTCGACGACCAGGATCGAGCCTTCGCAGGCGGCCAGGGACCGGCTGACCTCGTAGGCGAAGTCGACGTGGCCGGGGGTGTCCATCAGGTTGAGGATGTAGGTCTCGCCGTCGGCGGCCTTGTAGGTCAGGCGCACGGTCTGGGCCTTGATGGTGATCCCGCGCTCCTTCTCGATGTCCATGTTGTCCAGGACCTGGGCGCTCATCTCACGCGCGGTGAGGCCGCCGGTGGTCTGGATCAGGCGATCGGACAGCGTCGATTTGCCGTGGTCGATGTGCGCCACGATTGAAAAGTTACGGATCTTGTCCAGAGGCGTCGAAGTCATGAGGCAGCCTCTAGCACATTTGGCCCGCTTCGCGAGGGGGCGGGTGCGGGGCGTTGGGCGGACATGCTTAACCGCGCGTTAAGTTTGGGGCCCCAAACCGGTCTCAATGGCTTGCAACAGTGTTGCAAAGTAACTGATCCGGAATTTCTGACATGGACCGTCGCAAGCTGATCCTCACCGGCGCGGCCGCTGGCCTGACCGCCTCGGCGACCGACGCCCTAGCGCGCCAAGCCAATCCGCCGCCGGCCGGCTCCAGCGGTCCAGTCTATGAGACGGGCGGCGCCTCGACCTATTCCCGCGACGAGATGGTCCGCGCCACCTCCGACTTCCTGGGCGTGACGGCCGAGAGCGCCGGCGCGGCCATTGAGCGGATTTTCAAGGAGAAGGGCCAGCCCACCGGCTATATCGCCGGCGAGGAGGGCTCGGGCGCCTTCGCCGTCGGCCTGCGCTATGGCCGGGGGCTGCTCTATATGAAGGGCCGTCCGACGATGGAGGTCTTCTGGCAGGGCCCTTCGATCGGTTGGGACTGGGGCGGCAACGCCAGCCGCGTCTTCACCCTGTGCTATAATCTGCAATATCCCGACGCGATCTTCCGCCGCTTCCCCGGCGTCGAAGGCAGCGCCTATCTGATCGGCGGCCTGGGCGTGAACTACCAGAAGGCCGACGAGATCACCCTGGCGCCGATCCGCGCAGGGGTCGGCCTGCGCCTCGGCGCGAACATCGGCTACCTGGGCTACAGCCGCAAGCGCCGCACGTTGCCGTTCTAGGCTCGCGCGGCGCGTGGAGGGGCTAGTGCTTCTCCACCTTCCCGTTCAGCCAGTCCATCACGGCCAGCAGCACGCCGGAGGCGACGAAGGACAGGTGGACAGTCACGAGCCAGAACAGGCGGACCTGATCCACCGTCTGGCCTGGCTCGGTCAGCTTCAGGAAGGCCTTCAGCAGGGCGATCGCCGAGATCGCCACGATCGAAGCGATCAGCTTCATCTTCAGACCCGAGAAGTCGACCGTGCCCATCCAGTCGGGGCGATCCTCGTGGCTGGCGGTATCGATCTTGGAGACGAAGTTCTCGTAGCCCGACAGGATGACGATCACGAGCAGGTTGGCGGCCAGCGACAGGTCGATCAGCGACAGAGCCAGCAGAATGGCGTCCTCGGGCTTCATCGTCAGCAGGTGCGGCAGTTCGTGCGCCAGCTCCTGGAAGAAGACCACGATCAGCGCCGCCAGGGCGACGACGAGGCCGACATAGAACGGCGCCATCAGCCAGCGCGAGGCGAACAGTCCGCGCTCCAACCACAGTTCCAGAATCGGTTTCTTCATTCAGGCCTCCGTCAAGCTCCAGCCTAGTCGGGCGAGGTGACATTCGTCACGCCCTGAACGCTCAGATTGCCGGATCACTAGGGGCGGGCGAGCCGAGCAGCATGCGAAGGTCGCTGCGAGCGCTGGCCATGTCCGCCAGGGTATAGCCGTCGAGGACCGCCAGGAAGGCGCGGGTGGCCTCGTTCAGGCCGCGGGGCAGGGTGCAGGCCGGCGCGACCTTGCAGGTGCTGCAGTCGACGAGTTGGAAGCCGTCCTCGGTGTGCCGGACGACGTCGCCGATGCGAATCTCCTCCGGAGGACGGCCCAGGCGCAGGCCGCCGTTCCGGCCTCGAACCGCCGTGACAAAGCCCGTCCGGCTGAGGTCCTGCACCACCTTCATCAGATGGTTCTGCGAGATCGAATAGGCGCGCGAAATCTCACCGATCGACACCAGCCGCTCGTCATAGGCGGTGAGGTGCAGAAGCACGCGCAGGGCGTAGTCGGTGTACCGAGTCAGACGCATTGCATCCGGCTTATCAGCAGCCGCGATAGTCCGTCGAGCGGCGTGGGTAAAAAGATGCACATTAAATGCATTTAATCTTGCATAACGACGATCTCCCAGATAGATGCGCGGAAAATGCATCTTTGAGGGGTTTTGAAATGGCTACGCAGCTTAGCGAAAAGACGATCGCGGTCGTGAAGGCGACGGCTCCGGTCCTCGCCGTCCATGGCGAGGCGATCACCAAGGCGATGTACGCGCGCCTATTCCAGGATGAGGCCATCGCCTCGCTGTTCAACCACGCCAATCAGGCGTCCGGCGCCCAGCCCAAGGCCCTGGCGGGCGCCGTGCTCGCCTATGCGCAGAACATCGACAATCTGGGCGTTCTGGGCGGCGCGGTCGAACGCATGGCCCAAAAGCACGTGGGCTACCATATCCTGCCCGAGCACTACGCGGCGGTGGCGACCGCCTTGCTCGGCGCGCTGGTCGACGTGCTGGGCGAGGCGGCCAATGAGGACATCCTGGCGGCCTGGGGGGAAGCCTATTGGTTCCTGGCTGACATCCTGAAGGGTCGGGAAGCGGCGATCCGCGAGGCGGCGGCCGCGGCGACGGGGGGCTGGGTCGGCTGGCGCGCGTTCGTGGTCGAGAAGAAGATTCGCGAGAGCAAGGTCATCACCTCGTTTATCCTGCGCCCGCGCGATGGCGGGCCGGTGATCGCCCATCGGCCGGGCCAGCACCTGACCTTCCGTTTCGACACGCCCTCGGAAAAGGGCCTGAAGCGCAACTACTCAATCTCGGCGGCGCCGAACGGCGAGACCTATCGCATCTCGGTCAAGCGCGAGGACGAGGGCCACGGCTCGGTGTTCCTGCACGACGTCGTGGCCGAGGGCGACATCGTCGAGGCGACTCCGCCCGCGGGTGATTTCCATCTGGCGCCGGCGCCGGATCGGCCGGTGGTGCTGCTGAGCGGCGGCGTCGGCCTGACTCCGATGGTCGCCATGCTGGAGGCGATCGCCAAGGATCACCCTGAGCTCGAGACCCATTTCGTCCATGGGGCGATCAACAGCCGCGTCCACGCGATGGCGCACCATGTCCGCGGCCTAGCGGCCGAGCATGGCCGCACGCGGGTGGCGACGTTCTATAGCGAGCCTCTGCCCAGCGACGCGGTGGGCGTGACTCACGACGTGGACGGCATGGTGGATATCGACTGGTTGAAGACCAACACGCCTTTCGACGCGGCCGACTTCTATCTGTGCGGCCCTCGGCCGTTCATGCGGGCGCTGGTGACGGGGCTGGCCGCGGCCGGCGTCTCGCCTGACCGCATCAAGTACGAGTTCTTCGGCCCCGCCGACGAACTCCTGGCGGCTTAGGCTACTGCCAGCCGAAGCCGACGCCGCGCACGGCCGGACAGGCGGCCAGGCGCGACGCCAGGGCTTCGGCGCGGGCGTCGCCCTGGTCGTCGATCTCGAGCCGAATGGCCATGTGCTGGCCCTCGGGAGCGGCGGACAGGGCGCGCAGCCGCGCCTGCTGGACCGAGGCCACGCCCAGCACGCGCATCAAGGCGTCGGGCGTGTCCTCGGCGGTGACGAGGAAGAGCCGGCGTTTCTCATCCTCTGGTTTGAGACTGTCTACGCGCACGGGCGGACCCATTGGTGCTCGACCGAGGCCGAGTTGACGCCCGGCCAGGCGGCGAGGTCGCGGGCCAGCAGTCGAGCCGCTTGGTCGCCCAGATGGCGCACGCGCAGCGAGGCTTCGACGATCTGGCCGACGGGCTTCATGGTCAGGCCGCACAGTTCGGCGCCGCTGTCGGCCAGGCCTTGGCGAACGGCGTCGAGCGCGCTGGGCGCGTCCTGCGCGGCCAGCAGCAACTGGTGCACGGTGACGCCGTCGGCGTCGCTGTGGAAGGCGGGTGGAGAGGGCAGGTAGCTCATCGATGTGGTCCTTGGATCTTGAGAGACTGGGAGGACCGAGGAACCGCGCAACAAAAAACCCCGCTCGTGGGAGCGGGGCTTTTTGGAGATCTTGCGATCCTTCGGCTTTGGGTTTGGTAGGGTTTCCTACCGCTGCTTGCGCCGATTTTGCCCCGTTCGAACTCGCACGGTTTTAATCTGGTTAATCATGTTCCACATCGACACCGCGCACGACATCGCAGCCACGGCGGCGAGGCCGGTGGTCACGAAGGCGGCGAAGGCGAAGGTCGATTGCATGTGGAAGCGATGAGTCCAATAGGCGCTTGTTACAGGTAGCGTGACATTCACTACCGCGCAAGGGCTTGCCCCGAGCAGGGACGTTCGGTCGCGGAGGAGGGCGGGGGCTGCCTCTAGTGAGGCTTGGCGCCTGGAAAGTCAGCAGATCGGTTTCCTTCTCCCCTTGCGGGAGAAGGTGGCGCGCAGCGCCGGATGAGGGGTTGAATGGCCTCTCCAACGAAAAAAGGGGCCGCCTGCGCGACCCCTCATCCGTCAGCCTCCGGCTGCCACCTTCTCCCGCAAGGGGAGAAGGGAACTTAAGACCGCAGCTTGCCGCCGGCCTTCTCGGCCGCCGCGACGACCTTGGCCGACAGGGCCTCGATCTCGGCGTCGGTGAGGGTGGCTTCGCGGGGCTGGACAACGACCTCGATCGCGACCGACTTGAAGCCTTCGGGCACGCCGGGGCCCTCGTAGACGTCGAACACGCGCGCGGCGGTGATCAGCGCCTTGTCGGCGCCGGCGGCGGCTTTCACGAGATCGCCGGCGGCCTTGGCCTTCTCGACCAGGAAGGCGAAGTCGCGAGTCAGCGGCATCAGGGCCGAGGGCGAGAAGGCCGGGCGGGTCTTGACCGACTTCTTCTTCGGCTCGGGGATCGCCTCCAGGGTGATCTCGAAACCATAGACCGGGCCGGCCACGTCCAGGGCCTTGAGGACCGCCGGGTGGATCTCGCCGAACTCGGCCATCACCGCCTTGGGGCCCAGCTGCAAACGCGCGGAGCGCCCAGGATGCCACCAGGACGAGGCCGAGCCTTGCGCGGTCTGCAGCGAGGCGACGGGCGCGCCCAGCTCTTCCAACAGGGCCAGCAGGTCGGCCTTGACCGTGAAGACGTCGCCTTGCGGGGCCTTGTCCCAGCCGCGCGGAGCCTTCGGGACCAGGATCGCCGAGACGACGGTGCGCTGGTCGTTCGGTTTGTCGCCGTGGAAGGTCGGGCCGATCTCGAACAGGGCCGCGTCCGGGAAGCCCTGGCGGGCGTTGCGGCCGGCGGCCTCGATCAGGTTGGGCAGCAGCGACGGGCGCATGCAGTCCAGCTCCGAGGCGATCGGGTTGGCGAGGACGAGCTCGGCCGCGCCGCCGCCGAACAGCTCGGCGGTCTCGCGGCTGGTGAAGCTGTAGGTCACGGCCTCGGCGTAGCCGGCGGCCGCCAGAGCCCGGCGCGCCGTGCGGGCGCGGGCCTGCTTCGCGGTCAGGATGCCGCCGACCGCGCGCGGCGCTTCCGGCAGCGGCGTCGAGGGCAGGGCGCCATAGCCGGCGATGCGGGCGATTTCCTCGACGAGGTCGGCCTTGCCTTCCACGTCGCGGCGGAAGGTCGGCGGGGTGACGGTCCAGGGCGAGCCGTCCTTCACGTCGAAGCCCAGGTCGACCAGGATCTGGCGCGCGCGGTCGGCCGAGACCGACAGGCCCGATAGCTGCTCGACATAGGCCGGATCGAAGCCGAAGCCCTTCGGCGCGGCCGGAACCTCGCCGGCGACGATGATCTCCGACGGCTGGCCGCCGCAGAGCTCCAGGATCAGCTTAGTAGCCAGCTCGATCCCCGGGACGACCGAACCGGTGTCGACCGTGCGGGCGAAACGGTACTGGGCGTCGCTGTTGATGCCGGTGGCGCGGCCCGTCTGGGCGATGCGGATCGGCTCGAACCAGGCGCTTTCGACGAAGACGTCGACCGTCTCGTCCGAGCAGCCGGTGCTCTCGCCGCCCATGACGCCGCCCAGGCCGATCGGGCGATTGCCCTCGGCGTCGGCGATCACGCACATCTCCGGCGTGATGTCATAGGTCTTGCCGTCCAGCGCGATCAGCTGCTCGTCGTGGTGCTCGGCGGGCGAGGGCTGGTCGCCGGGGGTGACCTCGGCCTTGCCGCGGCCCAGGCGCGCCTCGATCGTCGCGCCGACCAGCTTGGCCGCGTCATAGACGTGCAGCGGCCGGGCGCGGTCGTAGGAGATCAGGTTGGTGATGTCCACCAGGGCGTTGATCGGACGCAGGCCGATGGCGGTCAGGCGGTCCTGAAGCCACTTGGGCGATGGGCCGTTCTTGACGCCCTTGATCAGGCGGCCGGCGAACACCGGGCAGGCCTCGCCGTCCACCTTGACGGTGATCGGGCAGGGGAACGCCCCGGCGACCGGCGCGATCGACAGGTCCTTCAGCGTGCCCACGCCCGCGGCGGCCAGGTCGCGGGCGATGCCGGCGACGCCCAGCCAGTCGGGGCGGTTGGGGGTGACTTCGAAATCGATGACGGCTTCCAGGCCCAGGGCGTCGACGGCCGGCGTGCCGACCGAAAGGCTGTCGGGCAGCTCCATGATGCCGTCGCTCTCGGTGGCGTATTCCAGCTCGGCGGCCGAGCAGAGCATGCCGTTCGAGACGACGCCGCGCACCGGCTTCTCCACCAGGGTCACGCCCAGGCCCGGCACGTAGGCGCCGATCGGGGCGTAGATGGTGGTCAGGCCCGCGCGGGCGTTCGGCGCGCCGCAGACGATCTCCTTGCGGCCGTCGACCGTGTCGACCTGGCAGACCTGAAGACGATCGGCGTTCGGGTGACGCGCGGCCTCGACGATCTTGCAGACCGTGAAGGGCGCAAGCTTGGTCGCCGGATCGAGGACATGCTCGACCTCGAGCCCGGCCATG
>NZ_LSJA01000365.1 GCF_001556515.1 Caulobacter sp. CCH9-E1 | reverse complement strand
TGCCGCAGGCCATGGCCTCGATCATCACCAGGCCGAAGGGCTCGGGCCAGTCGATGGGGAAGAGCAGGGCGTCGGCCCCCCCCAGGAAGGCGGACTTCTCCGCATCGCCGATCTCGCCGATGAACTCCACCAGAGGCTCGTTGCGGATCAGCGGCTCAATCACGTCGTTGAAGTAGGACCGGTCGGCGGCGTCCACCTTGGCGGCGATCTTCAGCCGCTTGCCGGCGCGCCGCGCGATCTCGATCGCCCGGTCCGGGCGCTTCTCCGGCGAGATGCGGCCCAGGAAGGCGAGATAGCCCTCACTGCGCAGGTGGAAGGTGTAGTGCTCCGGCGGGAAGCCGTGGTGCACGGTCCCGATCCAGTTGGCGAAGGGCAGCGGCTTGCGCTGGTCGTCGCTGATCGAGACCAGCGGGAAGGCTGGCCAGCGGCGGAAGGCCTCCGGCAGGTCCTTCAGGTCGAGGCGCCCGTGCAGGGTGGTCACCGTCTTCTCCGCCAGGTCGGCGAAGATCGGGAAGTGCAGCAGGTCGGTATGGAAGTGGATGACGTCGAAGTCGTCGGCGCGCCGCTTCACCTCGGCGAGCTGCGCCAGGTGCGCGGCGACGTCGGACTTCAGCGGGGCCGGGTCGAGGCGGATCGCCTGGTCGCGCACGGGCACGAGCCTGGCGCGGGTCTGCGCCTCGGCGCTGGCGAACAGGGTCACCTCGTGGCCGAGCGCCACCAGCGCGTCGGTCAGGTGAGCCACCACACGCTCCGTCCCGCCGTACAGCCGCGGCGGAACCGCCTCGTAGAGGGGAGCGACCTGAGCAATCTTCATGCGGTTAATCCCTTCTTCTGAGAAGGGGGCGCAGCCCGCCCCCGGAGTTGCGCGCGCGCAACGCGCTTCACGGCCAAGCTGTTCCGTTAGCTGGGCGCCTCGTGGCCGTCGGTGCGCGCGTATTGAAAGGTGCGGTCGAGCTCGTCGGCCGAGAGCGCCAGGACGACGTCCTTGTCGGCGCTCAGGAGGACGCCAGCGTCCACCTCGATGGGGTCAACGGGGCCATCGAGGTTTGGAACGATGCGCAGCTTGCCCGGCGGCGTGTTCGCGGCGCACTGGCTGCCGGAGATCCAGCCGATCTCCCGGCCCAACCGGTCGCGCACCGTGTCCCCAATCCGCACCTTGCGTCCCTGAGCATCGACGAAACAGACGAGCGGATCGTGCGCCACCGATTGCGCAGCCGGAACGGCGGCCAGCACCGCGAGCGCGCCCGCAAGGCTGACACCGATCCGCGCCGCGCGCCGGTTGCGTCGCCGGCGGGCCGAGGGCCGCACCGTCGTGATCATCTCCCGCATCCTCGACAGAGTTCGACCGGCAGAGCCGGCCGAAGGCTGATCTATGGCGGCGGCGCCGTCGCGCAAGAGATCAAGTGTGGGGTCCCGCGCCGCCCCTCTTGCTGCCAAAAAGACTGCCGCCAAAGGGTGTGCTGGCACGCCTCCAGCCCCCGGCCCCGGCGTTCTGCCGCGGCTCCGTGCCCGCGGCTCGGGGCCGCCTTCCGTCAGCCGCGAGACCGGGGCTGGCCTGCTTCGAGCCTGACCTGCCGAAGCCCTTCCGCATCGAACTCATCGACGTCTTGGAACAGGCGCGGGTCCCGTCGAGTCCTTAGGTCACGTCCCGCCCATCCTTGGGTCGGCGCTCGTCCTCGTCAGTCGCCGTCTCGGGCCCACTCGCGCGAGCCTTTCTGTCCAGCGGCTCGGCCTCGCGCCGCGCGATCAGCACGTAGGCCCCGATCGCGAGCGCCGAAAGGCCGGTGATGGTCCACAGCAGCGGCTCGGCGAGGGGTCTCGAACTGACGGCGAAGCTCGCCATCATTGCGCCCACCAGAACGATAGGGGCGAGGAGGAGGCCGTCGCGCTTCCTCATTCCGCGGCGGCGCGTCCTGACGCGGAGCGGTCGTCCGCTTGGCTCCCGGCCTGTCCCGCCTCGTCGTTCGCCGCGATGGCGCGCACCAGATCGGTGACGCTCTTGCGGATCCCGCGCCGGCGGATGCTCAGGAAGGCTTCCGCCAGCGCCGGCCCGTTCGGCTCCAAGAGAAGGTCCTGCAGGACCGTGTCGTAGACCTGGGCATAGCGCTCGCCCGCGACCTTCGCGGGGTCATGCAGCCCGTCGAAAAAATAGCTGACCGGGACCTCCAGAACCTTGGAGATGCGGAAAAGGGTTGAGGCGCTGATCCGGTTCGCGCCGCGCTCGTACTTCTGGACCTGCTGGAAGGTGAGATCGAGCGCCTCGGCCAGGCTCTGTTGACTGAGGCCAAGCGACTTACGCCGCAGGCGCACGGTGTCGGCGCGCGCCATGTGCCTCCCCCTGGCCGGCCCGGCCTGGCGCCGGGCGGTTGAACACGTGCGCAGCACAGGGCAAGGCACGCCCCACGTATTCCCCAAGGCGGCGAGACAGAGCCCGCCACCCTTGCGGGTGTTGTATTCCGCGGGCCGCCCGACATAGGTCGGCCCAAAGCTGTTCCGCACCTCGGTGCGGGACGCAGACAGGTGATGAAGCCTTCCGCGTCAACTCAGGATTTAGCTCAGCCTGCGCGGGCTGACCAGCAACCTTGCAAACATCCGACTACACGCATCGGGCGCAGGACTTGGCGATACGATCGCAAGCCGTCTAAGTTGAATGGGAGCGGCGTTCCACCCGACGACGACCGTTCGCGGACTCTCCAGTCTGGTGCTCGGCCCCGGCCCCCCCGGGCCGAGCATTCCGGAGGTCAGGCCGCCTTGGCCGCCGACGGTTCACCCTCGCGGGCTTGCTTCAGGACCCGCGCCCACCAGGCCAGGTCGTCGAACATTGTGTCGGCCATCGTCTCCAGATGCGGCAGATCCTTGAGCGCCGTCTCGCCCTTCATCACGGCATAGAAGTCGCCGCCGCCGATGTGCACCGCATGCCGGATCGGCGCCATCTGCAGCTCGATCGCGATCAGGCGCAGCTGCTCCACGGCGCGCGCGCCGCCGACGCTGCCATAGCCCACGAAGGCGACAGGCTTGCGGTTGTACTCGCGGTAGGCGTGGTCCAGGGCGTTCTTCAGCACGCCGGTGGGCCCGCGATTGTACTCGGCCGCGGTCACCAGGTAGCCGTCCAGCTCAGCCATCTTCGCCTGCCATCGCCGGGACTCCGGATGGGGGGACGGCGCATAGGCCGGAGACACCGGATCGGAGAAGAAGGGAAGGGCGTAGTCCTTCAGGTCGACGATCTCGAGGGCGAGGTCGTCGCGGCGCGCCGCCAGCTCGGAGATCCAGGGCGCCACCTTGTCGGCAAACCGGGTCTCGCGGACCGATCCGACGATGAGGCCGATCTTTGGTTTGTCCAAGGCGTCACCTCTGCGTTTCAGGTCAGGCGAATCGATGTAGGTCCCGAGAAGCGCGGCGCAAGCCCGCCGGCCCCTGCACGCCCGGCGCGTCCGATCCCCACCGCCGCTGGCGGGCTTTCGCGGACAACACCAGGGCCTCGAAAAGCCGCCGGAAGGGTCTGCGGTGCAGCAGCAGTTCGGGGTGGAACTGGACCCCGATGCAGAAGTCGCGGTCGGTTCGCTCGATCGCCTGCGGCACGCCATTGGCTTCTCGGGCGCAGATGGTCAGGCCCGCGCCCAGCCGGTCGACGGCCTGGCTGTGGATGGAGTTCACCCATAGCCGCTCGCAGCCCAGGATGGCGTGAAGGCGGCTGCCCGGGGTGATCGAGACGACCTTGCGGAAATGGATCTGTCGAAACCAGTGCTGCGGATAGGGGGTCGGGTGGAAGCGCTCGGCCACGTCCATGTGCAGGGACCCGCCCGCGGCCACGTTCATGAGCTGGGCGCCGCGGCAGATGCCGAGGATCGGCAGGTCTTCGGCCAAGGCGCGCTCGAGCAAGGCCAGCTCCATCTGCTCCCGGGGATGGTCATACCGGTAGCCCGCCTTTGGCAGGGTCTGGAACCGTTTGGGGAACACGTCCGACCCGCCGCTGAGCACGAGGCCGTCCAAGGTCACCCCCTCCCAGGTGGTGGAGCTCAGGCGTACCGGCCGGCCTCCGGCCAGGCGGATCCCCAGGGCGATGGCGAGGTAGGACAGCATGTCGCCGACGCTTGGGCGGGTGACGCCGATGATCGGGCGGTGGCGGTCCATGGGCTCACTCCACCACCAGGCCCCGCGCGTCGGGATCGTATTTGAGTTCCGGCGGCAGCTTGCCGTGGCGGATCAGCGAGGCCACGACGAAGAGCGCGCCGAGGCTGACCAGCGGATCGTCGGAGCGAAAGAGCTCGTTCGGCGCGTTCTTGGCCGTGCGCAGGGCCTCGCGCAGGCGCTGGGCGGCGCGCCCGAGGTCTGGCCCCGCCGCAAGGCCTCGGGC
The DNA here is from genome assembly GCF_001556515.1 of Caulobacter sp. CCH9-E1. Lineage (GTDB taxonomy): Bacteria > Pseudomonadota > Alphaproteobacteria > Caulobacterales > Caulobacteraceae > Caulobacter. The sequence goes on along the minus strand of NZ_LSJA01000365.1, from coordinate 31,396 downwards.
GAGCTCGCGCGAGGCGTCCAACAGCCGGCCGGATTGGAAGAGGTGCACGGATTGGCCCCACGCCTCCCGAAGGCCGGCGAACCCCTCTTCGGAATCCGCGACCTCCTGGATTGCGGAAAGGAGGTGCAGCGCCCCGACCTTGGTGCGTTGGCCAAGCTTGGGAGCGGCCGGGGTCGCCACCCGCCCGGTGACCGCGAGTTCGTAGAGCATCCAGGGAAAGTCGACGCCGGATTCCACCGTGTGGAACAGGCCGGCCCAGAAGCGCGGATTGACCTCGATCAGGAACGGATCGCTCGTCCCGTCCCAGCGGAAGTCGACCTCGACCACCCCTGTCCAGCCGAGCGGGCCGAACAGGGCGTCGGCCGTCGCCAGGAACGGCCGATCGTCGACGGTCTCGCGCAGGACGCCGGCGCCGGCCCCCCGCGGGAATTGCGAGAGGTTGTGGTAGGCGGCGCTCGCCAGCCGGACGCCCTGGTCATACAGCGCGGTCAGGCAGAAATCCTGCCCTGGGATGTAGTCCTGGATGAGCAGGGGCTCGGTCGGGGACGCGAGAGCCTGATTGAGCGCCTCGGCGTCCGACAGCCGTCGCACGCCCCGGCCGCCCACCCCGCGAACGGGCTTGGCGACCAGCGGGAACCGGTCGGGCCGCGCACCGCCGGCGCGGAGCTCGGCGTCCGTCCAGGTGCGCGGTGCGTTGAGCCCCATGGCGTGGGCCGTGCGCATCAGCGCGTCCTTCGGGTCGACCGCGGCGATGGCGTCGATCGGCGGCGCCGCGACCCGAATGTGGGGTGACAGACGCTCGGCGTGCCGCGCGATGATCCTCGTCTCCTGGAAGCAGGGGATGAGCACATAGGGGCGGTCATCCTGGGGCTTGTGGCGGACGATCGCCGCTTCCAGATCGGCGATGAAGCGCTCCGGATGCTCGGCGGCCGGCGCGTGCGTGAAGTGCTTCTTGGCGAACCGGGAAAAGGAGACGGCCGTGAGGCCGACGTCGTCGCAGCCGATCACCTCAACGCCCCGCCGGCCCAAAGAATGGGCGATCGTCAGCGCCATCAGGCTGCGCCCGTAGGTGACGATCACCCGTCCGGACGTTAAGTGTGCGAGCGTCGTGTCCATCTTTTGTCCCGAAGTTGGTTTGGCCGCCCTGGCGCGCAAGAGTGTCACGAAGGCCAAGGCAGGGGCGCTGCCCGCGCCGGGTCGAGGTAGGCCGCCTCGATCGGGCGGGCCTGCGTGTCAAGCCGGATCATGAGCGGATTGGCGTGGGGGATTTCGAGCCTCATGATTTCGGCCTCGGCAAGAGTAAGGAGCAAGCTCAGTAGCGCGCGAAGACTGTTGCCGTGCGCGACGACCAGGACCGTCCCGATGGCGAGGGCCGGGGCCAGCGTATTCCGACGCCAGGCAGAAATCCGTTGCATGACGTCGTAGAGGTTCTCGGTGCGCGGGACGGCCACTCCGCGATAGCGCCGGTCCCGAGCAAGTTCGGCGTGGTCGGGTCCGGCCATCGGCGGCGGACGATCGGTCAAGCCACGGCGCCAGCGCGCCACGGGGTCGGCGCCAAATCGATGCGCCGCCTCATCCTTGTCCATACCGGTAAGGGCGCCGTAGTGCCGTTCGTTCAGCAAGTAGTCCTTCCCTTCAGGCACGAAGGTCTGGTCGCTGGCGTGAAGTACGATCCAGAGTGTTCTTATCGCGCGGGTCAGCATCGAGGTCAAAGCGGTCTCCACGTCGACGCTGTGATCGCGAAGCAACTTACCCGCAGCTTCGGCTTGTGCTTCGCCCGACGAGGTCAGGTCCACATCGGCCCAGCCCGTGAAACGGTTGTCGGCGTTCCATTGACTTTCGCCATGTCGCAGCAGGATCAAGCGGCGCATCGCGTTCGGGCTTGCGGTTCGGTCACCGCGCGCAGACGCCTTCGGAATCCCTACAGCCACCGCTCCGGCGGGACGCCACTTTCGGTTTGGTGGCGTGGTGTGTCACGTCCCTAATGAACCTGACGGAATGGAAGGGCGAGGGTGCATGGACTGGACGCTTGTGTTGACAGGCCTGGGAGGAAGCGCGGCGGCGGGTTTGGCGACAGGCGTCGGGGCCCTCCCCGTCTTCTTCGTCCGCAACTTGTCCCCTCGCCTGGAAGCCGTCTTACTGGGTTTCGCCGCCGGGGTAATGCTCACAGCCGCCTATCTGTCGCTGATGACTCCCGCCCTCTCGCTCGCACGCGTTCATCCCTCTGGCGGCATTGTCGGGCACGCCGAGGTGGTGCTGGGCTTGGCTCTCGGGGCGTTGGCTGTGCAGCAGGTGAACCGTTACGCGCCGCACCAACATTTCGTGATCGGGTTCGAGGGTGTTCCGATAGCATCCCTGCAACGGATGTGGCTGATCGTCTTCGCAATCGCCCTGCACAATATACCTGAAGGCTTGGCCGTGGGCGTCAGTTTCGGCGGTCCTGACATCGCAAACGGAACGAGCGCGGCGCTTGGAATCGGCCTGCAGAACCTGCCCGAGGGCCTGGCGGTCGCTGCGGCCCTGGCGAGCATCAACTACCCCCGTTGGATGGCGTTTTCTGTGGCGTTGCTGACCGGACTCCTGGAGCCCGTTAGCGGCTTTGTGGGCATCGCCATGGTGTCCTGGGTCGAGGGCTTGTTGCCCTGGGCGCTGGCTTTCGCCGCAGGAGCCATGGTCTGGGTCGTCAGCGCCGAGATTATCCCGGAGACCCACAGCAAGGCCCATCAGGGGGCGGCCACCGGCGCCCTGATGGGGGGCCTCATCCTCATGGTGGTGATCGACGCCGCGCTTGGCGGGGCCTGATCCGGGTTTGATGGCCCGTTTAGCGCCGGCAGGCGGCTGGCGGCGGGCTGCAGCAAGGGGCGCCTGCCGGCGCGCGGGATCCCCATCGTAGGGTCGGAGCGCCGATAGGGTTCGCGGTAGCATTTTTTTTGCGACGCTCATCGACGAAGCCTTTTCTTTCAGTCCTTTAGGACCGCTCAGGCCGCTTGTTCTGACATCGAGGGGGAAACGATGGGGAGGCAGATCCGTTTTCCATCGCGATGCTCATGAGCCCGCCCTCCGCCCTGGACCTCAAGGCCGCGAAGATCGCGGCCTTGGTGAACGTCGCTAGCGGCCGTTGCACCCCGTGCGACGGGCGCGGACCTGCGTGCGCGACTGGCGCGCCATGGGCTGAAGCCCGCACATCTGTGGTGCGGGTTGGGCGCGGAACTGGCCTCGGCGCTCGACGAGGTGCTGATCGGCAGACCCGACATCCTCATTGTCTTGGGCGGCGACGGCACGATCCGCACCGCTGCTGAGCGGTGCGACCCCGGGGGACCTCTGCTGATGCCGCCGCACGGGGGGACGATGAACGTGCTGCCGCAGGCGCTCTATGGCGTGCGTACCTGGTGCCATGCGCTCGACGCCGTGGTGGCCCGGCCGCGGGTCCGCACGGTGAGCGGCGCGGAGGCGGCCGGCCAGAAGTTCTTCGCCGCCGCGATCTTCGGCGGTCCCTCCTTGCTGCAGGAAGCGCGCGAGGCGGTTCGGTACGGCGAGTTCCTGGTTGCGGCGCGGAACGGTTTGTCGGCGTTGCGCACGTCGCTCGATCGCGAGCTCATCTGCCTCTGGGACGGTGGCGCTGCCGCCAAGGGCGAGGCGGTTGCCGTCCTCTGCCCGCTGGCCTCACCACGGCTTGGTCCTGGGGAGGCGCGCCTTGAGGCGGCGGTGATCCATCCTGATGGCCCGGTCGACGCCTTGCGAATGGTTCTGAGCGCGGCCTTTCGCGACTGGCGCGCCGATCCGGACGTCAAATGCGCCATGGCCGAAACCATCGAAGTGCTTGGCAATGGTCCGGTCCCGGGTCTGCTCGATGGGGGACGGTTCAGTTTCGAGGGCTCGGTCAAAGTCCGCCTGGTCCCCCGAGCGTTCCTGGCGATGACGCCGGAAGGCTGAACCTGTTAGTGGCGCGCATACCACTCTTGTTGTTGAAGGATTTGGGGTTGCCCGGCAGCGATAGCGCGCCTGGTCGTAGAGTTGGCGGCTTGCTCCGTCGTCATTTGTATCGGCGCCGATGCCGCTTCAACAGGGCTTGGGCTTCCGCGCAAACAGCCGCCGCCCGGCATGGGGCGCGCGGCTGCCTTTGCGCTACCTCAAACTGGGAGCGACCAGCATTGCAGCGGCGGCGACCAAGCCCAGCGTGAGCAGGCCGATCATCCCGACCCGGTCGAGCGTCCGCTCCATCTTTGGGAAAGCGGCCGTCTCCAGCGCGCGGAACGCCTCAGCTTCCCGTCGGCGCAGGTCCGACCCTTCGGCCGAGAGCCAGCGCCGCAGTCCACGGATTGCGTTTCTCATGACCACATCCTCCAAGAGGCAATATGGTGCGAGAGGATCCCGCAGGCATCGTTCGCGAGGCCCTTAGACGGCGCCCAGCGTCAATGCAAATAGGGCGCTGCCCGTGACGCGCAAGGTCCTTTTCTTCAGTTCGTGGCCAGCGTGGCGCGCAGCATCCAGGCGTGCTTCTCGTGGGCCGAAAGCCGATCGTTCAGCAGGTCTACCGTGGCCGCATCGCTCGCGCCTTCGGCGGTCTGGATGGCGGCCTTGATGGCGCCGCAGGTCTGCTCGTGATCCTTGAGAAGATCGCGCAGCATCTCCTGGGCGCTCCATTGCGGATCGCCGTCCTTTACGCCTGTGAGGTTCGCCATGGAGGTGTGACCTTGCGGCGCCAGGGCGCCGAGGGCGCGGATCCGTTCGGCCAGCGCGTCCAGCGAGCCCCAAAGCTCCTTGTACTGCTGCTCGAACAGCTGATGCAGCGCGGGGAACTGCGGGCCGCGGACGTTCCAATGGAAGCCGTGCGTCTTCAGATAGAGCGCGTGCGTGTCGGCCAGCAGCTTGCCTAGCGCCAGGGCGACCTCGCTGGGGCCAGCCGTAGATGCGTCGGCGTGCTGCGTCGCGGTCTTGGACATCTCTTCAGTCAGCATGTTCATCCTCTGAAGGTGCGGCCGCGACGGCGCAGGGTCGGCGCCGCAGCGGCCTTGGTGTTGGAATACGGAACCCTCCGCCCGCCGAGCCGGCGCACATCGCTCGGTCGCAGCGGCGCCAGCCATCGGGGACGCAAAGGTTCAGCTTCATCCTCTGCCAGGCAGATGGGTTTCACCCGCCCGTTGGGGCGCAGCGGCATCTGTCGTGCGAGGTTTTATCTAGGGCGCGCGGCGGCCTCTTCAATCGTCTCCGGCCCGTCGGAGCGCGCGCTCTGGGTATGCTGCGCCGCTCGGTCGGTCGTGCCGAGTGCTGGCTCCGGCCTGGCGACGCTGCGGGTCCGCCAGACGGAATAGCCCATCCCGCCGAATAGCACGATCAGGGTGACAGCGAGCGAGACCAATGGGTCGATCTTTCCGACGAGGGCGTTGTAGAAGATTTTCCCGCCGGCCAGCGCGAGCAGTAAGCCCATCGCGGTTCTCAGGTGCTCCAGCCGGTTGATGACGTCCGCAAGCGCGAAGTAGAGGGCGCGAAGGCCGAGCACGGCGAAGATGTTCGACGTGTAGACCAAGTAGGGGTCCGTGGTGACCGCGAAGATCGCCGGCACGCTGTCGACGGCGAACATGACATCGCTGAGCTCGATGAGCAAAAGCGCCAGGAACAGGGGAGTGGCGGTCCAGCGGCCCGTGGCGCCGCGCACGAAGAACCGATTTCCCTGCAGGTCCGCCGTTACCGGCAGCCGGCGGACCAGGATCCGGTATAAGGGGGTGGGGGTCAGCGCCTCGGACGTATGGCTACGCGGGCGGCTGAGCCGCCAGCCTGCATAGAGTAGGAAGGCGCCGAACAACGGCAGCACCCAGGCGAACTCGTGCACGAGCGCAGCGCCCAGGCCGATCAACAGCGCTCGCAGGGCCAGCACGCTCAGTATGCCCCAGAAGAGCACGCGATGCTGCAGTTCCCGCGGCACCATCAGCGTGCCGAAGATGGCCGAGATGATAAAGAGGTTGTCGAGAGATAGGCTCTTCTCAAGCAGATAACCGCTGAAGAAGGCCGCGCCGGCGTCTGAGCCGAGCGTCGCCCAGGTCCACACCCCGAAAGCGATCGCCACCAGGATGTAGGCCGCGCTCAAGAAGAGGCTTTCTTTGAGCGGGATCTCGCGGCTTCTGCGATGCAGAACGCCCAGGTCGAAGGCGAGGAGGCAGACCACAACGGTCAAAAAGATGGCCCACAGCCACAACGGCTTATCGAGGAATTCAGCGGTCCAGGTCATGTCATCGTTCGCTTCCGCTGCGCGCGCTCGATGCGCGCGCTGTTATGAGCCTTGCGGGAGTCGGCTTCCGCGCTGCGATTGATCGGGTCAAGCGTTTGCTGCGCATCGAGTTCGCGCGCCCGGCGCAAAGTCGTGAGCTCGCGCGCATCCGGCCTTGCCGCTCCGGCTAGGGGAGAGTGTCAAATGCGCCCTGGCTCTCGAGTTGAGCGCGCCGCCGCGCAATATGTTGTCTCGTCCCGCTTCCCTTCCCGCTGAGCAGTGACGAGCCGGGCGGGCGTCACTCGGTGAGCCGCTGCAGCAGGTCCTCAGGCGGTCGCGTGACCAGGATGAGCTCAAGGTTCAAGCGCCGGCCGCGGCGGAAGAACTCAAGGGTTATCGTATCGCCTGGACGCTTGCGCGTGACGGCGCGCGTGACGGCCTCGGCGTTCTCGGCGTCGCGACCGTCCACCTTGAGGATGGCGTCACCGGGCTTGAGTCCCGCCACCGCCGCCGGCCCGCCGGGGGTGACGCTGGCCACCAACGCGCCCCGGGCCTCTGGCAGTCCAAGGGCGGCGGCCGCGTCGGCGCTGATGTCCTGTAGGGCGGCGCCCATGTAGCCGCGCTCGATCGGCCGCCGCGCTATCAGCCGTCCGGACACCGACCGCGCGGTCTCAGCCGGGATGGCGAATCCGATCCCCACATTGCCCCCGGACGGCGAGAGGATAGCTGTGTTGACGCCAACGAGCCGCCCTTGCGTGTCGAAGCTGGGTCCGCCCGAGTTGCCGCGGTTGATCGGCGCGTCGATCTGCACGTAGTCGACGAACGCCGAGCCCAGATCGCGGCCGTAAGCCGAAACAATCCCGGCGGTCGCCGTAGCGCCCAAACCGAAGGGGTTGCCGATGGCGATGACCCAGTCGCCGACCTTCGGCGCGCCGGCGCGCTGCAAGTCCACATAGCTGAAGCGTCCGCCAGAAACCTTCAGCACGGCTAGGTCCGTGGCCGGGTCGCTGCCGATGAGCCGCGCCTTGAGGCGACGTTCGTTGTGCAGCACGACTTCGACGCGCTCGGCGCCTTCGACCACATGGTGATTGGTCAAGACATAGCCGTCGGCGCTGATGAAGAAGCCGGAACCGGACGACATGCGCCGGGTGGGCGGTATGAACTCGGGCTGGAAGAACGGCAGGTCGGGAACGACCAGGATCGGCGGGGACGGCGCACCCTCGGCATAGATCGACACCACGGCGGGGGCGACGCGCTCGATCACCGGAGCAAAAGTGTCTGGGGCGCTGGTGCGCGTCGTCGGCCCAGCGGCGGGGCCCATTTGGCCTACGACCGACCGGTGAGTCGTGATCAAAGCCCCAAAGAGCGCCGCGGCCAATAGGGCGAGCGCGAGGGCGAGGACCTTCCAAATTCTTGGCGTCACGGCGCGAGATCCAGTCGTCAAGATCGTCGGGCTTAGGTTAGCAGCTTGGGGGGAGCGTCGCAAAGGGCCGTGATGCGCGGCGCCTCAGCCAAGCCGATCGACAGCCTTTTATCCCGACGCGTAGCATCTCCCCGTGGTCGCTTTGGAGCGGCTTCAGCATCGATACTTCCCAAGACGCGCCGGCCTGCAGGCATGCCTGATTTTCGGCCGCACCGGCGGACAAACCGGTGTGGTGGAGATAACAACAAGGTCCGCGCTACTCGCTCGACCACGCTCGTATCGGGATCGAGCGGGCAAGTTAAGTCCCGTGCGCTGTTACTTGTTTGGCCGGCTGGTCGACCTAGTTCGTTATCTGCAGCGTTCCAAGCGGCAAGGGAATTTGAATGCCGTCGTCCGCGCCGGCGTTGGCGCTGCGGCGCGTCCGGGCGCCCGTGGGACGAGCGCCTGAGGTCGTCGAGTCCCCTCAGTGCAGGCCGCGCTGTCACGTCGGGGGACTCGACCGACCGATATCCCGACCGCGATGGAGCATGCGATGGATCAGCTCTCGGCGGCACGAACGATCAAGGTATTGTCCCTCAACCGCCGCAGGGCTGGCTCGCTTCGACCTTCGGTGGGCTCGCGCCGCTTGTGGGCCTCAAGACCAGATGAACGCGCTCTGTGGCTAGATTTTACGGGAACCCTGCAGCCAGGTGCTGTGAGACGCGGAGGTCATTCCTCCACCAGCCGCTACCGCGTTTCGTCGTTTCCGTCAGTAGAGCGGCGGAGTTAGGCTTGTCGTCGTACGGGAGAGCTGGAGCCATGGGGAACCGAAGCGCGAGCGATTGGATGTGGTCGGAAGCCATTCAGATGTTGGCTCGCGCCGACCGGCTGCACCGAGAGGCGTTTCGTCCCGTCACAAGTCCGCGCACCGCCTACTGGGAACCGCCGATCGACCTCTTGGAGACGGCCAGCGACGTGCAGATCGTCGCGGCCCTTCCCGGAGTCGATCCTAGCGGCGTGCAAGTCTTCATCGACGGCGACGCTCTGATGATCACTGGGCGCCGCGATCCGTCGCCGGGCATGCGCCGCGGGGTGATCCATCACATGGAGCTGCCGCAAGGCCAGTTCGCCCGCCGGGTGCCGCTCCCCGCCGGACACTACGGCCGGATCGACTGGCAGGCGGAGAATGGGTGTCTGACAGTCACATTGCGCAAAGCAGGGCAGAACCGATGAACGGCGAACAGTCCATCAACGGCGCGCGAAACCTGCCGGACGACACGGTCGTCGTCGTTCCAGTGTCCAACGTCATCTTCCCGGGCGTCGTGTTCCCGATCGTGCTCGACCGTCCGAGCTCGGTCGCGGCCGCCCAGCAGGCGCTCCGCGAACAGCATCCCCTCGTCCTCGCGCTGCAACAGGACGTCCAGGCGCCCGATCCGGGGCCACAGTCCCTGCATCGCATGGGGACTTTGGCCAACGTCCTGCGCTACGTCACCGGGCCCGATGGGGCGCCTCACGTGGCTTGCCAGGGCGTCGAACGGTTCGAGATCAACGAATGGGTGGAGGGGTTCCCCTTCCTCGTCGCCCGCGGCCGCCGCATTCCTGAACCGGAGGCCGAGGGCGCGGAGATCGAGGCGCGCTTCCTGCATCTGCGCAGCCAGGCGCTGGAGGCGCTGCAGCTCCTTCCGCAGTCCCCGCCCGGTGAACTGGTGGCGGCGGTGGAAGGCGCCAGTTCGCCGGCGGCGCTTGCAGACCTTGTCGCCGCCTATCTCGACCTGCAGCCGCCGGAGAAGCAGCAGATCCTGGAGGCGGTCGATCTTGAGTCGCGGCTCGACAAGGTTTCGGCCTTCCTCGCCCAACGGCTCGAGGTCCTGCGGCTGACCAGCGAGATCGCCCAACGCACGCGCCAGTCCCTCGGGGAGCGCCAGCGCGAGACGCTGCTGCGCGAGCAGATGGCCGCGATCCAGCGCGAGCTGGGCGAAGGCGAACGCGAGGAGCTGTTCGAGCTCGAAGCGGCGATCGAGAACGCCGATATGCCGGAGGAGGTGGTGCAGCAGGCGCGCAAGGAGCTGCGCCGGCTGGCCCGGACCCAGGAAGCCGCGGCCGAGTACGGGATGGTGCGCACCTATCTCGAATGGCTGGTGGAGCTGCCCTGGGGCGTTCCTGAGGCCGCGCCCATCGACTTAGCCGAAGCTCGCCTCATCCTGGACGAGGACCACTTCGGGCTGGAGAAGATCAAGCAGCGGATCATCGAGCACTTGGCGGTCCGGCGACTGGCGCCGGAAGGCAAGGCGCCGATCCTGTGCTTTGTCGGCCCGCCCGGCGTCGGCAAGACCTCCCTCGGCCAATCCATCGCGCGGGCCATGCATCGGCCTTTCGTGCGGGTCAGTCTTGGCGGGGTGCACGACGAGTCCGAGATCCGCGGCCATCGGCGCACCTACGTCGGCGCCCTGCCGGGCAACATCATCCAGGCGATCCGCAAGGCCGGCCGGCGCGACTGCGTCCTGATGCTGGACGAGATCGACAAGATGAGCGCCGGCATACACGGCGATCCGTCGGCGGCCCTGCTCGAGGTGCTCGATCCGGAGCAGAACGTCGCCTTCCGCGACAACTACCTGGCCGTTCCGTTCGACCTCAGCCGCGTCGTCTTCATCGCCACGGCCAACATGCTGGACACCCTCCCAGGTCCGCTCCGCGACCGCATGGAGATCATCCAGCTCTCGGGCTACACGGCCGGTGAGAAGCGGCAGATCGCCGAGCGCTACCTGGTCCGCCGCCAGCTGGAGGCGAACGGCCTTACCGCCGCACAGGTCCAAATCGAGCCTGCGGCGCTGGAGGCCCTGATCGCGCGCTATACGCGCGAGGCCGGGGTGCGGTCCCTGGAGCGGGAGATCGGCCGGGTGTTGCGCCACGTGGCGGTCCGGTTCGCCGAAGGCCACACCGAGCCGGTCCGCATCGGCCCGACCGACCTCGAGCCGATCCTGGGCCCGCCGCGGGTGGAGAACGAGGTGGCGATGCGCACCAGCGTGCCGGGCGTCGCCACAGGTCTCGCCTGGACCCCGGTGGGCGGCGAGATCCTGTTCATCGAGGCCACCCGCACCCCGGGCGAGGGTCGCCTGATCCTGACCGGCCAGCTCGGCGAGGTCATGCGGGAGAGCGCGCAGACCGCGCTCAGCCTGGTGAAGAGCCGGGCTGAAGCGCTGGGGGTCACGCCGTCGCTCTTCAAGGAGAGCGACATCCACATCCACGTGCCGGCAGGCGCCACGCCCAAGGATGGGCCGAGCGCCGGCGTCGCCATGACCATGGCGCTGATCTCGCTGCTTACCGAGCGGACCGTGCGCAGCGACACGGCGATGACCGGCGAGATCAGCCTGCGGGGCCTGGTGCTGCCCGTCGGCGGCATCAAGGAGAAGGTCGTGGCCGCTGCGACGGCAGGCGTTCGGCGGGTGCTGCTGCCGGCGCGCAACCGGGCCGACGAGCGCGACATTCCGGAGGAGACGCGCCAAACGCTCGAACTGATCTGGCTGGAGCGGATCGAGGATGCGATCGAAGCGGGGTTGGATCCGCGGCGTGGGGACGTGCGCCAGACGCAGGTCCGGGCGGCGAGCTAGGAGGAAGGACGATGGCCGAGGTCGTCAAACTGAAAGCGGGCGACGCCTTGCCCCAGGCGGGCGAATTTCTGGTGGTGACCCGGCTCAGTCGTCCGCGCGTTTTCGAGTATTTCATCGACGTCAGCCCAGCGCTGGAGCCGATGGTCGGCCGGCGCCTGCCCCCGGGCGGGCCCGGGTACGCGAGCCTGGAGACCGCGCTGCACGCGGCGCAGGAGCTGGCCGAACAGAATCATGTGCCGACCATCTATGTGCAGCACGAATCGATCCTGGTGCGGCCCTACTACCCTGGGCTCAACCTTCCGTAGGAAGCCGCCCGCGGCCAATCAGGCCGCCAGGCGCTCCACCCATCCGCGGAGGACGCCCAGGTCGGCCACGCCGGATTGGCGCGCCGCCACCTGACCCTTCTGGAAAGCGAACAGCGCAGGGATCCCCTGGACGCCGTATTGCGCGGCAAGGTCCGGGTTCTCGTCGACATTGATCTTCACGAACCGGGCCCGCGGCTCGAGCGCCTGGGCGGCCCGCTCGAAGATCGGCGCCATGGCCCGGCAGGGCCCGCACCAGGGCGCCCAGAAGTCTACGATCACCGGCACATCGGAGTTTTGAAGGTGTTTGCGCGCCCGATCGCCGCTCAGTTCGATGGGGGCGTGCGGGAAGAGCTTGGCGTGACAGCGCCCGCACTTGGCCGCGTCGGCCGGCCGGTCGGCAGGCACGCTATTGGTGCTGTCGCAGTTGGGACAGACAACACGGCGTCTCTCGGCCATCTCATCCTCCCGTGTCTTGGCTGCATCACACCTTAGTTCGGTCCGCCAAGCCGCGCCAGCCACGCCGCGCGTGCGGCTGTCTTGTCCAGACGCGCGGCCGCTCTAGTTTTCAGGGAAGGGGCGGCGAGAGCGAACGCCGGCCTGCAGCGACATGTGTGGCTAAGGAGTACAGGGCAATGCGTGGAGATTCGGAGGTCCGACGCGATGTCGAGGCCCAGTTGGCGTGGGAGCCGGGTCTCGTCGATGACGATATCGCAGTGAGCGTCAAGGATGGTGTCGTCACCCTGGCGGGGTTCGTCAATAGCTACGCCGATTATTATGCGGCGGAGGCCGCAGCCAAGCGTATCAAGGGCGTGCAGGCGATCGCCAATGAGATCGCCGTTCGGCTGCCGGATGTCGATCAACGACCTGACCCCGAAATCGCCCGGGACGCCGTCGCAGCGTTGAAGCGAAGTTTGCCGACCATCGCCGAGCGGATCAAGGTTGTGGTCAAGAACGGCGACATCAGCCTGCAGGGCGATGTGGAGTGGAAGTTCCTCAAGGATTGGGCTGAGCGCGCGGTGCGCGACATCAAAGGGGTTCGCGCGGTCGCCAATGCAATCCTTGTCAAGCCCAAGGTTCAGCCCATCGACCTGAAAAAAAAGATCCAGGAAGCCTTCTTGCGGAGCGCCGAGGTCGACGCCCAGCATGTGATCGTCGAGGCCGATGGGAGCCAGGTCACTCTCAAGGGTCATGTCCGCTCTTGGGCGGAGCGGCAGGAGGCGGAACGCCAAGCCTGGTCGGCGCCCGGTGTCACGGAGGTCCGCAATGAACTGACGATCGATCCTTGGCCGTTCGCAGCCCAGGCGCTCTAGCCTGCGCGCGGACATCGCCAAACATGGTCGCGCGGGCGATCAGGCGTGGAAGGCAAGGAACTGAAAAGGATGAGCTTTGGAGACGCGCACAGCCATGGAGGTGCCGAACATGAACTGGTCTGACCATACCATCGCCAGGAGCCAATGGCAGGCGTTCTGCGATCAACTCACCCGCCAACTTGAAGGCGCTCAAGCCGAGATCGAGGTGGCCAGCCTGGGGCTCGGCGACCAGATTCAGGCGCAATGGGTGTCGCTGGTCGGCGTGGCTTACGATCCGAAAGACGACATCCTGGAGGTCGCCGTCGAAGGTCTCGACCATATCATCCGGGCGCCGACCGCACTGACCGCGCAGCGGGAAGGGGCCATGGTGGAGAGCCTGGCTGTCGACACGCGTACAGGCGAGCGGCATATCGTCAAATTCAGACGCCCGCTCAGCCTTCCCCCGCCGGAAGGGAGCGCTGCATGACGGACGCCGATACGGGTTCGGGCGCGTCGCTGGCGGGGCCATGGCGCGGGGTGTTGGCCGGCGACAAGGACGCCTACCGGCGCGCTGTCGAGCCGCACCTGCCCGAGCTCCTGGCCGCCGCGGCTCGCGAACTGCGCTACCGCCGCGCGGTGGGCGATCTGCGACCCCAGGACCTGACAGCTGACGAGCTGGTGGGCGAGACCCTGGCGCGAGGCTGGCGTGATCGCGCGCGCAAACCCGCTGGGCTAGAGGTGCGAGCTTGGCTGTTGGGCCTGGAGTTCAAGGTGCTTGAGTCGATCGTCCGCTCCGAACGACGGGCCCGGAAGCTGGCTGGCGTTTCGCTCGAGGCTTCAGTCGAGGAGGAGGCGCAGGCGCTGGACGCCTCGGACGAGGCTTTGTGGGAGTGGTACCAGCCGGACGACCTCCTGCGTTGGGAGGACACGATCCCGGCGCATGACGTCACGCCCGCGGACCTGGACGCAGCAGACGCCTATGCCTTGAGCCGGCAGGAACGCGAAGCCCTGGTCTTGGTCGTCGAGCATCAGTTCAGTCTAAAGGCGGTATCCATGGTGATGAATCTTCCACCCGACCAGGCGCTGCGCTTGCTTCAGGGCGCTGAGCGTCGGGTGGCCGCAGGCCGGCTGGCGGCAGAAGGCGCCAAGCGCCCGGTGACCATGGAACCGCGACCGGTGCGCGTCAAAGGTTCCACTCGGCATCGACCTCGCTCCATCTCCCCATCGGATTGTCTCAGCCGCAAGGACTAAGCTAATGGTCGTAAGAACGTTTGCCGTTGCTGTTGTCGGGGGCGTGGCAGCGGTCACATCGGCGGCCGCCCAGCAGCCGATCTCGGCTCGCCAGTGTTTCTGGAGCCACCAGGTCAATAGTTTCGCCGCGCAGGGCGACCGGCTTGTGAACCTGCGCGTGGGGGTTAAGGACTATTTTCAACTGGAACTCATGGGACCGTGCCCGGATGTGGACTGGACTCAGAAGATCGCTCTCGTGTCGCGCGGCGGCTCCACGATCTGCTCGGGTCTGGACGCGGAGATCGTGACGCCGTCGCCCATTGGGCCGCAGAAATGCCCGGTGAAGAGCGTTCGGAAATTGACGCCAACCGAGGTGGCGGCGCTCCCGAAGGGGGCCAAGCCCTAGCCGGTGTCTGCTGGACCTTGATCGCGGCTGGGCGGCTCGAGGCCGTCCGGATCGTGCGGCTGGACGAGGGTTGGCGGGTCGCTGGCCGGGAATGTCTCGTCCAGCGCTTCATCCAGCAATCTGTCGATCCGCTCCGCGGCCGCAGGCGCTTGGGGCTCGCCTGACAGGGGTGGCCAGAGCAGGTCGGCGGCTTGGCGCGCCATTTCGGCCTCCTCATTGGTAGGGATCACCCAGATCGCCACGCTGCTCGCGCGCGAATCAATGCGTCGTTCACCCTCCGCTGCATTCAGCTGCGGGTCGAGATCGACGCCGAGCCAGGCAAGGCGGCGGCAAATGCGCGCCCTCACCTCCGAGTTGTGCTCGCCGACGCCGCCGGTGAACACCAGCCCGTCCAAACCCCCGAGCGTGGCCGCCATGCTCCCGATCGCCTGGACGGCGCGATAGACGAAGAGTTCCACCGCAAGTGCAGCCGCTTCCGCATCGCTGTGCACGAGTTCTCGAAGATCGCCCGAGACGCCCGAGACGCCAAGCAGGCCTGAGCGGCGGTAAAGTAGCGCCTCGACGCCCTCCGGCGTCAGACCCCCGTGGCTGAGCAGATGCAGGATGACGCCAGGGTCGAGGCTCCCGCACCGCGTCGCCATCACCAGGCCATCCAGCGGGCTGAAGCCCATGGTGGTGTCGATGCCTCTTCCGCCCGCCACGGCGCACAGGCTCGCACCAGCTCCGAGGTGGGCGGCGACGATGCGCGCCGGCGCGAGCGCGGCGTCGATCTGACGCAGGCGTCGGACGAGGTGAGCGTAGGAAACGCCATGGAATCCGTAGCGTCTCACACCCTTGGCGCTGATCTCGCGGGGGATGGCGAAAATGCGCGCGCACTCGGGCATGGTGGCGTGGAAGCTGGTGTCGAAGCAGGCCACCGGCGTGGCCTGGGGGAGGCGGCTGCGCGCCAGGCGAAGCAATTCGAGGCCCGCCGGTTGATGCAGCGGCGCGCGCGGCGCCAGCGCCTCAAGCTCGGTCTCGATCCCAGGCGTGACGACCGTCGGCCCTGATCGTTCGCCGCCATGGACGATCCGGTGCGCCACGACCGATGGCCGTTCCTTCGCGGGCCGCCGCCCCACCCAGGCCAACACCCGTTCGAGCGCGCCCGCATGGTCGGGCGCCTCCGGGCCAGGGGTCCAGGCGGCGCTGATCAGCGTTTCGCCGCTGCTGTCGCGCCCGACCAGGTGCGCCTGGGTCGAGAGGTTCTCGGCCGCGCCCCGCACGGTCTCGACCAGGCGGCGCCCGCGGCGTCGGTAAAGGCCGAAGGCGGCGGCCAGCGACCCCACCTATCAGGCGGCGGTGATGGCCTGGGCGCCCGAAATCGCGCGGCATGACTTCGGGCCCCGCGGCGTCTTCACGGGGTACGACTTCCATCTCGGCGCGAGCGGGCCGAAGCTGATCGAAGTCAACACCAACGCCGGCGGCGCCTTTCTGAACGCCTTCCTCGCCCGCGCCCAGGGTGCGTGCTGCCGCGAGGCGCGAGACGCAATCGAAGCGACGCCGGCCGCGAATTTCGAAGCGGCCGTGTGGCGGATGTTCGAGCAAGAGTGGCGGTCTCAGGGTCGCGCCAGTCAGCCGCGCACCCTCGCCATCATCGACGATCGCCCGACCGAGCAGTACCTCTTCCCTGAGTTCCTGCTCGCCCAGCGCGCGTTCAAGCGGCGCGGCATGAAGGCCAGGATCGTCGATCCTGCAGAGTTGTCTTTCGCCCAGGGCCAGCTTCGGCACGGCGAGGAAGTGATCGATCTGGTTTACAACCGGCTGGTCGACTTCGCGCTGGATGGCGAGAGCCACGGGGCGCTGCGTGACGCCTATCTGGCGGGCGCTGTCGTTCTCACGCCTAATCCGCGCAACCACGCCCTCCTCGCGGACAAGCGGAACCTGACGGTGCTGTCCGACCCCGCCGCGCCGGCCGGTTGGGGACTGTCGCCCGCCCAGCGGCGCAGTCTCTCGGCGGTGCCTCGAACGATCCTGGTGACCCCGGAGTCCGCGGAGGCCCTGTGGTCGGCGCGCAAACGGTACTTCTTCAAGCCGGCGGGCGGCCACGGCGGCAAGGCGGTCTATCGCGGCGATAAGATGACCCGCGGGGTCTGGGAGGAGGTGCAGCGCGGGGGCTATATCGCCCAGGAACTGGCCGCACCGACCGAGCGGCGCATTAGAATCGACGGCGAGGTCCTGGCGCTCAAGCTTGACGTACGTCTCTACACCTACGTCGGCTTGCCGCTCCTCGCGGCGGCGCGAGTCTATCGGGGTCAGACAACGAACTTCCGCACGCCGGGCGGCGGCTTTGCGCCCGTCTTCGTGACGTGACGGGCGGAAGCGGCGCAGCTTTGATCTGCGGCAAGGGCGCGGCCGGCCGCGCGCGTAGTATTTGGCAGGGATCGGAGGGCGCATGGCCAAATTGACGCTGACGTCGCTAGGCGGCGCAGGAACGGTGACGGGCTCGAAGCACCTGCTTGAGCTTGGGGGGCGAAGCCTGCTCGTGGACTGCGGGCTGTTCCAGGGTCTGAAGGCCCTGCGCCTCAAGAACTGGGAGCCGCTGTCCCGCGAGGCGGCCTCCATCGACGCCGTGGTGTTGACCCATGCGCACCTCGATCACTCCGGCTACCTGCCACGGCTGGTGCGAGAAGGCTTCCGAGGCCCAATCTACTGCTCGGCGGCAACGGCCGATCTGGCGGAACTCCTGCTGCTGGACAGCGCCAAGATCCAGGAAAGCGACGCCGAGTTCGCCAATCGGCACGGCTTTTCCAAGCACAAGCCCGCGCTCCCGCTGTACGGCAAGCATGACGCCGAACGCGCCATTGGCCAGCTCCGGCCCGTCGCCTTCGGCAAAGCGGTGGACCTTGGACATGGCGCCACGGCCACGTTCCGCTACGCGGGCCACATCCTGGGCGCCGCAACCGTCGAGATTCGGTGGGGCGGGAAGACTGTCGTCTTCTCGGGGGACCTCGGCCGCTACGACGATCCGATCACGCCCGATCCCGAGCCCGTGCCGCACGCCGACTACCTGATCGTGGAGTCCACCTATGGAGACCGTCGCCACGATCCGGTGGCGCCAGCGCAAGCGCTGCTGCAGGTGATCGAGCGCACGACCGCGCGGGGCGGCACTGTCGTGATTCCGGCGTTCGCCGTCGGGCGCGCCCAGGAGCTGCTCTACCTGCTGTCGAAACTCAAGCAGGATGGGGCGCTGCCTTTGACGCCCATCTATCTCGACAGTCCCATGGCGACTGATGCGACCGACCTTCTGTGTCGCCATGGGGCCGATCACAAGCTGGCCGAGGATGTCTGCCGGGCATCTTGCGAGGTCGCGACCTATACGCGCGACGTCGACGAGTCGAAGGCTCTAAGCCACAACAGCATGCCCAAGGTGATCATATCGGCCAGCGGAATGGCGACCGGCGGGCGCGTGCTGCACCATCTGAAGGCGTACGGCCCCGACGCCCGCAACACCGTGCTCTTCTCAGGCTATCAAGCGGCCGGAACCCGCGGACAGGCCCTGCTCGGGGGCGCCCGTGAAGTGAAGATCCACGGGCAGTGGATCCCCATTCGAGCCGAGGTGGCGAACCTCCCGATGCTCTCGGCCCACGCGGACGTGGACGAGATCATGCGGTGGCTGGCCGGCTTCGAGCGCCCGCCGGCCCGGACGTTCATCGTCCACGGGGAGGATGACGGCCCAGTCGGACTGAAGGCGCGCATCGAGGCGGACCTGGGGTGGGATTGCACGATCTCCGCTCAGGACGAAGCCTACGGCCTGTCGTGACTGTGGAGGCGCAACCCCGTTCTCCCACACCGACCCTGAAGGCTCGGCGGCTGGGACTGTTCAGCCAGGACGACGCCGTCGTTCTCATGCGTTCGGACTGCCACGTCTGCCGCTCCGAGGGTCTCGGCCCGCGCTCGCAGGTGTTGCTAGTGGCGAATGGGCGCGAGGTGCTCGCGCTTCTGTACCAGGTGTCCGACGGCCTTCTTGGCCATGGGGAAGCGGGCCTGTCGGAAGCCGCCTGGGCGCGGCTGGGCATTGCCGAGGGGGCGGAGCTCACCGTCCGCCATCCGCCGCCTCTTGGCTCCCTCTCGGCGGTCCGGCGTCGGATCTACGGGCAGCGGCTCGATCTGGCGGCGCTCCAGTCGATCGTCAGGGATGTCGCCGCCGCACGCTACACGGACGTTCACCTTTCCGCTTTCCTCACCGCCTGCTCGGCGCTCCCTCTGGACCTCGAGGAGACGGTCGGCCTCACGCGCGCGATGATCGAGGTCGGCGAGCGGCTGACCTGGCCATCGCCGATTGTCATCGACAAGCACTCGGTCGGCGGGCTTCCCGGCAATCGCACCACCCCGATCGTCGTGGCCATCGTCGCGTCGCACGGTCTGCTGATGCCGAAGACATCGTCGCGCGCGATCACCAGTCCCGCCGGAACGGCTGACACCATGGAGACGCTCGCCCCCGTCGACCTGGACGTCGCCGCCATGCGGCGCGTGGTGGAGCGGGAGGGCGCCTGCCTGGTATGGGGCGGCTCGGTCCGCCTCAGCCCCGCCGACGACATCCTCATCCGGGTGGAGCGGGTGCTGGACATCGACACGCGAGGCCAACTGATCGCCTCGGTGCTGTCGAAGAAGATCGCCGCCGGGTCGACCCACATCGTGATCGATATACCGGTCGGGGCGACGGCCAAGGTCAGGACCGACGAGGCGGCCGCTGAGCTTGCCGCGGAGCTGACCGAGGTCGGGCGCGTCTTCGGCGTGGAACTGCGGTGTGTCATGACCGACGGCGTGCAGCCGGTCGGGCGCGGGATCGGTCCCGCGCTGGAAGCGCACGACGTTCTGGCCGTGCTGAAGAACGACGCGCAGGCTCCGCAGGACCTGCGGCGGCGCGCCTGCATGCTGGCCGGCGCCGCGCTCGAACTGGCCGGCCGAACCGCCGCCGGGACAGGCTTTGCGCTTGCCGAGACCACGCTCGCGGACGGACGGGCGTGGGCGAAGTTTCAGGCCATTTGCGAGGCTCAAGGCGGGCTGCGGCAGCCGCCGAAGGCCGCCCTGACGCACCCGGTTTTGGCATCCCGCGCAGGGCGGCTGACAAGCATCAACAACCGGACCCTAGCCAGGCTGGCCAAGCTCGCGGGCGCCCCGGACGCCAAGTCGGCAGGGGTCATGCTGCACGCGCGGCTGGGCGACGACGTCGCCCAGGGACAAATGCTCATGACCGTGCACGCCGAGGCCGAAGGCGAGCTGGCCTACGCGCTCGAATTCGCCGCCGCGAACCCCGACATCGTGCAACTGGAGGCCTGACATGCGTCTCATGCTGGCTCTGCCGGGCCATGAAGCCTTCGCCGCCAAGCTCGCTGAGGCCGCCGGCGCCGAGCTCGGGCGGCTCGAGACGCGCCAGTTCCCCGATGGCGAGCACTACGTTCGCATCTTGGACGACCCGGCCGGCCGCCAGGTCGACATCGTCTGCAGCCTGGTGCGCATCGACAGCGTCATCCTGACGCTCCTGTTCGTCGCTGCGGCCGCGCGTGAGCAGGGCGCCAAACGGGTGACGCTGGTCGCGCCGTACCTCGGCTATATGCGCCAGGACAAGGCGTTCAAGGCGGGGGAGGCGGTGACGTCACGCGCGTTCGCGCGCCTGCTCTCGGGCGCGTTCGACCGGCTGATCACCGTCGATCCTCATCTACATCGCTTCAAGACCCTCAGCGACCTCTACACCATCCCCTGTGTGACCCTCCATGCCGCGGATCTGCTCGGCGCCTGGATCCGTTCCGAAGTCCCAAATGCGCTGGTGATCGGACCGGACAGCGAGAGTGAGCAATGGGCTTCGGACGTGGCCGCGGCCGCTGACGCCCCGGTGGTCGTGTTGCGCAAAGAGCGGTTCGGCGATCGCGACGTCAGGATCACCTTTCCCGACCTGACCGCATTCGCCGGCCGTCAGCCGGTGCTGATCGACGACATTGCGTCTTCCGGCCGCACCTTGACGGCGGCGGCCCGCGAGCTCGGCTTGCGGGGGTTCCCGCCCCCGATCTGCGCCATCGTGCACGCGATCTTCGGGGGCGACGCCCTGACCGAGGTCGCCGGCGCTTCGGCGCGCGTCGTCTCCACCGACGCAGTGCCGCACGCCACGAACGCCATCTCCGTGGCCCCGCTCATCGCGACCGTCCTGCGCGAGGAAGTCGCTGGTGTCTGATCTCGACGTGGTCCTTCGGGTCGTCGCCGCCGCGGCCGTGGGCTTTCTGATCGGGCTCGAGCGGTCCCGACGGATCCGCTTCGTCGGCGCGCGCACGTTCGCGCTGATCGCCACAGCCGGCGCCATGGCCGGCGTCATCGCCATGCGACTCCACAGCGACGACGCGCGGGTCATCAGCACCGTGCTCCAAGGGGTGCTGATGGGGGTCGGGTTCGTCGGCGCCGGCGTGATCATGCACCCCGCCTGCGGTCGCTCGATCCACGGCGTGACGACCGCCGCAGCGGTCTGGGTATCCGCGCTCGCGGGCTTCGCCGCCGGCCTCGGGGAGTGGCTGCTCATGGCGCTGGGCGCTGGACTGACCTTCATCCTCTTGATGGCGCCGGAGCCGTTCGCCGCCAAGACGGCGGCGGCGGAGGAAACGAAGGACAAAGCCCCGCGCCGCTAGCGCCCTGGCGCGGTCACGCCTGCGCCTCTCCGGGCGGCGTCACGCTACGATCGATTGGAGGTCGCCATGCCGAGAGCCAAGTCCGTCGGACCATCGCCGACCGGCGCCGGTGGCGGCGCACGGCCCCAGGTCGGTGCGTTCCGCCATCGCCGCGAGGCGACCGCTCGGACGCCCGCGCGGCCGCGGGCCGTGTTCGACCGCCTGGACGACCAGACCCGGTTGGCCGAGCACATGGGCCGACCGTCCGTGATGATGGGCGGCGGTCGTATGACCTACGAGTTCGACGCGGGGCGTGGCCAGGCGGTGGGCTCGCACATCCGCATGGGCGGCGCGGCGTTTGGCTTGTCGCTCTTTGTCGACGAGGTGGTCACGGTCCGCGACCCGCCGCACCGTAAGGTCTGGCGCACAACGGGGGAGCCGAGGCTCCTGGTCATCGGCGGATACGAGATGGGCTTCGCCATCACCGAAGAGGGGGCCGGTTCGCGCCTGTCCGTCTGGATCGACTACGCCCTGCCGAGCCGGGGGTGGGCGAGGTGGCTTCCAGCCCTTGCGGGGCTTTACGCGCGCTGGTGCGTGCGTCGGATGGTGATCGACGCCGTCCAGCATTTCGCGTCGACCGAACGACAGTCGGCGTAGCGAGGGCTCACGTATGCGATGGCTGGCCAGCGCGCAGGCTCATCTCACATCGACGAAAGGGCTCGCCGCCGCCGTGCTCCTCATCCTGACGAGCTGCTCCGCAGAGCCCGGCGGCCCGCGGTCTGGCGAGGTCGCGCCTGCCGCCGCGGCGGACGAAATGGGGGAACCCCACGACCAGTCCGCCTTCGGGAAGGACCCGTCGCAAACCGACATCATGTCGCCGGACGAACCCGATTTGCACCCGGCGCCGCCGGCGGACGGGACCCGTCCGCGCTAGAGCTTCACGCTTCGTAGCCGCAAGGCGTTGGTCACCACGCTGACGCTGGACAGCGCCATGGCCGCCGCCGCGATCGCCGGCGAGAGCAGCCAGCCAAACACCGGGTAGAGGACGCCGGCCGCTACCGGCACGCCGGCCGCATTATAGACGAAGGCGAAGAAGAGGTTCTGGCGGATATTCCGCATCACGGCGCGGGACAGCCGCCGCGCCTTGACGATCCCCTGCAGATCGCCCTTCAGGAGGGTCACGCCCGCGCTCTCGATGGCCACGTCGGACCCCGCGCCCATGGCGATCCCAACTTCGGCCGCCGCCAGCGCCGGCGCATCGTTCACGCCATCTCCCGCCATCGCCACCTTGCGGCCCTCGGCGCGGAACTTCTCGACCACGGCCGCCTTGTCCTGCGGTAGAACCTCGGCCTCGACTTCGTCGATGCCGAGCTTGCGGGCCACGGCGAGCGCCGTGGTGCGGTTGTCGCCGGTCATCATGACGAGCCGCACGCCTTCGGCCTTCAGGAGGCGAACGGCTTCGGGCGTGGTGGCCTTGATGGGGTCGGCGATGGCGAACACCGCTGCGGCCTGTCCGTCGACCGCCATGAAGATTGCCGTAGCGCCGTCAGTGCGGAGCGACTCTGCCTGACTATCGAGTTCCCCGGTGTCGACCCCCTGTTCCTTCAGAAACTTGCCGGATCCGAGCACCAGACGCCGCCCGTCGATCGAGCCCAGAACGCCCTTGCCGACGGGCGAGTCAAAGTCGGACGGCTCTGAAAGGCTTAGCTTGCGATCGCTTGCGGCGCGGAGGATGGCGTCCGCGAGGGGATGCTCACTGCCACGCTCGAGGCTGGCGGCCAGGCGAAGCACTTCGGCTTCGTCCCAACCCGCGGCGGGCACGATGGCGGTGACCGCTGGCCGCCCCTCGGTGAGAGTTCCGGTCTTATCGATCACCAACGTGTCTATCTTTTCGAACCGCTCCAGGGCTTCGGCGTTTTTGATGAGCACGCCGGCCCCGGCGCCGCGACCGACCCCCACCATGATCGAGATCGGCGTCGCCAGTCCAAGTGCGCACGGGCAGGCGATGATCAGCACCGAGACCGCCGCGATGAGGCCGAAGGCAAACCTCGGCTCGGGACCAAAGACCCCCCAGCCGGCGAATGCCAGGACAGCGATCACGATCACCACTGGGACGAACCAGCCCGAGACTTGGTCGGCCATGCGCTGGATCGGCGCCCGAGAGCGCTGGGCCTGGGCGACCATGTGGACGATCTGCGACAGCAGGGTGTCGGCCCCGACCTTCTCGGCCCGCATCACGAAGGAGCCGGTCTTGTTGATCGAGCCGCCGACGACCTTGTCGCCTGCTTCCTTGGTCACGGGCATCGATTCCCCGGTGACCATCGACTCGTCGATCGAGACGCGGCCGTCCACGACCTCGCCGTCGACGGGGACTTTCTCGCCCGGCCGCACCCGCAGCTGGTCGCTCACCAGGATCTGGTCGAGCGTGACCTCTTCGTCAGTCCCATCCGTCCGGACCCGTCGCGCGGTCTTGGGCGCGAGGTCCAGCAGCGCCTTGATCGCACCCGAGGTCTGCTCGCGGGCCCGCAGTTCCAGCACCTGACCCAGCAGCACGAGGACCGTGATCACGGCCGCGGCTTCGAAGTAGATTGCAACGCTGCCATCGGTGCGCCGGAACGCCGAAGGGAAGATGTGCGGCGCCAGCGTGGCCACGACGCTGTAGGCCCAGGCCACCCCGATCCCCATGGCGATGAGGGTGAACATGTTGAGGTTGCGCGTCCGCAGGGACGCCCAGCCCCGTTCAAAGAAGGGCCAGCCGGCCCACAGCACGACGGGGGTCGCCAGGGCGAGCTGCACCCAGTTCGACGTCGTGGGCGAAATCCAGCGGTGCAGATCGAGGACATGCGCGCCCATCTCGAGCGCGAGAACGGGCAGGGTGAGGACGAGACCCACCCAGAACCGGCGGGTCATGTCGATCAGCTCGGGGTTCGGACCGCCTTCGGCGGTCGCGGTCTCCGGCTCGAGCGCCATGCCGCAGATGGGGCAGTTGCCCGGTCCCTCCTTCCGGATCTGGGGGTGCATCGGACAGGTGTAGATCGTCCCTGCCGGCGCCGCAGCGGACGGGGCCTCATCCTTGGTCAGGTATTTCGCCGGATCGGCGACGAACTTGGTGCGGCACCCGGCCGAGCAGAAGTGGAAGGTCTGCCCCGCATGCTCCGCGTGGTGCGGGGTGGTCGCCGGATCAACCGTCATGCCGCAGACCGGGTCGGTGACCGCCACGACAGCCGCCTGGCGGTCACTGGGGTCAGCATGATGATGGTGCGTATGGCCTTGACCGCTCATGGGGCCTCCTGTTCGGCGTATATATACCCCAGTGGGGCATGGATCAAAACGCGGCTTTCTGTATATTGCCGCACCGAGCGGCGGAGGCTTTGATGGAACGCACGAACAAGCCACGTCTGATCAACCGGCTGAACCGGGTTGAAGGGCAGGTGCGAGGCATCTCCCGCATGGTGGAGCAGGATCGCTACTGCCTCGACATCCTGACGCAGCTGCACGCCGCGAGGGCGGCGCTGCGTCGGGTTGAGGGCGAACTCGTGAAAGACCACCTCGAACACTGCGTCGCTGGTGCGATGGCGGCCAGCGGCGACGTGGCGGAGCGCGAACAGAAGACAGCCGAGCTGGTCGAGCTGATCGGCAAGCTCCGGAACTGATGGCGCTGGCGTCCCGCCGCAGCGGCGCTTGATCGATATCAAGGTTGGGTTTGGAGGGAACGCTAGGGTTTGGCATATTTCAATCGAGGGCACGGCGAGCCGCTGTCCGCCGACCAGCAAAGGACACACCCATGCGTACCCTATTCGTCGCCATCGCGGCCCTCGGCCTCGCCACCGCCAGCCAGAGCTACGCGCAGCCGGAACACGGGGATCACAAGGCCGCGGCCGACGCCACCGTTTCGGTCAAGGACCCCGCCAACCCAACCCACGAAGAGTGCAAGAGCGTCATGGGCCGGAAGATGGACGGCCGCGTCATGCATGACCACGCCTCCATGAAAGGCACTCCCGGGGTCATGAAGATGAAGCCGCTCAGCAAGGCCGAGATGGATAAGATGCACGGAAAGTGCGCCGCAAAGATGGCTGAAGCCAAGAAGTAGGAAAGCGGCCGACCGGCTGCGCCCTTCATGCTGCAGCCGGTCGGCCTCACTTTATCTGCCGCTTCGTTGACCCACCGACAGGACGCGACCCATGACCCATCTCTTGCCGCCCCGTCTGCTAAAGGCCTTGGCTGGCTCCGTCGCCTTGGCGGCGATCGGCCTGGCCGGTTGCGAGCAGAAGACGGAGACTCCGGCGCCCGGCGCCCCGTCGCCCGTCGCCACGGCTCCGGCGACGACGCCCGACGCCCCGGGCGAAGCCGGCGAGCATCATTCCAGTTCGTCTGAAACCCTAGAAGAGGCTCGCGCCGAGGGGCACCGTGAAGGGATGGAGATGGAACGCGATGCGCATGAGCGCGGAATGGAGATGGGCGCCAAGGCGCATGCCGACGGCATGGGCGCCAAGAACGACGGCTCCATCCCGATGAAGAAAGCGGATCCGCCGATGAAGATGGACGGACACATGTAGGTGGCGCCGTCGGGTCCGGCCCTGTGCATTTCTGCCGTAGCGCACGAGCACGGGATGTTAATGACGCTTAGCCCGGAGCCGCCCACTGACGAACTCCCGTGCGTTTCCCATCTCCGGCAAGCTAGCTGTGAGGCTTCGCGTGAGCGTCACTGCGCTCCCATGATGAGTTCACCCCCACCCGCTTGAGCCGGAAAAGACGAGCGGCAATACGCACGCGGAAGGCTGCTCCCTCGGTTTTTCAGTTCTACGGACAAAAGATTTCGCTCCTCGGCCCGTGCGGCGGAACGGAACTCCAGAATGAGGGTTCAGCGGCCATCCACCTGCATAGGATGACGGCCATGCACGCCCATGAAATAATAAGTACGCACCCCCAGGTGCGCGGAGCCACAAACGACAGCCTGATCCGCTGCATCGAGGAATGCTTCGACTGCGCTCAGAGCTGCACGTCGTGCGCCGATGCCTGCCTGGGCGAGCAGATGGTCGCGCAGCTGACCCAATGCATTCGCCTGAACCTCGACTGCGCCGACATTTGCACGGCCGCTGGCCACATCGCATCACGCCGCACCGGCTCAAACGAACCGATCATCCAGAGTGTGCTGAGGGCATGCGAGGAGGCCTGCCGGCTCTGCGCGGAGGAATGCGACCGTCACGCCAGCATGCATGAGCACTGCCGCATCTGCGCCGAATCGTGCCGGCGCTGCGAACAGGCCTGTCAGGCCGCCCTCCAGACGTTTCACTGATCGCAAAAGGCTCCCAGATGAAAATGATCGCCATCGTTGCGGCTGCGGCCGCGCTGCTCGCCGCACCGGCCCTCGCTCAGCAGGGGCCCACCAGCATGCAACACGGCCAAATGGCCAAGCAAGACTACATGAAGGGTATGCAGGACATGCATCAGAAGATGATGTCCACCAACGACGCCGATGCCGATCGGGCCTGGGCGCTCAAGATGATCGAGCACCATAGGGGAGCCATCGCGATGTCCGATGCGGTGCTGAAGCATGGCGACGACGCGGAGGCCAAACAGATGGCGCAGAAGTCGGCGGAGATGCAGCGCAAGGAGATCGCCGAACTGCAGGCCTGGCTCGACAAGCATGGCGGTCGCACACCGAAGCCTTAAGCCATCCGCCGCGTGGCGGGGCCCCTTACGCCCGCCTAAGCCGTTGTAGTCTAGCTCAATCGCCCGTGGCTTCAGTGTTAGACGTCGGGTGGCTGGGAGCCTGGCCGCATCTGCGCCCGTGCTTCAGGGGCGGGCCAAAGACGATCGGCCCGGCGACGAATCCAAGCGCGGGCCGGACCTTCGAACAGGAGGTGAAGGGCGATGGCCGACAGAAGCGACAGCGCCAGGAGCGCGGCTACCTCCCACCAGCCGAGTACATAGCCGCTATCGCGCCCCTGGGCGGCCGACCAGACGCCCTTCCAGGCGATCAGGATGGGCATGTGGACGAGATAGAGCGCGTAGGAGGCTTCGCCCCCGAGGCGGGGCCAACGCGCCTTGAGCACACCCTCGGCCTGTACCTTCGAGAGCATAGCCAGGGCCAGCACCAGCGGGCCCGCCGCGGCGACGACCCATCGGTCATCGGCCTTCAGGTGCATCAGCGCAACGAGAAGAATCGCCGCCGCCCAGGCGAACAGGACGGCGGCCTGCCGGCGAAGAAGCAGGCGTTCTCCCAAACGGTAGAGGGCGACGCCGTAGAGGAATTCGGGGATGATGCGCAGGATCCCCATGTTCGCCTCAGCATGAACCAGGATGCGACCGAAGACGGCTTGATAGATCTGGTCGAGGGCAAGGAAGAGCAGGGCGGTTAAGGCCAGAAGCACGATCGGTCGGCGGCGCAGCTTCAAACCGGCCCAGGCGAAGGCGGGGAAGGTCAGGTATGCGAACCACTCAGCCGACAGCGACCAGGACGGACCGTTCCATTCGGCTTTCACCACCTCCGGGAGCCAGGCGTGAACGAGGAGCAGTGTCGTGACGAGTCCGGCGGGATTGTAGAGATTGCGGTCGAACTCAGCGCCCACCAGGCTCGCCGTGGTGACCATGACCAGCACGAAGGCGAGCACAGCCAGGTGCGCCGGGTAGATTCGGGCGAAGCGGGCGATCAGGAACCTGCCATAATTCATCCGGTTTCCGGCGATCGCATCGCGATAGGCGTGGGTCAGGACAAAGCCGGAGAGGATGAAGAAGGCGTCGACCCCGAGTCGCGCCCGGTCGAAGAACCCGGTCGACGACATGGCGTCCCAAGGCCACTGCAGCTGGTAGTGGAAGAGCACCACCCCCAAGGCCAACAAGAAGCGTACGCTGGTAAGACCCGGGAGATCGGCTGGAAACATGTCTCCAGCCTCGCGCGCTTCGCTTTCGCGACGAACCATTGCAGCCCCCAAGATCCCGACCTCTATAGGATAAACGCAGGACGGCGCCGCCGGCCCTCAGTTGAGGGGTGCCATCAGATCCTGCGTATAGAGTCATGACGGTTAATCGGGGTGTTGCGATGGACGACAGACTTGATGACGAACTGAGAGCGCTTCGATCGGAGCCGCTACCCGCCGGCTACCAGAGGCTGGAGGCGAGGGTCTGGCAGGGCATCGAGCGCGTGCGCCAGGCCCGGGCGGCGGCCCCAACGCTCCTGGCCGTACGGGCCGCGGCCGTCGTCGGCGCGCTGGGATTGGGCGTGGCGAGTGGCGGCGCGACTGCGGTCGCCGTGGCCGCGCAATCCCAGGAGGTGTCCGCCTTCTCCACTAAGGCGGAGCTCGCCCCCTCCACCCTCTTGGATCACCACGGATGAGTTTCTTCAGCCGTGGGCTGATCCTCACGCTCCTCCTGACCCTCATCGCGGCCGTCGGCGGAACGTGGATTGGCGCGCGCTACATCTATGATCAGCGCCACCAGCCTTCGCTGCATGAGTTTGTCCACGAAGAGCTGAAGCTTTCGGCCGAGCAGCGGAAGCGGCTCGACGTGCTTGAGCAGGATTTCGCAGGGCGGCGCCGGGCGCGGGAGGCCGAACTGCGCGCCGCCAACGCCGAGCTCGCCCGGGCCATTCAGGTGCGTCACGAATATTCGCCGGAGGTGAAGGCCGCGGTTGAGCGGTTTCACGACGCTATGGGGGCCCTTCAGAACGAGACCATCCTGCACGTCCTGGCGATGCGCACCGTGTTGACGCCGGACCAGGCCGCGCAGTTCGACAAGCGTGTCTCCGAGGCCCTCACCGAACAGGCGCCGTGACGCTTGAGGACGAGACGGACGCCGATCTCGTCCTGCGCGCGCGGGGCGGGGAGGATCGGGCGTTCACCACGCTCATGCGTCGGCACAAGCCGTCGCTGTATGGCTTCGTGCGGCGCTACGTCGGCGACGCCGACGCGGCCGTCGATGTCGTGCAGGAGACCCTCGTCGCGGCGTGGAAGGCGCTCGCGCGTTTCGACGATCGGCGGGCGTTCCCGGTCTGGCTGCGCGCCATAGCCCTTAACAAGTGCCGCGATCGCGCCCGCCGTCTGGCGGTTCGTCGGTTCATCCTGGGCGAGAAGGACGACCAGTCGCCCGAGGCGCAGGCACAAGCGGATCCGGCGCCCGACGGCGAGGAGTCCATCGTTTCGGCGCAGCGCCGGGCCATTGTCCAGAAGGCCGTCGACCGCCTACCGATCAAGCTCAAAGAGCCGCTGCTCCTGACCTATTTCGACGAACTCACGCAGCAGGAAGCCGCCTTGCTCCTGGGTGTGACCGTCAAGACCGTCGAGACGCGCGTCTACCGGGCCCGCCAGCAGCTTGCGGAGCTTATCGACCGCTCGGCGATTTAATCCTCGGAAGTTCAGGGGCAAGCGCCCCGAGCTGCGTAGAGTTTGTGCGGGCGGGGCGCTTGACCTTCCCGCGGTGGGAAGCCCCATCACCTCGTCTATTGTTCCGATCGTAGGATTTCGAATGTCCAGGCCACGACCTGACCTTGACCGCCGCGCCCTGATCAAAGGCGCGGCCATCCTCGGGGGCGGAGCGGCGATCAGTTCGCTGCTGCCCGCCTGGGCGCAGAGCGCGACGCCGGGCCTACTCTCGACCCTGCCGACCCTTTCGGGCGAGGACATCAAGCTGACGATCGGCCACACACCGATCACGATCGACGGCGAGCGCCGACACGCGGTGACGATCAATGGGACCGTGCCCGGTCCGCTCATTCGTCTGAAAGAAGGTCAGCGGGTCCGGATCGCGGTGACGAACACCCTCGATGAGGACACCTCGATCCACTGGCATGGGCTGCTGGTGCCTTTCGAGATGGACGGCGTTCCGGGGGTCAGCTTTCCCGGCATCCGCCCCGGCGAGACCTTCGTCTACGAGTTCCCGATCATTCAGTCAGGCACCTACTGGTACCATAGCCACTCGGGTCTGCAGGAGGCGGAGGGCCACTACGCCCCAATCGTCATCGAGCCCGCGAAGCCCGATCCCGTCGCTTACGACCGCGAGCACGTCTTGGTGCTAGCCGACCATAGCGAGATGCACCCGCACCTGATTTTCAAGCGGCTGAAGCAGCAGGGCGGGGTCTTCAACTATCAGCGCCAGACGATCGCCGGCCTGCTTGCGGGCAAGGACCAGACCCTCGCCGAGCGGATCGAATGGGCCAAGATGCTCATGGACCCGACCGACATCTCGGACGTCACCGGCGCGGTGATGACCTTCCTCGTCAACGGCCACGGCCCCAAGGACAACTGGACCGGGCTCTTCAAGCCCGGCGAGCGGGTGCGCCTGCGCTTTATTAACAGTGCGGCGCAGATGGTCTTCAACGTCCGCATTCCGGGCCTGAAGCTCACGGTCGTCGCAGCCGACGGCCAGAACGTCCGGCCCGTCGAGGTGGACGAGTTCCAGATCGGCAACGCCGAGACCTACGACGTGATCGTCCACCCGACCGAGGATCGCGCCTACACGATCGTTTCGGAGGCGATCGACCGTTCCGGCTTGGGGCGGGCGACCCTGGCGCCCCGCGCTGGGATGAGCGCGGCCGTGCCGCCGCTGCGTGAGCGGCCCATCCTGACCATGAAGGACATGGGCATGGACATGTCCGCGCACGGCGCCATGGCCGGCATGGACCATTCGCAGATGGCTGGAATGGACCACTCCAGCATGCCGGGGATGGATCCCGCGGCCATGCCGGGCATGGCGGCCGCCGGGCCGCCGCCCGGCATGGCTCCGCCGCGCCAGCGTGGCGCGGATGTGATGGGCGACATGGGCGGCATGGACATGAACATGCTGGACTGGTCGAAGGCCCCTCAAATCAAGAAGGGGCCGGGCGTGCAGATGATCGCGCCCATGCCGATGGATCGCACCGGCGATCCCGGCCTTGGGCTGGAAAGCGTCGGTCATCGGGTGCTGGTCTACAAGGACCTCATCGCGCTGGATCCCAACCCCGACCCCAGGCCGCCGGATCGCGCGATGGACATCCATCTCACCGGCAACATGGAGCGGTTTATCTGGGGCTTCGACGGCTGGAAGTTCAGCGAGAACCCGCCGGCCTATTCCTTCCGGGCCGGTGAGCGGGTGCGCGTCACCCTCATCAACGACTCGATGATGACGCACCCCATCCACTTGCACGGGCACTTCTTCGAGCTGGTGCACGGGCCAGTCGGCCATCTGCCGCGCAAGCATACGGTGAACGTAATGCCGGGTGGGAAGGTGTCGTTCGATTTCACCGCCGAGGGCGGTGACTGGGCCTTCCACTGCCACATGCTCTACCACATGCACGCCGGCATGTTCCAAGTCTTCAAGGTGCGTCCGGTCGAAGGAGCGGCGGC
>NZ_LSJA01000364.1 GCF_001556515.1 Caulobacter sp. CCH9-E1 | reverse complement strand
CGTCCCCCGCGACGGGAGCCATCCTTACATCTCACGGCGAGACGATCGCAGGGCTGACCGGGTTGCTCAAGGACGGCTTCGCCGCCGCGGAGCGGCCGCCCGCAGGGCGGTCCTTGACCAACCCGGACAGCCCTGCACGCTGCAGCCTCCAAGAGATGTAAGGTTCGCACCGACCTGGAGGTCGGCTTTCGACCGAGGCTGTGTAAAAACTCGCGGACGTTGGCGCCGTAGC
>NZ_LSJA01000363.1 GCF_001556515.1 Caulobacter sp. CCH9-E1 | reverse complement strand
TCTTTTCGTCGAGCTGCGGGATGAACTCCTGGCCCAGCGTCGTGTAGACCACGCCAGCGACCAGGAAGAGCGCCACCGCGCCGCCGATGAACGGCCAGGGGCGATCGACCACGCGCTTGAGGACGGGTTCATAGCGCTGCCGGGAGACAGCGATCAGCTTGACCTCTTTTTCCGAGACCTTGCCGCGCATCAGGATGGCGACAAGGGCCGGGACGAAGGTCAGCGACAGGATGAAGGCTGCGCCCAGGGCCAGCATGATGGTGATGGCCATCGGCGAGAAGGTCTTGCCTTCCA
>NZ_LSJA01000362.1 GCF_001556515.1 Caulobacter sp. CCH9-E1 | reverse complement strand
TGTCCCCCGTCAGCGCCACTGGCACAGATTTGAGGTTGTGAGTTGAGGAGGATCTGGGCTTCGTCGCAGTGACGAAGGAACGAAGATGAAGCCCAGATCCTCCAACGTGAAATTGCCGGCGAAGGCCCCTGCGGAGCAGGTGGTGAAGGACATTCGACGGCAGACGCGGCGCCACTTCTCGGCTGAGGACAAGATCCGCATCGTGCTCGAGGGCCTGCGCGGTGAGGACAGCATCGCCGAGCTGTGCCGCAAGGAAGGGATCGCCCAAAGCCTGTACTACACCTGGTCGAAGGAGTTCATGGAGGCGGGCAAGCGCCGCCTGGCCGGGGACACCGCCCGGGCCGCGACCACGGGCGAAGTGCAGGACCTGCGCCGTGAAGCTCGCGCCCTGAAGGAATGCGTGGCGGACCTGACGCTGGAAAACCGTCTGCTCAAAAAAAGCATGATCGCGGATGGGGGCGACGACGCATGAGGTATCCCGCATCCGAGAAGCTGGAGATCATCAGGATCGTGGAGCAGTCGCACCTGCCGGCCAAGCGCACGCTGGACCAGCTGGGCATCCCCCGCCGGACCTTCTACCGCTGGTACGACCGCTACCTCGACGGCGGGCCCGAAGCCTTGGAGGATCGGTCCTCGGCGCCGAGCAGGGTGTGGAACCGCATCGGCGACGACATCCAGGGCCAGATCGTCGAGATGGCGCTGGAGCACAGCGAGCTGTCCCCGCGTGAACTGGCGGTGCGATTTACCGATGAACGTCAGTACTTTGTCTCCGAGGCCACGGTCTACCGGCTGCTCAAGGCCCACGACCTGATCACCAGCCCGGCCTTCGTCGTGATCAAGGCCGCCGAGGCCTTCCACACCAAGACCACGCGGCCGAACCAGATGTGGCAGACCGATTTTACCTACTTCAAGATCATCGGGTGGGGCTGGATGTATCTGTCGACCGTGCTCGACGACTTCTCGCGCTACATCATCGCTTGGAAGCTGTGCGCCAACATGCGCGCGCAGGACGTCACCGACACGCTGGACCTGGCCCTGGCGGCTTCCGGCTGCGACAGCGCCACGGTGCTGCACAAGCCCCGCCTGCTCAGCGACAACGGCCCCAGCTATATCGCCGATGAGCTGGCTCAATACATCGAGGCCAACAAGATGAGCCATGTCCGAGGCGCCCCGATGCATCCCCAGACCCAGGGCAAGATCGAGCGCTGGCATCAGACCTTGAAGAACCGCATCCTGCTGGAGAACTACTTCCTGCCCAGCGATCTGGAGGCCCAGATCGCGGCCTTCGTCGAGCACTACAACCACCAGCGCTACCACGAGAGCCTGGCCAACGTGACCCCGGCCGACGCCTACTTCGGAAGGGCCGCCGCCATCATCAAACACCGCGAAAGGGTCAAGCGACAGACCCTCGAATATCGGCGCTTGCTGCACCGCAAGCTCGCCGCCTAACATCAACCCCCAGACGAGGCCCGCTCTCCGCTAATTTACGCCCCCATCTGAGCCAAATGTCCTGACGACGGACA
>NZ_LSJA01000361.1 GCF_001556515.1 Caulobacter sp. CCH9-E1 | reverse complement strand
GCGTGCACGGATTTGCAGTCCGCTGCGTCACCACTCCGCCACCGGGCCATCCGGGCGTCGACGCAAAACGTCGGCGGGGGAGGGCGTTCGATACAGGAGCGCTCACGGGCCTGCAACTTCCAAATCGCCAAATTTCTATTGCCTGTGGCGGGGCCGATCGGACGCCGATCTGGTGAAGACCCCCGCGACCATCGTCCAGGCGCATGGCGCTACAATGGCGTGCCATCGTGCGGGTTCAGTCCGCATGGAGTCAAAAACCAGATCGCCAGCGTCAACGGCTAAGCGATAGTCCCGACAAATGATGCTACTCATCGTCTGTCGATCTATAATCATCATTTTTCGATGGTGGCGCCATGAAAGCCGCGCCATCCACGCTCCGTCGCACCGTCGCCGACAATGTCCGGCGCCTTAGACGCGGCCTTGAAATGAGCCAGGAAGACCTGGCCGCCGAAGCGCGACTGCACCGGACCTATGTCGGCGCCATCGAGCGGGCCGAACGTAACCTGTCGCTCGATAATATCGAGCGGTTGGCTCTGGCGCTGAAGGTGAAGCCAGCCGACTTGCTGACCGCGCCTTTGGAGCCAGGCGGCTAGGGCGCGCGGCGACCTAGACGCTCTGACGGGCTTGGCGAGCGGATCGACCTCCGAGGGGATCGATCCACTTGGGTTTGCCCCGCCGGAGTTATGCACCGCTGAAGCGTTCGCCAACCTTCGCCGTCGGCAACGGCCAATAGGCGCTCGCCGGCCGACCACATGTCGCGGCGAAGCACGTGCGCGGCCCTCTTCTCGGGCCACGCCCAATCGGGCGGCGCGGCATTGACGATCACGATCGGCAGGCTCGCCCATAGGATCGCGCCCGCGACGACGCCGACAGCGGTCGCCTGAACCAGGTGCCAGTTTTGCGCGCTAGCCAGCCGCGCCCGATCAATCCACCCATCGAGATCGCGAGTGGAGCGCTGCAGCGCCTCCTGGGCCTGATGAACCGCCGCGCGGTCCTGCCGCCTAGCCTCGTCGCCCGCCGCCGCGATCCGCCGCGCCAGATCCGCCGGACTCTGGGCAAGGCCGGGACTGGCCATCACCTTGTCGAGCCGGCCGACCGCCACCGAAACGCCCTTGGCGATTTCGCCGAGCGTCTCGCTGTAGTCCGGCGCGGTCGCGCGCTCGGCCGCGAGCCCCGCGACGGCGACCGTCAACAACGCCACCTCTCGCCGTAGCGCCTCGAACACCGCCGCCGCGTCGGCCGGCTCCGCTGGCGCGCCATCCTGATCCATCGTTCCATCTCCTAGAGGCCAAGCCCGCGTCCTCTGCCCATGCCGAGGTATTCGATGAGCCCCCGTCCAACGTTGCGTCCCATCTCGACCGGCAGCCCCAACTCAGCCCGCCGACCGCGGAGCAGCGACTCCACCTGGGGATCGCGCTCGAGCCCCTTGGCCATCGCGCCCATGCGCTCCTTGACCTGGCTGGCGCCGGTCATGTCGCCGGAGCGATGCAGCGCTGATCGCTGCCGCTCCAAGCCCCGCCAGCGCTCGACGAAGCGATCGGCGCGCATACGCGGATCGGCCCGAACCTCCGCCTCAAGCTGAAGGACCCTGATCGCCCGCTGCGTCCGCCCAGAAGCCGTCTCGGTGACAAGGCCCGGCTCGCGCAGATAGGCCCGCTCCAGATCCTTGGCCGCGTGCGGGCCGACCTCTTTCATGGCGCCGCGCGCGTCCTCGAGCGCCCGCCGCTGGTGGGCGAGCACGGGCAAGCCGCGGTCGTTCATTCGTATGACGTCGGCCGCGGCGCGAGCGTGGCGCTCGATCGCGCGGTTCTGGTCGAACTGGCCGATCTCCCGCGCCGGCGCCGTCGGCTCACGTGTCGGATTGGCCGGCTTGAACCCGTCGAACATCCCGCGCTCGCGCCGCGGCGGCTCCTTCGCCCGCATCGCCGCCGGCACATGGATGTCGCGCCGCTGCGCGAAGTCGCTGGCCATGTCCTTGGCGCGCTCGCGCGACAGCACGCGGGTCAGCTTGCCGAGGTCCTCGAACTCGTCGCGGCCGTAGTGGATCTGAACGCCGTCGCGATGGCGCGAGAGGGCGACATAGGCGCCATGACGATCCATACCAGGCGTGGCCAGCACATGGGCGCGATCGACCGTGACGCCCTGGCTCTTGTGGATGGTGGCGGCATAGCCGTGATCGACCTGGGCGTAGTCCTTCAGGTCGAAAACGACCGACCGGCCAGCGTCGAGCCGCACCGTCATCTGGGAGGGCGAGACCTGCTCGATCTCGCCCAGCATGCCGTTCTTCACGCCAAGCCCGCGATCGTTCTTCAGGAACATCAGCCGATCACCGGCCGCGAACGAACGCTCGCCGCGCTCCGCCTTCACCGTCACGTCCTCGCCCAAGCCGCCGGCCCGGCGCAGACGATCGCGGGCCGTCAAATTGAGCTCGCGCACCTCGTCATTGGTATGGGTGAGGATGATCCGGCTTTTGCCCGGCTCGGCCACGCGCTCTCGGTCCCAGCGCTCGACCAGATCCTCGCGCGCCTGGTCGCGGGTCTCGGCCGCGTGGACCATGCCGCGCGCATTATACGCGGCTAGCGCTTCGCCCGTGCGGCCGGTGGCCAGATGCCGGGTGGCGTCACGCTGCCAGGCCTCGTGCTGCCGACGGACCTCCCTGATCTCGACATGGGAATGACGCTCAGCGATGGACCGAAACGCCGCGCCGGCCTCGATCGCCTGGAGCTGCTCGGGATCGCCGACCAGCACCACCTTGGCGCCGGCCTTTTCGGCCGCCGACAGCAGGCGCTCCATCTGCCGCGAGCCGATCATGCCGGCCTCGTCGATCACCAGCACATCGCGCGCGTCGAGCAACTCGCGGTCTTTCGCCCATTGGTGTTCGAGGCTGGCGATGGTGCGCGAGGCAATGCCAGACCCGTCCTCCAGGTTCTCGGCGGCGATGCCGGATAGCGCGAGGCCCTGGACGCGATAGCCGGCGTCCTCCCAGGCCTCGCGAGCGACGCCCAGGAGTGCCGACTTGCCGGTCCCGGCGTAGCCAACGACGACGCCAAGGTCCCGGCCTTCGGTAACGTGCTCGAACGCCGCCTTCTGCTCGCCGGAAAGGGCAAGACCGCGTTGCGCGGCGCGCGCCAGGGCTCGGCGCTGTTCCAATTCGCTGACACCGTGCGCGCGGCGCTGGGTCATCCCCTCGCTAGCGCGGTGCAGTCGGTCCTCGACCGCGATCATCTCGCGGCTGGTGAAGCGATCGTCCCCACGCCCGTCCTGGCCCAGCGCCACCATCTCGGGCGAGGCCCGTACGGCGCTCATGGCGCGATCGAACTGGTCCTTGCCGTCTGAATGGCGGTGGATGAACTTCGCCAGATCGTAGCGCGTGAACGTCGCTTGGCTGTGGGTGATGGCGTCCAGGGCGATGCGCGGATCGGCGATGATCTTGTCGCCGTTCTCGCGGGCGATGCGGTGATGATCTTCCAGCCGCTCGGCCTCGACGCCTTCGCCGGCCATGCGTCCGGCGGCCGGGCCGATCTTGTGCTGCGGCTCCAGGTCGATGCCCTGGTCTTCTAGGCTGCGGTGATCGATCCGCACGTCGACATCGAGCTGCGCCAGCCGCTCATTGACGTGGTCGGCCCAGGCCTCGCGCCAGTGCTCAACCAGTTCGGTGCGGTTCCAGTCTCGGACCTTGGCGCCGAAGCCGTCTTCGCCGACTTCCCGCATCGACAACATGACGTGCGCGTGGGGCTTGGCCAGACCGTCCGGTCCGATGTCCCAATGCACATTGAGGTCGGCGACCATGCCGCGATCGACCATCTCGCGCTGAACGAAGTCGCGGGCCAACGCAACGCCCTGCGCCCGGTCCATTTCGCGGGGTATGGCGAATTCGACCTCGCGGGACAGCTGGGCGTCCTTGCGCTTTTCGCCGGCCTCGACCGTGTTCCACAGCTTGGCGCGGTCAGAGAGGTGTTCGGGCGCGCCGTCCGGCAGCATGATCTCGGAATGGACGACGCCGCTCTTGTTGGTGAAGTCGTGGTCACGATCGAGGCGCTCATCGTGCAGCCGGC
>NZ_LSJA01000360.1 GCF_001556515.1 Caulobacter sp. CCH9-E1 | reverse complement strand
TGGCGGGCGAAGTAGAGGTTGGTCTTCTCCGAGAAGATCGCGGTGACCTGCGAGAAGCCATTGCGCGAGATCGAGCGGGTGGTCTCCAGGCCCGGGATGCCGGCCAGGGCCGTTTCCACTGGGAAGGTCACCCGCTTTTCGATTTCGACCGGCGAAAGCGCGCCGGCCACGGTGTTGATCTGCACCTGTTTGTTGGTGATGTCGGGAACGGCGTCGATGGGCAGCTTGGTCAGCTGCCACGTGCCGAGGAGTGCGATGATGACGGTGAGAAGCAGGACGTACCAACGCCCCTTCACCGACATCGAGAGTAAGCGACCGATCATTTCGGCGTGTCTCC
>NZ_LSJA01000359.1 GCF_001556515.1 Caulobacter sp. CCH9-E1 | reverse complement strand
CCGAGATGGAACGCAGAGCGGCTTAACCCCGTCCACTTTTTCGGGGGAAGATCAGGCTGGACAAGGATGTCGGCTGAAGCTGGTCAAGCTAGTCGGCAAAGCCAGGTCAGAATTTTGGCTGTTTGCACGCGCGCGGCTTCACCGACAACGGGAGCGGCCGGCGGTCACGCTCGGTCCCGCGGCTTTCGCCGCTCCCTCGGGCGCGACCTGCCGCCGGACGCTCGACGCCGCCTCCCGCCACGCGCGGTGCGCGGGCTCCTGTGCAGGCTTCATTTTTTCATCGCGAGGGACGGCGACAGCATCTTTGACTTAGGCGCCTCGAAGGTGAGCGCGCCTTCATGGAAAAAATTCCGACAACGGATAAAAATGCGCCGTGTCCAAGTGACGCGGGCTAAGTTATCCACAGGTCTGTCATTTAATATTCACATTCCATGTGGCGGGGGTAAGTTCTTCGCCAAGCTCGGGTTTCTTCGAGCCTGGAGGAAACAATGATGTCGATCATCTCGGCCTTAGCCGCCGCTACTCTCACGCTCGCCCCGGTCCCTTCAGGTGCGGTGAGCGCCGACAGCGGGGGGAATCGTCTCTATGTCTGCAGCGCTGACGCTGCCGCGAAACGGGCCCTGAAGCGCACCCAGGGCGAGGTGGTGTTTGTCACCGCCAAAGAGGTTCTCGCTGCTCAAGGCAGCGGCGAACGCTGGGCCTCTCCGCGATGCATCACCAACCACGAATTGCGGCGTCTGAAGTCTCAGACCCAGCGTCTGGTTCAAATCAACGCCGCCCGGTAACCCGAGGGCGACCGGTCACGCCGCGCCGGTGGCCCTCGGCGAGGATGAGGTAGGATCAAGGCCGGCGTTCTTTGGCGGACCTTCGGAGAAGGTCGTCAACCGCTCGCCGGTCGGAGCGGCTTCGACGCCCCGCCAGTAGCCGTCATTACCTTTGAAGGCGCCTTCGATCGCCCGCAGACTGCGGGCGATCTCCGCCTGCAGGTGTGTCACCAGGCTGTAGTGCTTTTCGATCAGCGCGAGATCGCGAGGGGAGCGCTCAAGCGCCCCTGCGTACCGAAACAGGCTCGTCTTTATCTCTCGCAGTTCCTTGACTGATCGAGCGATTCGCTCGCGATCGACCTGACCGAAATGACGGGTGCCATGTAGGCGGTTGCGGATGCAGGACGTAAGCCATTGCCGACGCGTCATGCCTATCGCCCGACATTCCTCGTCCAGCCGCGCAAGATCGTCGTTCGACAGCCGGACGACCATCCCGTGACCTTCGGTCCTTGTCGCCGCAACAGGCTCCTCGGCGTCGGCGTCAACATTGAGGACTTGCTCGACGAGCGTCCTGAGCGCAGCGGAACGGCCTCCGCGGGGGGCCGCGTACTGATCGAACGCAGCTGCCATTTCCTCAGGAATTTGAAATCCGAAATGAGCCAATGCAGTTACCAGCGCTATCTAGACAAGTGTATTAGCATTAGTCCGATCACGGACATTAATCGTCACATTGGAAACGACGATTTTACCTGTATCTATCCTTGTGTCAGTGCCGTCAAATGCTTTGTGATCGGATGTAATTCACGTCGCATTGTATCAATTTCGTCGCAAAACTGTGTCTCGGTTGTAATTCGATCTTTGTAGCCCCTTCGCTGGGGTCAGGAAGGGCGAGGCTTTTCCAAGGCGGAGCTTGAGAGCTCTTGCTGCCCTGATTGCGGCTGCTCGCCACTGGAGAAACCTGATGAACCGCTACGGAAATGTTAGCTTGGTCGCGCTCGCGGTCAGCGCTTGTTTGGCTCTCGCTGGCTGCGGCGGCGCAGACAGCGTCGCCTCGCCAGGCGAAGGTTCTTTTGCCGGCGGCGGCACGCCGACTACGCCGACCACGCCGACCACGCCCCAGCCGGGCACGCCGGCCAGCGACTGCCCGAGCGGCTTCGCGAATGTGGGCACCGTGGCCAATGGCACGCTGCGTAACTGCCAGCTGCCGCAGAAGATCACTGGCAACCTGGTCGTGCCGATGCGCAATGGCACGGTCTATTCGGTCAGCGGTCGGGTTGACGTGGGCGACGATCAGGGTGGCGATCCCAACGCGCCGATCGCCGGACGCGCCAAGGGCGTGCTGACGGTTGAGCCGGGCGTGAAGATCTTCGGCTCGGCGGGCCTCGACTACATCGTGGTCAACCGCGGCTCGCAGATCTTCGCGGAAGGCACGGCGACCAAGCCGATCATCTTCACCAGCAAGCAGAGCATCGAAGGTCAGACGGGCGCGGATTCGATCGGCCAGTGGGGTGGTCTGGTGATTCTGGGTCGGGCGCCGATCAGCAACTGCTCGGGCTCGGGCGCCACGCCGGGGACCTCGGGCTGCGAAGCCCAGGTCGAAGGCACGAACGCGTTCTACGGTGGCAGCTCCGCTCAGGACAACAGCGGCGTCATGCGCTACATGCGCGTCCAGCACTCGGGCTTCGTCATCGTCGCCAACAACGAGCTGAACGGCATCACGATGGCCGGCGTGGGCTCGGGCACCACCTTCGACCACATTCAGGTCCACAACAGCTCGGACGACGGCATCGAGTTCTTCGGCGGCACCGTCAACGGCAAGTACCTGGTCCTGACGGGCAACGATGACGACAGCGTCGACACCGACGTCGGTTACAACGGCGCTCTTCAGTTCGGCATCATCGTCCAGCGCGCCAACGGCGGTAACCGCGCCTTCGAGACCAGCAGCGCCGGCACCGCGCCGCGTTCCAATCCGAAGTTCGCCAACTGGACCGTCGTCGGCCGCGGCGGCTCGGGCAACGATCTGCTCGTCGCCAACACCTCGACGAACAATGTCTGGTTGAACAGCGTCGTGCAGCTGACCGCCACGACCGCCGGCTGCGTCGACATCGACGACGCGACGACGCAGGCGACCTTCCACTCCGTGGTCCTGGCCTGCGGCACGCCGTTCACCAACGACTCGAACGTCGACGCCACGGCGGTGGCCGCGTTGTTCAACGCCGGCACCAACAACAGCTCCGCTTTCACCGCTTCGCTCAGCGGCACCTTCATCAACGGCGCCAACGAGGCGGCTCGCCCCTCGTACGCCAACATCAAGAGCTTCAGCAGCTTCCTGACCGACCCGGGCTACATCGGCGCGGTCAAGGACGCCAACGACACTTGGTGGCAGGGGTGGACCTGCGGTCTGACCTCCGGCTCGACCTGCTGATCCCGACGGGGGCGGCCGTGCGCCGCCCCCGCACTTTCTGCTCTCCGCCCAAATCAAGGTTCCCGAAATGAACAAGTTGTTCCTGCCCCTGAGCGGCATTCTGCTCGCGACTTCGGCGCTGATCGCGCCTCAGGTCGCCGCGGCCCAGGCGACCGCCGCCGCCCAATCGCAGTCGGGTCCCCGCGCTTCGAGCGAGGATACGCAGGTCGAAGAAGTGCTCATCCTGGGCAAGAACATCCCCGAGCCGATGCGCACGACCTCGGAAGTGGCCAGCTTCCTGACCGAGGAAGACATCAAGCGCCAGGGCGACAGCAGCGCGGCCGAAGCCTTGACCCGGATCAGCGGTCTGAGCCTGGTTTCCGGACGTTTCATCTATGTGCGCGGCCTGGGTGAACGCTACTCCTCGGCCATGCTCAACGGTTCGCCGCTTCCCAGCCCCGAGCCGCTGCAGCGCGTCGTGCCGCTGGATCTGTTCCCGTCCAGCATCCTGGCCGGAGCCACGGTGCAGAAGAGCTATTCCCCCAACTATCCGGGCGAGTTTGGCGGCGGTGTGATCGATCTGCAGACGGTGGCCGTGCCGGACGAGCCATT
Organism: Caulobacter sp. CCH9-E1; assembly: GCF_001556515.1. Classification (GTDB taxonomy): domain Bacteria; phylum Pseudomonadota; class Alphaproteobacteria; order Caulobacterales; family Caulobacteraceae; genus Caulobacter. The sequence goes on along the minus strand of NZ_LSJA01000359.1, from coordinate 14,023 downwards.
CTTCCAGGTCGAGGTCGGCACAAGCGGAAACACCGAGACGTCCTTGAAGAAGGGCCTCACCTACTATGGCTCGGATACGGATTTCCTGGGTTACGACGATGGCGCGCGTGACAAACCGGCGGAGCTGCGCGCGGCGCTAGCGACCGGCAAGCGCATCAATTCCAGCAATTTCACGAATGCGGAGCTGACGCGCATCGGGCAGAGCCTGGTGAACGCGCCGCTCAATCTCATTCAACGTAAGAACAAGATTCCGCTCGGCTTCAGCGCCGACATCAGCGCGGGGCAATCCTTCGATCTGGGGTGGGGACACCTGGGCGTCGTGGCGCTGGGCGGCTTCGAGAACGACTGGCGCACGCGCCAGGGCAAGCAGCAAGAGGGTCTCGAGCAGAACGGCAAGCTCGAGCCGCGCACCAACTATGATTTCACGGCGACCAGCAACAACGTCACCGTGAACGGCCTTCTCGGGCTGGGACTGGAATGGGGCGAAAACCAGATCCGCTGGACGAACCTCTACATCCACAAGACGACGAAGTCGGCGCGTCAGCGCGCCGGCGAGGACTATCTGGCCGGCCAGACGGTCCTGGATTCCTACACCGAATGGTTCGAGCGGGATCTGCTGGACACCCAGTTGGCCGGCAAGCATCAGTTTGGCGCCTGGAACTTCGATTGGCGCGCCTCCTACGCCAAGTCGGAACGGGACGCGCCGTACGAAAAGTTCATCCGTTACCGCCTGGACAACGGGGTCTATTACCACAGCGCCTCGCAGGAGCAGAACGCCACCAGCTTCAGCGAGCTTAACGACACGGTCGCCAGCGGCGGCTTCGACGTCCAGTACACCCTGCCGCTTTCTTCGGGCCGCGACGCGGTGTTCAGCGGCGGTTACGCCTATATGGACAATCAGCGCGATGCCGAGCGTCGGGACTTCCGCTATCAGGGCGGCGCGATCCCGCTGACCGTGCAGCAGGAGCGGGTCGATTTCCTGCTGTCGGACTACAATATCGCTCAAGGATATCTGACCTTCACCGAAATCACCGGCGGTGACGGCGCGGCGGCTTATGACGCTGGGCTGAAGGTCCACGCCGCGTATGGTCAGGTCGATGCGGAACTCCTGCCGCGCCTTCGCACCTCGCTCGGCGTGCGGGTCGAGGACGGCAAGCAGCGTGTGCAGGTCGTGGATCTGTTCGGCGGAGCGGCCGCCAGCCCGACGCGGCTGGATGAGACCTATGTGCTGCCGGCCGCGACGCTGACCTACAATTTCTATGAGGACATGCAGTTCCGGGTTGGCGCTTCGAAGACCATCGCCCGTCCCCAGTTCCGTGAACTCGCGCCTCAGCAATATTTCGACGCGGATACCGATCGCCTCTTTATCGGCAATCCGTATCTCAAGGACACCGAGCTGCTGAACTTCGACGCGCGCGTCGAGTGGTACTTCGCGGCGGGCCAATATCTCTCGGGCGGGGTCTTCTACAAGGACCTGGACCGTCCGGTTGAAGCGGTCGTCAGCGAGCAGGGCGCGACGATTGTCCAGACCTACGTCAATGCGCCGAAGGCGACGCTCCACGGTTTTGAGGTGGACTTCCGCAAGTTCTTCGAGCTGCCGTTCGAGGGCCCGTTGTTCGACGGCAAGCGCTGGATGATCGGCGCGAACTACACCTACACCAATTCGGACATCAAGGTCTCCCAAGGCGACGTGGTGTTCCCGCTGGCCGGCGCGGGCGCGTCGCGTCCGGCTTCCGACTACGTCACGGACGGCAGCCAACTTCAGGGGATGTCCGAGCATCTGGCCAACATTCAGTTCGGCTACGAGAACGTCGAGACACGCTCGCAGGCCACCATCCTGGCGACCTATGTCAGCGAGCGGATTTCGGCGCGGGGCCGACCGGGTCAGCCGGACCTCGTTCAGGATCCGGGCGTTACGGTGGACTTCACCTATCGCCGGGCCTTCGACGTGAAGGGGCGTGAGCTGGAGTTCACCTTCAAGGCCCGCAACCTGCTGGGCGAGGACTACCAAGAGTACCAACAGTTGGGCGGCGGTCGCGTCGACAACAACAAGTACGATCTGGGCCAGAGCTTCTCGGTCAGCCTGTCCACTAAGTTCTAGTCCGAGAGACAAAATCCGCCGCGCCGCGGCGGTTGGCGACGCTCCTCATTCGTCCGAATGGGGAGCGTTTGTCATGAAGGTGTCGTCAAACCGTCGTCCAACCGCGACGCCCCCGGGGTACTGCGACTGTGACGATAGGGGGCGTTGCGGATTTTGCGGCTCATTGAACGAGTACGGACTTTTTCGCCTCGGATCACGGGCGTGGCCGAGGTCGCGCTGACGGTGTTGCTGGGCCTTCAGACCGCGCGCCTGATCTGGCTAGTCGTCGCCGCCCCGCCAGCGATGGCGCCGCCCGTCGCGATCGCCGCTAAGCCCGTCGACTGGACCGTTCTGGCGACGTTCGACGCTTTCGGCGTCGGGCGTAGCGCGGAGGCCAGCGAGGCTTCCGGCGGCCAGGAGGCCTTGGGCCTGCGCCTTTTCGGCGTTCGCGCGGGCGGTCCCGGGGGCGGTTCGGCGATCATCGCCGGCGCCGACGGGGTCCAAAAATCCTTTGCGGTTGGCGAGGCGATTGCGCCTGGCGTCGTGCTTGCGGGGGTGTCTCCAGACCACGTTGTTCTGGCGCGCGGCGACGCGCGCAGCGTTCTTTCTTTCCCGGAAAATCCATGACCAACGTCCTTGCCTCGACACGCGTGGTCCTCGCCTGCGCCGCCCTCGGGATAGGCGCCAGCCTCGCGGCTGGGCCGTTCGGCGCGACCGCCGCTCGCGCTCAGGCCCAGGTTCTCAATGTGCAGGACGCCGACATCCGGGTCTTCATCCAGGATGTCGCCAAGACAACCGGCACGACCTTCATCATCGATCCGCGGGTAAAGGGCTCGGTGACGGTCGCCAGCAATGGCCCCTTGAATCGGCGCGAGCTCTTCGAGGTGTTCTTGGCGACCCTGCGGGCCAACAACTTCGTGGCCATTCCAGCTGGCAACGGCGCCTATCGGGTGGAGCCCGCCGAGAACGCCGCGCGTCAGCCCAGCGCCGCGGGCGGTCAGTTCGTAACCGAGGTCTTTCGGCTGCGAGCGATCGACCCCGCCACCGCCGCCGACATGCTCAAGCCGTTGATCGGGCCGCAGGGACAGGTCGTGGCCAATCCACGTGGCGGCGCCGTGGTGGTCGCCGACTACGCCGACAATGTTCGCCGCATACGCGGACTGCTGGCCCAGGTCGACCAGGACCGAGCGAGCGTGCACACCGTGACCCTGGCCAACAGCTCCGCGCGTGAGATCTCGCAGGTTCTCAACGAGCTTCTTTCGGCGCCAGGCGCGGACGGCAAGGCCGCGCGCGGCGCCGTCACCGTGGTGCCGGTCGAGAGCAGCAACTCGGTGCTGCTGCGTGGCGAAACGGACGCCATCCAGCGGTTGTTGCCGATCATCGCGGATCTCGACCGCCGCGCGGAATCGAACGACGACGTCCGCGTCATCTTCCTGCGTCACGCCAACGCCGAGCAGATGCTGCCCGTCCTTCAGCAGTTGGTGGGACAGACGCCCTCGGTGTCGTCTGGAACTGGGGCGGGGGGGCGGACCTCAGGGGGGACGTCCGCCGCCTCGGCCAGCGCGTCGGCGGCCAGCCAAGCGGGGGCTCCGTCCGCCCTCGGCGCGGGCGCGAAGGCCAGCGTGGCGCGCTATCCCGGCGCCAACGCTCTGATCATCAGCGCGCCGCCCGAGACGCAACGCACGCTGGCCGAGGTGGTCCGGCAGCTTGATCTTCGGCGAGAACAGGTTCTGGTCGAGGCGATCGTCGTCGAAGTCTCGGACGAGGCGGCCAAGCAGCTCGGCGTGCAATTCCTCCTCGGCGGCGCGAACGGAACCGTGCCGTTTGTCGGCACCAACTACACCAACGCCGCTCCGAGCCTGTTTCCGCTCGCCGCCGCGGCCGCGGCCGGCGCGCCCAAGGAAGGGGAGAAGGACGCGCTGACCAGCGTGCGCGAGGCGGCCATCAGTTCTCTTCTCAGCGCGTCCGGTGTGACGGGCGGCGTCGCCGGGCGAAGCGGCGACACCTTGTTCGGGGCGATCATCAACGCGGTGAAGAAGGATGCGGGCTCGAACCTGCTGTCGACGCCGTCGGTCATGACCCTGGATAACGAAGCGGCTCGGATTCTGGTGGGGCAGGAGGTGCCGATCACCACCGGCGAGGTGCTCGGCGCCTCGAACTCCAATCCGTTCCGCACAATCCAGCGCCAGAATGTCGGCATCCAGTTGGAGGTCAAACCGCAGATCAATGTTGGCGGTGGGATCACCCTGTTCCTTCGCCAGGAGGTCTCCAGCGTGGCCGGCCCGGTTAGCGTGGGCTCCACCGAACTGATCATCAACAAGCGTGAGATCGAGACCACGGCCGTTGTCGACGACGGCGAGATCGTCGTGCTGGGCGGCCTGTTGGATCAGCAGGAGAAGGTCTCGTCGCAGAAGACGCCGCTGCTGGGCGACGTGCCGGGCCTGGGGGCGCTGTTCCGCAGCAGCGCGCGCGAGCGTTCCAAGACCAACCTCATGGTTTTCATTCGACCGCGCGTGATCCGCAGCGCCCTGGACGCCCGGGCGGCGACGGCGCCGCGCTACGACTATATGCGCGCGCTGCCGACCCTGACGTCGCCCGAGGGCGACAACAGCCTTGACGCCGTGTTGCGCGACTATATGCGCACGGCGCCGCCGGTCGCTCCGCCGCCGGTCGCTCCGCCGCCGCCCCCGCCGCCGACGGCCAAGCCATGACCACGCCGCTGCTGTCCTACGGTTTCGCCAAGCGCCACGGGGTCGTGTTGCTGTCGCTCGACCAGGAAGCGGTGATCGCGCTTCGTGAAGGAAGCTCTCCGGCGGCGCTTGTCGAGGTCAGGCGGGCGCTGGGCGCGCCGCTTGTCGTAAAGCCCATGTCAGCCGCGACGTTCGACCGGACGTTCTCCCAGGCCTATGCCGGCGCAGGCTTGGCCTCGGCTTCAAGCGCCGACAGCCTTGATCTGGAAGGCGGCCTGGGCTTGCTGCTGGACGACATGCCGACCGCCGCCGACCTGCTGGATCCGCAGGACGATGCGCCGATCATCCGCCTAATCAACGGCCTGATCGCCGAGGCCGTGAGGCTGGGCGCGTCGGATATCCATATCGAGCCCTTCGAACAGGCGCTTGTGGTCCGCCTTCGCATCGATGGCGTGCTTAGGGAGGTGCTCAGCCTGTCGCCGCGGATCGCCGCCATGTTGGTGTCGCGAGTGAAGGTGATGGCCAAGCTGGACATCGCCGAGAAGCGCCTGCCGCAAGATGGGCGGATCTCGCTGACGCTCGGCGGTAAGAGCCTGGACGTGCGGGTCTCCACCTTGCCCGCCCGCATGGGCGAGCGGGTCGTCATGCGCATTCTGGACAAGGATCAGGCCGGCCTGCGGCTGGCCGAACTGGGTATGCCCGACGACGTCCTCGCCGCGATCGAGACGGCGGTGCGCGAGCCCCACGGCATCATCCTGGTCACCGGTCCCACCGGTTCGGGGAAGACCACCACGCTCTATGCCGCGCTGGCGGTGCTGAACGACAACTCCCGCAACATCCTGACCATCGAAGACCCGGTCGAGTACGCTGTGCACGGCATCGGCCAGACGCAGGTCAACACCAAGGTTGGCATGACCTTCGCGGCCGGGCTGCGGGCCATCCTGCGACAGGATCCGGACGTCGTCATGATCGGGGAGATCCGGGATTCCGAGACCGCCCAGATCGCGGTCCAGGCCAGCTTGACCGGACACTTGGTGCTCTCGACCGTCCACACCAACGACGCGGCGGGGGCCGTCGTCCGCCTGCGCGACATGGGGGTGGAGCCTTTCCTGCTGGCCTCGACCCTGCGGATGATCATCGCCCAGCGTCTGGTCAGACGTCTTTGCCCTCGCTGTCGAGCGCCGGAGGCGGCCGACGCCGGGACCGCCGCGCTGATAGGCGCCGAGGCTGGAACGACGATTTTCCGTCCGGTCGGCTGCGCCGACTGCAATCATACCGGCTATCAAGGCCGGGTTGGCGTCTACGAGGCGATCCGGGTGGACGAGACCCTGCGACGCCTGATCGGCCAGGGGGCGTCCGAACAAGAGATCACGGCCGCCGGCTTGGAGCGGCCCCTTGGCCAGGAGGCGCGCCGCTATGTGCTCGAGGGCGTGACCACGATCGAGGAAGCCCTGCGCATCACCGGACACGGAGCGTCCGATGGCGACGTTTGACTATGTCGCCTTGGACCTGCGCGGCCGCACCCGCAAGGGAAGGGTCGAGGCGTCCGACGCCAGTGCGGCCAGCCAGAAGCTGACCCGTCAGCGGCTCGCGCCGGTAAGCCTGGCCCCCGCCGCCAAGGCCGCGGCCGTCGTTCCGTTTCTCGGCGGCGGACTGAGCGCCCAGGAGCGGGCGATGTTCACGCGCCAACTGGCGACGCTCTCGACGGTCTCGACGCTGGAAGAGGCTCTGCGCACGATTGCGTTGCAGAGCGACAAGGCCAAGGTCCGACGCGTTGTCGAGGAGGTTCATGGCGCCTTGCTGGAGGGCTACCGACTGGCCGACGCCCTGGGGCGCCCCGCCAAGGCCTTTCCGCCGCTCTATCGCGCCATGGTTTCCGCCGGCGAGAGCTCCGGCGCGCTGCCCAGCATCCTCGAGCGCTTGGCGGATCTGCTCGAGCAGCAGCAGAAGGTGCGGGCCAAGGTGGTGACGGCGATCGTCTATCCGGCTGTCCTGGCGCTGGTGGCTTGCCTGGTGGTCACGGCGTTGATGGTCTTCGTGATTCCAAAGGTGGTCGAGCAATTCGACACCATGGGTCAGGCGCTGCCGCTGCTGACGCGGATCGTCATCGGACTGTCCTCGCTGCTGGGCGATTTCGGATGGCTGATCGCCCTCGTTGGAGCGGGGGCGGCGCTGGCCTTTGGACGAGCGCTGCGTCAACCGGCGTTCAAGCTCTCCGTGGACAGAGCTCTGCTGCGCCTTCCCCTTGTCGGTCGGCTGATCCGCGACGTGCACGCCGCCCGTCTAGCCCGCACCCTCGCGACGATGATCGCCAGCGGCGTTCCCGTGCTGGAAGGGCTGACGCTGACCGCGAGCACGGTCCGCAACGCGGTGCAGCGCCGGGCCATGGACGACATGATCGCCGCCATCCGGGAGGGCGGGGCGCTTTCCGTCGCCATGCGACGCACGCAGGCCTTTCCCCCGGTGCTGGTCCACATGACCGCCAGCGGCGAGAGCAGCGGGCGCGTCGAGGTCATGCTGACCCGCGCCGCCGACTATCTGGAGCGCGAGTTCGAGACCTTCACGGCGATGCTGCTCAGCCTGCTGGAGCCGGCGATCATCGTCGTGCTGGGCGGCGTGGTGGCGACCATAGTGCTCTCGATCCTGCTGCCGATCCTGCAAATCAACACCTTGGCCTTGAACTAGGAGGCTCGCGACATGACCGCGCCCGTTTCCCTCGATCGCCGCCGCCGCAAGCGCGCCGGCTTCACCCTCGTCGAGATGATGGTCGTCATCGTGATCCTTGGCCTGCTGGCCACCGTGGTCGCGATCAACGTCCTGCCCAGCCAGGACAAGGCGATGAAGGAGAAGGCCAAGGCCGATGTCGCCGTGCTGGAGCAGGCGCTGGAGAGCTACAAGCTCGACCTGTTCGCCTTTCCGTCGACCGAGCAGGGTCTGCAGGCTCTGGTGACCCCTCCCGCTGGGCTTTCCCAGGTCGAGCGCTATCGGGAGGGCGGCTACATCCGTCGTCTGCCCAAGGATCCGTGGGGCAATCCGTATCAGTACCGCTCTCCGGGCGCCCATGGCGTGATCGACGTGTTTTCGTTCGGCGCGGATGGTCGCGAGGGCGGCGAGGGCAAGGACGCCGACATTGGCAACTGGGGCTAGGATCAGGAAGCGACGCGCGACCGCAGCCGGCTTCACCCTGGTCGAGATGATGGTCGTGCTGGTCGTCATGGGCCTTCTGGTGAGCGCGGTGCTGCTGACCCTTCCGACGGGCGGCGCCGACCTGTCGCGCGAGACCGAGCGGCTGGCGGCGCGGTTGGCGCGGGCTCGTGAGGAGGCGATCCTGGTCAATCGTCAGGTCCGCGCTACCCTGACCGAGAACCGTTATGGGTTCGAGGTCCGAGGCGCTGGCGGCGAATGGCGCTTGCTGGAACAGCCGCCCTTCGGCGATCAGCCGTGGAATGACGGAACTCAGGTGGAGTTCGACAGCGCCGGCGTCGTCTTCGAGCCGACCGGACAGGCCGCCCCCATACGGATCATCCTCACGCGGGACCGGCGCACGGCGACGGTCAGCGTGGACATCGCGGGAAACGTGAGGATCGATGGCCCGCAATCGCTCTGAAGCCGGCTTCACGCTGATCGAGCTGCTGGTCGCGTTGGCTGTCTTCAGCCTGGCGGCTCTGGCGTTGCTGAATCTCGCGGGAGAGAACACCCGGACCGGCGCCCGCCTCCAGGATAGGGTGTTGGCCGAAGTGGTGCTCGACAACCGCGCTATTGACGCCCTGACCAGCCCGGGGGCTCCTGCGTTGGGGCGATCGACGGGCGTCGAGCAGGTCGCTGGAGTGAAGTGGATTTGGGCGCGCCAGGTCAGCCGTACGTCGGACGCCGACCTGCTGCGTATAGACATCGCGGTATCCCGTGCAGGAACACGCGCGCCATCCGCCTCGGCGACGCTATTTCGGGGGCGGCCATGAGGCGTGGCTTCACCCTGATCGAGATGCTGGTCGCGTTGCTGATCTTCGCGCTGATAACGGCGGCCGGCGTCGCGGTGATGACCTCCGTTCTAAGCGGTCAGAACGCCGTCCGGTCGCGAGTCGAGCGTTACGCGGAACTTCAAGGCGCCCGGGCGCTGCTGAAGGCTGACCTCTCGCAAGCCGCAGCGCGACGCACGCGCGGCGAGGACGGCGAGCCCAGCCTGACCGCCTTTGTCGGCGGAAGTCCCTGGGGCGTGGGCGGACCGCTGTTGGCCCTGACCCGGCGCGGCTTCGAGAACCCGGATCACGCATCGCGCGCGTCAATGCAGTACGTGGAGTACGCGCTCGTCGACGGTCGCCTGGAACGCCGCGCCAGGCCGGCGCTGGACGGCGCCCGTCTGGGCCCCCCCCAGGTGCTGTTGGAGGGCGTGAGGTCAGCGCGGGTCTGGTTCCTGGCCGACGGGGTTTGGCGAGAGTCTTGGAAAGGCGATCGCACCTCCGACGTCCCAACCGTCGTGCGGCTGGAGCTTCGCCTGAATGACCTTGGCGTGATCGACCAGCTTTTCCTGACCTCGGGAGAAGGGCGGTGAGGCCCGAACGCGAAAAGGGCGCGGCGCTGCTCACCGTTCTGCTGATGGTCGCCGTGATCGCGGTGATCGCGGTCGCGGTTCTGGACGATATCCGGTTCGGCGTGCGCCGCGCGTCCAATGCTCGCGCCGCCAGTCAGGCGCAGTGGTATGCGATTGGCGCGGAACAGTTGGCGCGGCGCCACATCAGTCGACTGTCGCGGCGTGATCCATTCCGTACGACGCTGGAGGGCGACTGGAACGGGCGCGTGCTGCGGTTTCCGATAGACCATGGAGCCATGGCCGTGCGGGTCAGCGACGCGACGGGGTGCTTCAACCTCAACAGTCTGGTCGAGGCCGACCAAGGCGAACCCTATCGTCGTCGGGAACTGGGCGTACGGCAGTTCGCGAAGCTTCTCTCGCTACTGGGCGTGGGCGATACGGCGACACTGGCGGAGAATCTCGTCCAGTGGATGGACAGCAACGACGTCGGGCCGTCGGAAGCGGAGGACCCCGGCTACGCGGCCCTTCCGACGCCCTATCGCACCGCCGGAGGCCCCTTGGCCGAGGTCAGCGAGTTGCGGGCGGTGCGCGGGTTCACGCCAAAAACCTACGCGATCATTCGACCCTATGTCTGCGCGCTACCGACCACGGATCTGTCGCCGATCAATATCAACACGCTTGCGCCGGATCGGGCCCTGCTGCTGACCGCGCTGACCGAGGGGGCGACGCCAGAAGCCGTGGCGCGAGCCGCGCTTGCGGGGCGGCCCGCCGCCGGCTGGCCCGACGTGGCGACCTTCTGGTCCCAACGCGCCCTCCTGGCCTCACCGCCCCGAGACGAGGTGCGAGAGCAACTGCGCGTTCGAACCCGATATTTCGCGCTGGAAACCCAGGTGACCTTCGCCGACCTGCCCATCGCCTCAAGCGCGCTCTTCGAAGCGCCGTCGGCGGGTGGCGTGCGGCTGGTGGCCCGCCGATGGACCTTGGACGAATGAACAGTCTCAAGCTTTTCTTTCCGTCGCCCACAGAAGGCGGCGCCGACGAACTTCTCGAGGGGGATGGGCTGGGTCCCCGGAGGCGGACGCTCGCGCCGGGCGAGCGCGTGGACGACGAGGCGATCGTGGTCCTGCCGGGCGTGGACGTCGGCGCGCGCCGGATGGAGCTGCCGCTGGGCAGTCTCGCCCAGGCGCGATCAGCCGCGGCCTTCCGCCTCCAGGACGAACTCGCGCTTGACGAGGGCGAACTGCACGTAGCGGTCGGAGCGATCGACGAGCAGGGGCAGGCTCTGGTCGGCTGGGTCCGGTCCGCCCGCCTTCAGCAAGCCTTGGACGCCGCCGAAAGTCTTGGCGTCCGGCCGTCAGCGGCGCTTCCCGACTATTTCCTGCTGCCGGAGGATGAAACGCCCACGATGGCCGCCTTTGGGCCGCGATTGGCCGTGCGCGGCCGCGACATCGCCTTCTCGGCGGAACCCGAGCTTGCGGCCGTGCTCCTGGGCGACCGCCCGCATCGCTACATAAACGCGGGAGACCTCGATGCGCTGCTCTTGCGGCAGGCCCCAAAGGCGCCGATCGATTTGCTGCAAGGTCGCTTCGCCGAGGGAGTTTCCGAGCCAGGCCGGATCACGCGGCGCCCGTTTTTGCTGGCGGCCGCGCTCGTCCTCTCGCCGCTGATCATCCTGGGCGCCGAAAGCGCGCGGCGACATGTCCTGGCGGCGCGGCTCGAGGAGGAAGTTCGGGCCAGCGCCGTGGCGCTTGTCCCGAGTTCGGCGCGCTATGAAGACGCGGCCGGCTTTGCCCTGGCGGAGCTCTCCAAACGGCGTGACGGCGGCTTCGCGCGACTGGTCACCGCCTATCTTGGCGTGGTGCGGTCCGTTCCCAGCGTCAGTCTGGACACCCTGGTCTATGGCGATAACGGCGACCTGAGGTCCGCGGTGAGCTATGGCGCCTACTCGGACATGGATCAGTTGCGCAAAGCCGCCGCGCGGGCGGGCCTCTCCTTGGTGGAGCAGAGCACGATCACCGAAGGCTCGCGCACGACGAGCGACCTGATTATCCGGAGCGCGCCATGAACGGACTGGGTCAAGCCATGGTTGACTGGTGGGCGTCCCGCACGGCGCGGGAACGGGGGCTGTTGTCGATCATGGCCGCCATGCTCGTCGTGGTCATAGGTTGGTACGGCGTGGCCTCTCCCTTGGCTCGGTTGGCCGCGGACGCGCGCGAGCGACTGGAGCGCGTCAGCCAACAGCAAGCCATGCTGGCCGTCGCCGCCAGAAGCGTACCCAAACGCGTGGCGACGCAGGAGTCGACGCAAGCCATCGTCGAGGCCAGCGCGGCGAAGGCGGGGATCGCGATCGCCCGGCGTCGACAGGACGCCGAGGGGCGATTCACCATCTGGGTGACGGCGATCGACGCCCGTCAACTCCTGCCATGGACGGTGGGGCTGGAACGAAGTGGAAGCATCACCGTCGTGGAGTTCACGGCGTCCCGGCTGGATGGCGGCTTGATCGAGGCCGAGATTACGTTCGCGAAGGCCGAATGATGAAAAAGCGTCTTGTTCTGGTCTGGCTAGCGGCGACGCTGGCGGCTCTGGTGGCGCTGGCGCCCGTGTCGCTTCTTGTGAATGCTCCAGGCGTTTCAGGCCTGCTTTCCGCGCAAGCGGCATCCGGAACGGTTTGGAGCGGGCGGCTCCGTCGCGCCGCCGTGGCGGGGGCGCCGATCGGCGATTTGGCGCTTGGCGTTTCTCCATCGGGCCTGCTGACCGGCCGCGTCGCCCTGCGCGTGCGGCGGCTGGACGCGCCGGGCGCCGCGACGCTTCTTCTGTCCGGCGTCGATCGTGGGGTGCGGGGATTGTCGCTCCGGACGCCCGCGGATCTGGATCGCGCCGGGATGGCCATGCCAGGCGTGATCATCTTTGAGAGCGTCGACGCCGTCTTCAAGGAGGGCCGCTGCGCGCGAGCGGGGGGGCGGATCATCTTCCAGAGCGCTCCGGGCGAAGGGCCGTCGCTTGGCGCGCTCTCAGGGAGCCCCAAGTGCCAAGGCGAAAGCTGGGTCGTTACGCTCGACGGCGCTGGGACGGAGCCGGGGACGAGCCTGACAGCCCGCATCGACGCCCGATCCATTCAACTGACTCTTGATGTCCGGACCACGGACCCGGTCTTGCTGGAAGCCTTGCAAGCCCAGGGGCTCAAGCGGTCGGCCACGGGCGCGCGGCAAGCGACAAGCATTCGGCTACCGCCATCCGCTTAAGGCGCGTAGAGTCGATGTAGCGGTCCCGTCCACCAGGTCAGCCAAGCTCCGATCGCCAGAAAGACGCCGAAGGGGAGGGCGGCGGCGGGGTCAAATCGGCGCCGCGCGATCAGCTTGGCGGCTACAAGACTTAGTCCCGCCGCACAGGCCCAGATAAGCACCGACGGGAGAGCCTCCCAGCCCACCCAGGCGCCGATCGCGCCCAGAAGTCGAGGATCGCCGCCTCCCAGGCCTTCCCGACCTCGGACCGCCTCATAGACTTTGGCGATCAGCGCCAGGGCCCCATAGCCGACGATGGCGCCGATCACCTGGGGCAGGGGTGGTTGGCCCAGCGCGCCGATGGTCAGAGCAAGTCCGGCCAGGCCCAGCGGGATCGTCAATAGGTCGGGCAACCAGAAATGCTCGGCGTCCAATAGCGCGATCAGCAGCAGCCACCATCCCAGCAGCGCCGTCGCCAGGGCCGCCGGCCCCGATTGGCCCAAAGCGCTTACGACGCCGATGGCGAGGCATCCGGCCTCGATCACCGGATAGCGCCAAGGAATGGAAGCGCCGCACGAGCGGCAGCGTCCTTGGGAGATGGCGTAGCTGAGCAGCGGCGCGAGGTCGATCACCCGAAGGCTGCGTTCACAGCTAGCGCACCGCGACCGTCCCCATATCCAGGCTGCGCCGGCCGGCAGACGGATGGAGACCAAGCCGACGAAGCTGCCAACCACGGGCCCCGCCAAGGCGGTGAAAAGGCCCCAGGCATCCATCGATCAACTCCAAATCTTGCGCCGGATTTGATCATAAGGCCCGGCAAGTCAAGTCAGAGATGGCGGCGCTGCCGCCACGCGCGGTGCGCGGGCTCCTTTGCAGGCTTCATTCTTGGAGGGCGGGCTTTGCCCGCGTGCTTGGGGCTCCGCCCCCGGCGCGCTTCGGACCAACTTCCGCCCAGCTTCGGTCGTGGCCTGAGGACGATGGGCGGCGGGGTGGAACGCCCTGCAGCCGGGTCCCCGCGAAGCCGGCCGCTCCGCTTGCACCCCCGGTCTCGCCGATGGGCGTCGGGGCTCAGGCGCGCCCGCGCAGCGCCGTCCTCCCAGAGCGGGGACGGGAAGGGGACGACCGGGCGGGGCGCGCAGCCGCGCTTCTTCTGGGGGGCTGGCGTTCGGTTTGGCGAGTTGTCCGGGGATTGTTGAGCTTCGGGGTGCGGCGCGGGTTTGCGGGCATTGAGGTCTTTTTGAATTCCACCGCGTGGAGATACGCGGCGAAGTCTCAGACGTGTTGTGCCGTGATGGTCGGTAGCAGTGCCGATCGTCAAACCTGTGGATGAGCGCCTTTCCTGACCCATGTCTTACCTTGCGAAGGTCCGCTCCGGGGAGGTGCGCTGGAACCTAGATCCAGTGCGCTGGCCGCTCCCAGTTCTGACTGAGGCTGTGTGAGAACTCGACAGATCAGCTAGACTCCTGACGAGCAGTCGGGAGGTGTGCATGAGCCGCTTCGTTGA
>NZ_LSJA01000358.1 GCF_001556515.1 Caulobacter sp. CCH9-E1 | reverse complement strand
AGGAGCTGGCCGCCCAGGCCGAGGAGCTGCAGACCTCGATCTCCTACTTCCGCACCGACAGCGGCGGCCATGGTCGCCGTCCGGCGCCCCGTTCGGCCGCCAAGCGTCCCTCGCCCGCGGCCAAGCCCGTCGCCAAGCCCGTCGCCAAGGCGCCGGCTCGCAGCCCGGTCGCGGCCCAGCAGGCGCGCGCTGCGGGCTTCGCGCTGGACCTGACCAACGGCGGCCCTGACGCCGACGACGCCGATTTCCGCGAATACGCCTGAAGCGATCAGCCTGAACATTCGCCCAAAGGGGGTACAAAATGCGTCCGACCATTAAACTGAAGCTCGCTGGCGCGTTCGCCGCGGTCCTAGCGCTTTGCGCCATCCTCGGCGTTGTCGGGGTCCTGAAGATGTCGACGGTGAACGACCAGTCGACCATCATCGCCGAGAACTGGATGCCCAGCATCGACGCGGTGCATCGCATCAACACCGCGACCTCGGATCTCCGCGCGGAGCACTATGCTCACGTCGCTTCCACCGATCCCGCCGACATGGCGGCGGTCGAGAAGGAGATGCGGGAGAGCATGTCCCTCATCGCTCAGACGCGGAAGAAGTACGAGCCCTTGATCTCCTCCAACGAGGAGCGCGACATCTACAATTCCTTCGCTCGCAAATATGACGATTACCTGCGCGAGGCCGAAAAGGCTCTGGTCTTCTCCCGTCAGAACAAGAACCAGGAAGCCGCCGCAGCGCTCGAAGAGAGCAAGGCGCTCTATGACGACATGTCGAACGACGCCTTGCGGCTGGTCGATATGAATGTCGCGGGCGGCAGGGACGCTAGCGCGACCGGCGACAAGGTGTTCGCCGACTCGCGGGCGCTGTTCATCGGCGTCGTCGCCCTGGCGCTGATCGTCGGCGTCGCCGCGGCCCTGTGGATTTCCCGGACGGTCACCACTGGCCTGCGGAAAATCTCCCAAGCGGTCGAGGCCGTCGCGATCGGCGACCTCAACCACGAGGTTTCGGTCACCACCGACGACGAGATCAAGGACCTGGTCACGACCGTGAACCAGATGACCTCGAACCTGCGCGACACCGCCGGCCTGGCCGATCGGATCGCCGACGGCGACCTGACGGTGCGGCCGAAGCCGCTGTCGGACAAGGACACCCTGGGCATCGCGCTGGAGCGCATGGTGGATCGCCTGCGCGGCATCGTCGCCGACGCCATCGCCGCCTCGGACAACGTCTCGTCGGGCAGCCAGGAGCTGTCGGCG
>NZ_LSJA01000035.1 GCF_001556515.1 Caulobacter sp. CCH9-E1 | reverse complement strand
TCTCGGTGGTCGAGGGCCTGCGCCGCGTCCTGCCCGGCGCCAAGGTGGCCTACGCCCCGTTCGGGCCGTCCTACACCGACGGCGACAAGGTGCCGACCTCGGCCCTGCGCACGCCCGACGGCAAGCCGGGCCTGCAGGCGCGCTATTACAACCCGACCGAGACGCCGCCCAAGCGCTTCGAGCCGGGGACCTTCGGCGATATCGTCGCCAAGATGCGCTACGCCGACCAGCCGGTCGCCAGCCGCGTCGAGGCCAATGTCGCCGCTCGCAGCCTCGATTTGCCCGGCGTGCTCGACCACCATCGCGTGATCTGGACCGGCTTCCTGGTTCCGCCCGAGACGGGGACCTATCGCCTGGGCCTGACCGGCTTCAACGGCGAGATGAAGCTGGACGGCAAGCCCTTCGCGGACCTCAAGAAATCCGGCTGGGGCAGCCTGCCGACGATGAAGACGATCAAGCTGGAGAAAGGTCGCCGCTACGCGATCGAGGTCATGTCGGAGGCCCACGCGCTCTCCGGCGTTGATCTCGTCTGGAAGCGCGTCGCCACCGACCCGACCGCCGAGCTGAAGGCGGCGGCGGCCCAGGCCGACGTGCTGGTCGCCGTGGTCGGCCTGACCTCTGACCTCGAGGCCGAGGAGTCTCCGGTCGAGATCCCCGGCTTCAAGGGTGGCGACAAGACCACGCTCGACATCCCCGCCGACCAGCAAGCGCTGCTGGAGCAGGCCAAGGCGCTGGGCAAGCCGCTGGTCGTGGTGGCCATGAACGGCAGCCCGCTGAACCTCTCCTGGGCCAAGGACAATGCCTCGGCGATCCTGGAGGCCTGGTATCCGGGCCAGTCCGGGGGCCTGGCCATCGCCAATGTCCTGACCGGCAAGACCAACCCGTCGGGCCGCCTGCCGCTGACCTTCTACAAGTCGGTCGACGACCTGCCGCCGTTCGGCGACTACCGCATGGACGGGCGAACCTATCGCTATTTCACGGGCCAGCCGGTCTATCCGTTCGGCCACGGTCTCAGCTACACGCGCTTCGACTATGCGCCGTTGAAGGTCGAGCCGGTCAAGGGCGACGCGGGCCAGGGCCTGCGGGTCACCACGACCGTCCGCAATGTCGGCGCGCGGGCCGGCGACGAGGTGGCCCAGCTCTATCTGAACTTCCCCAACACACCGGGCGCGCCGCGCGTGGCCCTGCGCGGCTTCCAGCGCATCAACCTGAAGCCCGGCGAGGCCAAGTCGGTGACCTTCTCGCTGTCGCCGCGCGACCTGAGCTCGGTCGATGCGGAAGGGGGGCGCCAGGTCGTGACGGGCGCCTATAAGGTCAGCGTCGGTTCGGGGCAGCCTGGGACCGGCGTCGCCAGCCGCTCGGCCGACTTCGCGGTCGCCCAGGCCGTGGCGCTGCCGAAGTAGGAGGACAATTTGAGAATCCAGGCTCTCCTCGCCAGCGCCGCCGCGCTGGCGCTCGCGACCTCCGCCTTGGCCGCGCCCATCGTCGACGGCGCCCTGGGCGACCACGCCGTCCTGCAGCGCGGCCGGCCGATCATCCTGACCGGCAAGGCCCTGCCCGGCGAGACGGTCTCGGCCAACCTCGCCGGCAAGACCGTCAGCGCCCAGGCCGACAGGGTCGGACGCTTCCGTCTGACGCTCCCCGCGCTCGAAGCCGGCGGTCCCTACCGGCTGCTGCTGGACGCGCCCAGCGGCCAACAGGTCATCGACGACCTGCTGATCGGCGACGTCTTCCTGTGCTCGGGCCAGAGCAACATGGAGATGACGACGGAGCAGTCGCAGAACAGCTTCCAGATCTACGGCGCCAACGATCCCCAGATCCGCCTGATGACGGTTCCCAAGCGCCTGGCCTTCGCGCCGCAGGACAGGTTCGACGTCCCGCCGGCCTGGACGGCCGCGACGCCGGCGACGATCGGCAAGTTCTCGGCGGTCTGCTTCTACATGGGCCAGTCCCTGCGCGAGACGACCAAGGCGCCGATCGGTCTGATCCACGCCAGCTGGGGCGGCTCGCGCCAGTCGGCTTGGCTCTCGCCCGACGGCCTGGAGCAGGCGGGCCTGGGAGAGCCCGCCAAGACCCTGGCCCTCTACACCCGCGACACGGCGACGGCGGAAAAGGCCGCGGCCAGCCAGTGGGAGACCTGGTGGCGCGACACCTCCGGCCTCGCCCAGGGGCGCGAGCCCTGGCGCGACGACGCGGGCCTGGCCTGGAAGTCCGTCCCCGTCGTCGGCCCCTTCAGCCGCTGGGGCCTGCCCGAGATGAAGGGCTATCTCGGCATGGTCTGGTTCAAGACCGAGATCGTGCTGACCGCCGAGCAGGCCCGTCAGGCCTCGGTGCTGAACCTTGGCGCGATCGACGACGCGGACCGCACCTGGATCAACGGCCAGCCGGTCGGCGGCACCAGCCTGGGCCGCGCGCGCCAGTATCGCCTGAAGACCGGCGTGCTGCGCGAGGGCCGCAACGTCATCCTGGTCAACGCCGACAACGTCTATGCCGACGGCGGCATTCTGGGACCGGCCAGCGCGATGCAGCTGCGGTTCGACGACGGGACCAGCCTGCCGCTCGACCAGGGCTGGCGCTACGCGCCGGCCGGGCGCTCGACGTCGAACGCGCCGCGCTCGCCTTGGGACGACATCAACGGCGCGGGCACGCTCTACAACGGCATGATCGCGCCCCTGGGCCCGGTCAGCCTGGCGGGCGTGGCGTGGTACCAGGGCGAGTCCGACACCGGCCTGCCCGGCTATGACCGTCGCCTCTCGGCCATGTTGAAGGACTGGCGCGCGCGGTTCGAGACGCCGAACCTGCCGTTCGCCATCGTGCAGCTCTCGGCCTATGGCGCCACCGCCAAGCGTCCGGTGGAAAGCGGCTGGGCGGGCGTCCGCGACGTCCAGCGCCGCGTCGCCGAGACCGACGGCCACGCGGCCGTGGTGGTGACGATCGACCATGGCGATCCGCTGGACATCCATCCCGGCGAAAAGCAGGAGGTCGGCCGTCGCGCCGCGCGGGCCATGCGCGCCGTGGCCTATGGCGAAGCCGTCGCGCCGTCCGGACCGCGTATCGCTTCGGCCGCCCGCGACGCCGTCGGCGGTGTGACCCTGACCTTCAAGGACGTGACGGGCGCCCTCGCGCCCCGCAGCGGCGCCGTGGCGATCGGCTTCGAGCTTTGCGGCGGCGGCGTCTGTCGCTTCGCCAATGCGCGCGTCCAGGGCGACAAGGTGATGCTGAGCGGCGACGGCCAGCCCGTGGACCGCGTCCGCTACGCCTGGGCCGACAGCCCGGTGGTCAATCTGTTCGACGACGCCGGCCTGCCGGTCGGCCCGTTCGAGGTCCCCGTGCCCTAGGACACTTCTGTTTGTCCAATATCGCGTGTCATCCCGGGCGGCGAAGCCGACCCGGGACCCAGGGGCTAGCGGCAATGCGTCTGCCCCTGGGTCCCGGATAGCCTCTTCGAGGCTTCCGGGATGACACGAGAGCGAGGTCCTACTTCTTGCTCATATAGCCGTGCATCGCCATCCAGCTGACATAGGCGTCGAACCAGCCGGTGCTGGTGGTTTTCTTCTTGTACATGCCAAAGCCGTGGCCGCCCTGTTCGTAGAGGTGGAATTCCACCGGCCGCTTGGCCGCGCGCCAGCTCTCGATCAGGCCAAAGCCGCTGTTGCCGAACAGAGGGTCGTCCGCCGCCAGGGCGAAGAACATCGGCGGCGCGTTGGCCGGCACGGTCGCCGGCGCCAGGGAGCCGTAGATCAGGCCGATGAAGGCCGGCTTGGCGTCCTCCACGGCCAGGGTCGTGGTCAGGGTCAGCATGGCGCCGGCCGAGAAACCGACCATGCCGATGCGGTCCGGATCGACATGCCACTCAGCCGCCCGCGAGCGGATCAGGGCGAAGGCGGCGCGGGAGTCGGCCAACTGAGGCTGCAGCGCCGTGACCGCCGACTGCGGGTCCATGCGCGGCGCGCGCGCCACGCCCGAGAACATCGCCTTCATCGACGCCTCGAAGCCGGGCATGTCGGCCGGCGTCTGGTTCAGGCGGTACTTCAGCACGAAGGCGGCGACGCCTTTGTCCGCCAGGGCCTTGGCGACGTCCCAGCCCTCGTTCTCCATCGACAGGGTGCGGAAGCCGCCGCCGGGGGCCACGATCACGGCCACGCCGGTGGCCTTGGCGGGATCGGGCAGGAACGGCGTCAGGGTCGCGACCGTGACGTTGCGCGCAAAGACGCTGCCGTACTGGCTGTGCCAGCTCTCGGCGTTCGCGGCGCCCGGCAGCGGGCCGGTGTTCAAGGTGATCGCGTTCGGCTGCGCCGGGATCGCGATCGGCGTCATCTTGTCGTTCTGCGCCGAGGCGGGCGAAGCCAGCAGCCAAGCCATCGCCAAGCCTGTCGCCAGGACTCCCGCGCGGCCGCCTCTCTTACCGAAGAACCCCATATCGTTCTCGCTCCCAATATTTGTTGTTCGACCGCTTGTGGCGCGGCTCGGCTTTACTCCTACAAATTCTGCAGCGGCTGTCACGGCGATTGTTAGCGGTCCCATCAATTTCCGGGGCGGGCGATCTCGTCGCCGAACCTAGGCGCGAGCGGAACCGCTTAACGTCCAGTCGATTACGTCGCCTTCATAGGCGTCCGCCCCCCGCCCGATCCCCGCGATCGCCTCGCGCATGGCGCCGCCGCGCTGGAGGATCTCGTCGGCGAGGCAGACCATCAGGGCGTTGGGGGTGGCCTTGGGCGAGGCCTCGCGCAGCCGCTGGGCGATGGCGCGCTCATCGCCTGCAACGCTCGCCGCGCAAGCCAGGACATAGGCGGCGGCGGGCGAGCGGCTGACGCCGGCGAAGCAGTGGACCAGCAGGGTTGCATCGGGCGGAAGTTCTCGCCCCAAGGCGATGATCGCGTGGACCATTTCGGCGTGTGGCGCGACCAGGCCGGCGCGCGGTTCGGTGATATCGTTGAAGCGCAGCACGGTCGCCGGGACCGCGCGCGCGCCGACCTCGGCGTCCGGCGAAACCAGCGTCAGCACGTGATCAACCGGCTCGCGCGCCAGCAGCGTTTCGACAGCCGAGCCTGGACAGACGATCAGCCTCACGCCAGCGCCGCCACGCCCAGCAGGAAGCCGACCTCGAACACCTGCTCGACGCCGCCCAGCACATCGCCGGTATGGCCGCCGATCAGACGGATGGATGTCCGCGCCAGAAGCAGCGCCGCGACGCTCCCCAGCGCCAGGCCCAAGCCGACGGCGGGCATGGGCAGAAGCAGCAGCGGCCAGATCGCGATGACCAGAGCGACAACCGTCTCGCTGGTCCGCACGCCCATCGGTGTCGGCTTCCACTTGCCGGGCTCGCCAGACGGGGCGTAGGGCGTCACCCGCATCACAACGACGGCCGCCGCTCGTCCAGCACCGTGCGCGGCCAGCAGGGCCAAGGCGCCGACCTGGGCCGAGACGCTCGCCAGCATGGTCGCCTTCAGCCCCAGGGCGACAACCAGGGCGCAGACGCCGTAGGTCCCGATGCGGCTGTCCTTCATGATCTCCAGGCGACGCTGGGCCGTCTGGCCGCCGCCTAGGCCGTCGGCCGTATCAGCCAGGCCGTCCTCGTGGAAGGCGCCCGTGACCAGCAGGCCGGCCGCTAGCGCCAGCACCGCCGCCACGCCCGCGCCCCAGACGTGGAAGCCGAGGACGAAGACGCCTGCGGAGATCGCGCCAACACCTTGCCCGACCAGAGGAAAATACCGCGCGGCTCGCGTGATCCAATCCGTCTCGAACCCTTTCAACGCGGGCGTCGGAACCCGGGTCAGGAACTGGGCGGCGCAAAGCAGCAGTTGCGCCTGGCGAGCCAGCCAACGCAACTCAGAGCCGCCCGTTCAAGACGTCGTCCAGACTGGCGACATCGCTCAGCAGGCGCGAGGCGGCCCTGACCAGCGGCAGAGCGAGCAAGGCGCCGGTCCCTTCGCCCAGACGCAGGTCCAGCGCCAGAAGCGGATCGAGCTCCAGGGCCGCCAGCAACCGGCCATGCCCCTGCTCCACCGAGCGGTGGCAAAAGACGCAGTAATCCTTGACCTCGGGGACCAGCCGGATCGCGACCAGGGCGGCGGCGGAGACGATGAAGCCATCGACCAGGATCGGAACCTTGGCCGAAGCCGCGCCGATGATCGCGCCGGCCATCATGGCGATCTCCAGGCCGCCGAACTCCGCCAAAACCTTCAACGGCTCGGTCGCGCCGTTGCGCGCGGCGGCCCGCTCGAGGATGGCGGTCTTGCGCGCTAGGCCGGCGTCGTCGTGACCCGCCCCTCGTCCGACGCAATCAGCCAACGGCGCGGGCGCCAGGCGGTGCGTCAACAGCGCCGCCGAAGCGGTGTTGCCGATGCCCATCTCACCTAGAGCGAGGATTTCGAAACCCTCCCCGATCGCCTGACGAGCGATGTCGGCGCCGCGCGCCAGCGCCTGCTCGGCCTCGGCCAGGGTCAGGGCGGGCTCGACCGCCGCGTTTCGGCTTCCGCGTCGGACCTTGGCGTCCACCAGCACCGGATGCGGCGCCAGTTCGGCGTCGACGCCGGCGTCGACCGCCCGCAGCTCCGCCCCGACGGCGCGGGCGAAGGCGTTGGCGCTGGCCTTGCCGGCCAAGAAGGTCGCCACCATCGCCTGGGTGACGGCCGAGGGATAGGCCGAGACGCCCTCGACGTTCATGCCATGGTCTCCGGCGAAGACCAGCAACAGCGCGCGATCGAACGACGGCGGCGGACCGCCCGCGATCAGGCCCAGGCGCGTGGCGAGTTCCTCAACCCGCCCCAGGGCGCCCAGCGGCTTGGCCTTGGCGTCAAGCTGGGCGCGGAGGACTTCGGCGCCGGCGAGGTCGACCGGGGAAACAGCGGGCAGGTTCATCAGAAGGTCTCCAGGCCGGCGATGGCCGCCAGGGCGGGAATGTCGAACGCCGCCTCCAGGGCGGCCGCGATGTCGTCGAGCGCCTGATCGACGCGCGTGGACTGGTCCAGGCGATCCGAGACCGCGCCCAGTTCGGCGAGCAGCTCGGCGCGCGCCTCGCCGGTGTCGAACAGGCCGTGCATATAGCAGCCGCGCACCTTGCCGTCGGCCGACATGGCGCCGTCCTCGCCGCCGCCGTCGAACCAAAGCATCGGCCGCGCGCCGCCCGTCGTGCGGCCGACATGCATCTCATAGCCCTCGAAGCGCGCGCCTCCGGACAGCCGACCGGCGGCTTGACGCAAAGTCTTCTGGCCGGTCATCACGGTCTCGACGTCCAGCAGGCCCAGACCTTCCACCGAGGCCGACGCGCCTTCGACGCCCCCGGGATCGGACAGGCGACGCCCGAGCATCTGGAACCCGCCGCAGACGCCCAGCACACGACCGCCGCGACGGACGTGGGCGAAGAGGTCGATGTCCCAGCCCTGCGCGCGGAAGAAGGCCAGGTCCGCCAGCGTCGCCTTGGTCCCCGGCAGGATGACGAGGTCGGCGTCGCCGGGCAGCGGCTGGCCGGGCGGCACGAAAGCGAAATCGACCTCGGGCTCGGTCCGCAGGGCGTCGAACTCGTCGAAATTGGCGATGCGCGACAGCATGGGGACAACGATGCGAATCTTGCGCCCGTCCCGACGAGGCGCGCCATCCAGCACGACCGCATCCTCGGCCGGCAGCCGTCGCGCCGCCGTCAGCCAGGGCGCCATGCCCAGGTCCGGCCAGCCCGTCGCCTCGACGATCATCCGGCGGCCGTCCTGGAACAGCGCCGGATCGCCGCGGAACTTGTTGATCAGGAAACCGCGCACCATGGCGCGGTCGCCTTCGTCCAGCACCGCGTGGGCGCCGACCAGGGCGGCGATCACATGGCCGCGGTCGATGTCGCCCACCAGCACCACGGGCACGCCCGCCGCGCGCGCGAAGCCCATGTTGGCGATGTCGCCGGCGCGCAGGTTGATCTCGGCCGGACTCCCCGCCCCTTCGACGATGACCAGATCGCTTTCAGCCTCCAGGCGCCGGAAGCTCTCGACGACGACATCCAGCAATTCACCCTTGCGCGCCTGGTAGCCGCTGGCCTTCCAGGTTCCGGCCATCTGGCCGCGCACCACCAGCTGGGCGCCGACATCACTCTGCGGCTTCAGCAGCACCGGGTTCATGTCGACGGTCGGCGGGGTCCGGCAGGCGATGGCCTGCAGCGCCTGGGCGCGGCCGATCTCGCCGCCCCCGGCGGTGACGGCGGCGTTGTTGGACATGTTCTGCGGCTTGAACGGGCGGACCGTCAGGCCGCGATTGGCGAACAGCCGGCAGAGACCCGCGACCAGAACCGACTTGCCGACGTCGGAGCCGCAACCCTGGATCATCAACGCGGCCATGCCAGCCCTCCGCACGCCAGAAGCAGCCACAGGATCGCGCAGGCCAGCAGGTAGATGCGCAGCGCGCGCGACAGGTCCGAGACTTGGACCTCTTGGCCATCACCGAACACGGGGCGGTCGGACCGTTCGCCGTCATACCAGGCCGCGCCGCCCAGTCGCACGCCCAGCGCGCCGGCCATCGCCGCCTCTGGCCAGCCGGCGTTCGGCGAGGCGTGCTTGGGCGCGTCGCGCAGCATCGTAGACCAGCCGCCGCGTCCGGCGAGCGCGATCAGGGCGCCGGCAAGCCGCGCAGGCGCCAGGTTCAAGAGGTCATCGAAGCGCGCCGAGGCCCAGCCGAACGCCCGCCAACGCGGCTCTCGGTGGCCGATCAGGCTGTCGGCGGTGTTGACAGCCTTGTAGACAAAGAGGCCCGGCAGGCCGGCGATGACGAACCAGAAGATCGGCGCGACCACGCCGTCGTTGAAGCTTTCGGCCAGGCTCTCGATCGCCGCCGCGGCGACCTCGCCGGCGTCCAGGCGCTGGACGTCGCGACCGACGATCATGCCGACCGCCTCGCGGGCCGCGACCAGGTCGCCGGCTTGCAGCGGCCTCAGGACAGCGGACACATGTTGGTAGAGACTGCGCTGCGCCAGCCCCAGGGTCCCGATGATCACGACGATGATCGGACCGCCAAAGCGCGCGAGCAGCCAGCCGGACAGACCGCTGACGAGGATTATCGTCAGCAGCGTCGCCATGCCGGCCAGGCGCCGGGCGGCATCGCTCCAGTCCGGGCGATTGAACGTCGCCTCCAGTCTCGTGATCAATGCGCCGATCCAGACGACGGGATGTGGAACGCGCCGGTGCAGCGCCTCGGGATAGCCGACCGCGGCTTCCAGAGCGGCCGCGCTCAGCACGATCCACGGACTAGTCCACACGGCGCAGGATCTCGATCAGCGGCCCCGCCGCGCCGACGTGGGTGCGGGTCTGGACGCCATAGGCCATGGCCAGCGCCTGGGGCGTCAGGGCCTGGCCTGGCGGGCCGTCCGCCACCAGGCAGCCCCGGTCCAGCAGCAGCACGCGATCGGCGAAGCGGGCCGCCAGGGTCAGGTCATGCAGCGTGACGACGACGCCCTTGCCCTCGTCATGCGCCAGCCGGCGGAACAGGTCCACGGCATCCAACGCGTGTCCGGGGTCTAGACCGGTCAACGGCTCATCGGCCAGCAGCCAATCGGTCTGGCCCGCCAGAGCGCGCGCGATCAGCGCCCTCGCCCGCTCGCCGCCCGACAGCCGGGTGATCGCGCGTTCGGCGAAATCGTCGAGGCCGGTCATCGCGATCGCCTGATCGATGGCCACGGCGTCCTCCGCGCTAGGCCCGAACGCGCCCAGATGCGGCGTGCGCCCCAGGCCGACAAAGGTCCGAACATCGACGTCCCAGGCGATCTCCGGCGTCTGGGCCAGGAAGGCCATCGCCCGGGCCCGGCTGCGCGCCGGGATATCCGCGACGACGGCGCCGTCCAGGCTGATGCGTCCCTTGTCCGGCCGTCGCAAGCCCGCCAGGCAGCTCAGCAAGCTGGATTTGCCCGCGCCGTTCGGCCCGACGATCGCCATCAGCTCGCCCTTGCGAAAGCGAGCAGTGACCTGGTTGAGGACCGCGCGACCACCCAGGCTGAGGCTGACCGTTTCGGCGAAAAGATCGTCGCTCACGCCAGCCTCCTGCGCATCGCCATCAGCATCCAGAGGAAGAAAGGCCCGCCCAGGACGGCCGTGGCGACGCCCAGCTTGACCTCCTCGGCGGCGGGGGTCAGGCGGACCAGGATGTCAGCGCCCAGGGTCAGGGCCGCGCCGCCCAGCAGCGACGGCAGCAGCACCGCGCCCGGCCGCGAGCCGACCCAGGGCCGCAGCAGGTGTGGCACGATCAGGCCGACGAAGCCAATGACCCCGGTCACGGCTACGCTCGAGCCAACGGCGAGGGCGACACCGACGGCGAGCAGCAGGCGGGTGCGCGTCAGGCTGACGCCCAGCGATTGGGCGCCCTGCTCGCCCAGCGTCAGGGCGTCCAGCGCGCGGCCCTGGGTCAGCAGGACCAGGCATCCGGCGACGACGCCCGGCGCGGCGATTCTGACCTCCTCCACGCTGCGGTCGGCCAACGAGCCCATGACCCAGCTGATGATCTCGTCGACCGCCCAGGGGTTGGGCGCCAGGTTCAGCGCCAGCGAGATGCCCGCCGTGCAGACCGTCTGGACGACGAAGCCGGCCAGGATGAAGGTGACGATGCTGGAGGTGACGCCCGCCAGCGCCAGCAGCGCCGCCACGCCCAGGCCCGCCCCGACCATCGCCGCGGCCGGCAAGATCCAGCTCGCCTGGGCCGCGGTTCCCAGATAGAGCGTCAGCACCGCGCCCATGGCGGCCGCCGAAGACACGCCCAACGCGCCAGGATCGGCCAGCGGATTGCGGGTGTAGCCCTGCAGCGCCGCGCCGCTCAAGCCCAGGGCTCCGCCGACCAGCAGCGCCAGGATGGTGCGTGGCAGCCGCAGGCCGAAGACGATCGCCCAGCGAGGATCGGCGCCGTTCGAGACCCAGGCGCTCCAGGGCGCCCAGACCCTTCCCGCGCAGAGGCTGACGACGAACAGCAAGGCCAGCGTCGCCGCCAGCGCACCGCAGACGAGCCATATCGATCGCGTCTTCATGCCGTCACTCCCAGGACTTCGGCGCGGGCGTGGGCCATGGCCTGGGCGGACTGGATCAGCACCGGCCCGCCGCAATAGAGCAGCCGCTCGGGAAAGCGGACCTGCTGCATTCGCCCCTTCAGAGCGCCCAGGGCCGGATGGGTCATGACCCGGTCGGCCCAGCTGCGCGCGCCCGGCGCGGGAACCCCGACCAGCAGAACCTGCGGCGGATCGGCCAGCAGCAGCTCAAGCGGAACATTGCCCCAGGACTTCAAGCCATAACGCCGCGCGACATTGTCGAAGCCGGCCAGGGTCATCATCTCGTCCGCCAACGTGTGAGGTCCCGCCGCGAAGCCATTGGGTTGATAGATCAAAGCGCTCAGCCGGCGCGTTCCGGGACGCGGCCTCGCCGCGACGATGGCTGCCTGGATCCGGGCGACCAGCTGCTCGCCGCGCTCGGGACGGCCGATCAGGCGGGCCACGCGCCGGACCTGGTCGAGACTCTCGGCGATCGTCTTGGGCACGGCGAAGCGCTCGACGGGGACGTGCAGGCGTTTTAGCGCGTTGCGGGTGGCCAGGGCCGAGTGCTGGCTGGCCAGGACGAGATCCGGCTGCAGCGCGATGATCTCCTCGGCGGTCTCCCAGGTGAACGGCAGCGTCCGGGCCTCGGCCGCCACGGTGGAGCCGTGCGGCTCGCGGGCGTAGTGGCTGAGGGCGGCGATCTGCGACCGGTCGGCCAGATGCACTAGCATGGCGTCGAGACAGGCGTTCAACGAGGCCACGCGCCGGGGAGCGGCGATGGCTGGCGTCGCCGCGCCGAGGGCGATGGCGCCCCCCATGACTGTCCGACGGCTAGGCCGCATGGCGCACCGCCTGCAGCGCCCGGCGCAGCCGCTCCAGGTTGTCGCGGGCAGGAATGCCGAAACGCAGCCGCGTCGGATGCTCCGCGAACGGCCGTGTCAGGACGCCCCGAGCGCAGAGACCAGCGAACAGCCGATGCGCGTCGGACGTCTCGACCCAGCGGAAGAGATCACAGCCGCCGACGACGCCGAGCCCGGCCGCGCTGAGAACCGCATCGACATTGCGAGCCTGGGTCGCCAGACAGGCCGCGGTGGTCGCGCGCCAGGCCTCGTCGGCATAGGCGCCGAGGCCCAGAGCCAAGGCGTCAGCGCAGACAGGCCAATCTCCCAGAACAACACGAAATTGTTGCGCCAAGAGATTGCCGCAGATGACAAATCCTAGCCGTGCTCCGGGCAGGCCGTAGAACTTGCCGAACGAGCGCAGCACGACCAGACGCTCAATCGCGAGATCCGCCACGGTGAGGTGCGGCGCGGTTTCGCCGAAGGCCTCATCGACAATCGTCCATCGCCCGCGGGCGGATCGCGCCGCGGCGAGAGCCGCCAGCGCGTCTCGCCCGACTTGCCGGCCGTCCGGGTTGTTCGGATTGACCAGGACAAGAATATCCGCCTCCGCCGCGCGGCGCTCGTCCATCGTCGCGACCATCTGCGGCTTTCGGCCGGCCCAGGCCTCGGCATGACCGCCGTAGATCGGCGCGACCAGGGCGACGCCGCCCTCGTTCAGCAGAAGCGGCAGCAGCCTCAGCGCGATGTCCGCGCCGCCGACCGCCACGACCCGTCGGGGATCGGCGACGCCAAAAGCGCGGCCGGCGACCGCTTCCAGTTCGGCCAGGGCGGAAGGATCGGGCAGAGATCGCAGGGCGCGGTCAGGCGCGCGCGCGCCCGGCCAGGGCTCGGGATTGATCCCGGTTGAAAGATCCAGCCAGGGTTCGCGCACGTCCGGATAGGCGGCCATCGCCTCGCGGAGACGGCCGCCATGTCGGAAGGCGCCGAGGTGGGGGATCGACGCCATCTCCGAACTCTAGAAGCGCGCCCGCAGGCCCACGAAGGCGCCGCGGCCAGGCGTCCCGTAGTTCAGGATCGTCTGGTAGTCCTTGTCGAACGCGTTCTCGACGCGGCCGAAGACTTCCAGGCCATCCTTCAGCGGATAGGACGCGCGCAGGTCGACCAGGGAGTAGTCCTTCACCTCCTGGGTGTTGGCGTCGTTGTTGTAGGTCTTGCCCACGTAGCGGACCGCCACCGTGGTCGAGAGCTTCACCGGCCAGACATAGGTCGCCGACAGGTTGCCCATGGTCTTGGGACGGCGCGTCAGCTGCTTGCCCTTGTTGGCGCCGGAGTCGTTTTCCGCGTCGGTGTAGGTGTAGTTGCCCGTCAGGGTCAGGCCGTCGACCGGCTTATATTCGCCAATCAGTTCAAGCCCTTGCGTCTTGGTCTTCTGGACATTGCTGTAGTAGCCCCAGCGCGAGACGCCGCCCGGCGCGCACAGCGGATCGGCGCCGCCGGTGCACGAGAAGTAGCGGATCTCGTTGTCGGCCTCGCGGTGGAACCAAGTGACGATGGCGCGGGCCTTGCCGCCCAGGAAGCGCTGCTCGATCCCGGCGTCCCAGCTGTCGAACTCCTCGGGCGACAGGTTCAGGTTGCCGTACTCGCTGAACAGCTCGTAGAGGCCCGGGGCGCGGAAGCCCTGGCCGAAGCTGGCGCGCAGAACCGTGTTCCCCTCGTTCAGCGCCCAGGCGGCCGAGGCCTGGCCCAGGGTGTGGCTGCCATAGGTGTCGTGGTCCTCGTAACGGACGCCGGCGGTCAGGGTCAGGCCAGGAACGACCTCGGCCTGGAGCTGGCCGTAGACGCTGTCGACGCCGACCTTGCCGGTCGCGAAGTCAGGGTTCGGCTTGCTGACCGAGGGCGAACGGGTGCGCATCCGCGCCTTCTCGGTCTCGGCGCCGAAGGTCGCCGTCACGGTCTCGGTGACCGCGAAGACGCCCTGGTATTCCCAGCGCTTGTTTTTGCCGGCGGCGTCGAAGGTCAGCGGCACGGCGGGCCGGGCCGGATTGATGTTCTCGCGGTCGGTGTCGGTGTAGGCGTAGCCGACCCGGTTGTTCCAGCGCCCGTCCAGCAGGCCGAAGTTCAGGCCGGTATAGATCACCAGCTCCTCGGTGCGGCCGAACTCGGGGCTGTCGACGTTGAAGCCGTCGAAGTCGTTCTTGCCCTTGGAATAGACCGAGCGAACCTCGGCCGAGACGTTCTCGGCCAGGGCCACCCGCAGGCGGCCCGACAGGCCCGCGTTCTGGTAGCCGTCCTTCTCCTTGCCCGGCTTGTAGGCCGAGAAGCCGTCGGTGGTGTAGTAGCCGCCCGCCACGCGCCAGGTGATCTTGTCGCCAGCGCCGCCGACGCCGGCCCGCAGGTAGCCGGTCTTGCGCGCGCCCGCCTCGGCGTCGATCGAGCTGGAGAACGGCGCGGTGGGTTCGGCGGTCACGATGTTGACCACGCCGCCGATGGCCTGGCTGCCCCACAGGGTCGACTGGGCGCCGCGCAGGATCTCGATACGGGAAATGTCGCCGACCAGCAGGTTGCCGCTGTTGAAGCCTCCTTGCGTCGAGGACGGGTCGTTCAGCTTGACGCCGTCGATCAGGACGACGGTGTGCTGGGTCTCGGCGCCGCGGATGTTGAGGCCGGTCGTCGTGCCGGGTCCGCCGTTACGTGTGAAGCTGACGCCCGGCGTCTGGGCCAATAGCTCGACGACCGAGATGGCCTGGCTGGCCTCGATGGCCGGTTGGGTCAGGACGGTGACCGACGCGCCGACCTTCTCGATCGGCTGGGCGGTGCGGGTGGCGGTGACGACGACCTGGGCGACGCCGTTGGCGCCGGTCGCGCCGGCGACGTCGGCCTCGGGGGCCTTCTGATCATCGGCGAACGCCGCGCCGGCGATCAGGGTGGTGGCTAAGGCGGTGGAGCTCAGAAAAGCTCGGATCATGGTTCTACTTCCCCTACTGAACGACCCACGCGCCAAACCGGCTCGCGCGAGGCGGACCACGCGCGAACACGGACCGTCGCGCGGTCCTTTGACTGTCGTTTCTCGGGAGATCCCGTTCGTTCGGCGCACCCCGGCCGAGCGATGAACGACCGCGCCGGGCAGGTCTCCTGGCTCACGGGTCAATGCTCTTGGCGCCGCCTTCCCAGGTCCCGAGGGACCCAGTGGCCTATGGCGCTAGAGCTCGCCGCTTACAGTTGCGGGGGCAGCCGAGGTCTTGAACCTCGTTCCCTTTTAATCCTCTTTCGAGGAGCCTGACGCGACGCATGGCCTATATGCTGCGTCGCACACCGTCAATGTGGAGCTTTCATGACCGCGACCTTGGTGCTGGGCGGCGCGCGCTCGGGAAAGAGCGGCTTCGCCCAGAGAGCGGCGGAAACCGAGGCCGGCGGAGGTCGAACGGTGATGATCGCGACGGGGCAGGCCTTCGATGACGAGATGGCCGAGCGAATCGCCCGCCATCAGGCCGATCGCGGCGAATCATGGGTCACGGTCGAGGCGCCGCTGGAGCTCGCCGCCGCGATCAGCGGCCTCCCCGCCGACGCGATCGCCGTCGTCGATTGCCTGACGCTGTGGCTGTCGAACCAGATGCTGGCCGAACGGAACGTCGAGGCGGCGTGCGCGGAACTCGTTGCGGCCGTCGCGGCCTGCCCCGCCCGCCTCTGGCTGGTCAGCAACGAGGTCGGGCTGGGCATCGTGCCGGAGACGCCGCTGGGGCGCCGCTTCCGCGATGAAGCCGGCCGATTGAACCAGCGCCTGGCGGCGACCGTGGACGAGGTCTATTTCGTGGCGGCGGGCCTGCCGCTGAAGATGAAGCCTCAGGGGTGAACGCTCGTCGGGAGACGGGAATGAAAAACCCTCTCTCTTAGAGAGAGGGAGGGGCCCGCGCCGCCAGGCGCGGGAGGATGAGTGGTTACGCGGTCCGCCGCAATTCTCAGCCGTTTCAGCTACTTGTCCATCACCGCCCTGTCCGGAAAGGGTGAAACCTCTCACCCTCCCATGCTTCGCATGGGCCCCTCCCTCTCTCGAAGAGAGAGGGATTCATGAGCGCTCGACGAGCGTTCGCGCCAACTTATCCTACCCTTTGAAACCTGCCGTATTCTGTCTTCACCTCGTCGCGAGGAAAGGGCGCGTGGCCAGCGACCATTTGCGGCGGCGGGGGGCGATCGAGCGGGGACAGGTTCGAGGGGGTTACTCGGACGGTCC
>NZ_LSJA01000357.1 GCF_001556515.1 Caulobacter sp. CCH9-E1 | reverse complement strand
TGCCGATGGCCATCATCACGAAGGACAGCGGGATGATCAGCACGGCGATGAAGGCCGCGCGGACGTTGCCGAGCAGCAGGAACAGGGTCGCGGCGACCAGGATGGCGCCTTCGGTCAGGTTGCGTTCAACGGTCTTGATGGTGGCGTTGACCAGCACCGAGCGGTCGAGCGCGGTGGTGATCACCACGCCATTCGGCAGGGCCTTGCGAACATCGACGAGCTTATCGCCGACCGACTTGGCGACCGAGCGGCTGTTTTCGCCGATCAGCATCAGGGCGGTGCCGACAACGACTTCTTCGCCGTTCTTGCTGGCTGCGCCGGTGCGCAGGTCACCGCCGACCCGCACGGTGGCGACGTCCTTGACGGCGACGGGCACGGTGCGGCGGGTGGCGATGATGGCGTTCTGGATCTCGTCCAGCGTGCGCACCCTTGCGTCGGCCCGGACCAGATAGGCCTCGCCCGCGCGCTGGATGAAGTTGGCGCCGACGGAGAGGTTGGCGCCTTCCAGGGCCTTGGCCAGATCGGTGTAGGAGACGCCGTAGGCGACGAGCTTGGCCGGGTCGGGTTCGACCACATACTGCTTTTGGAAGCCGCCGATGGAGTCGACGCCGGCCACGCCCTTGACGGTGCGCAGTTGCGGACGAACGACCCAGTCCTGGATGGTGCGCAGATACGCGCCCTGCGAGGTGGCGTCGGTGAGGCGTTCGCCCTCCGGCGTCAGATAGGCGCCGTCGCTCTGCCAGCCGGTCTGGCCGTCACGAACCTTGGCGCCCTTGCCGCCCGGATTGGCGTACTCGACCGAGTACATGTAGACCTCGCCGAGGCCCGTGGTGACGGGCCCGATCTGCGGCTGGATCCCGGCTGGCAGGCTATCGCCCGCCTGGGTCAGACGCTCGGCCACCTGTTGGCGGGCGAAGTAGAGGTTGGTCTTCTCCGAGAAGATCGCGGTGACCTGCGAGA
>NZ_LSJA01000356.1 GCF_001556515.1 Caulobacter sp. CCH9-E1 | reverse complement strand
GGCTTCGTCGAAACGGTACACACACTTCAAACCTCCGGGCGTCGCCCGGGCGCTCCGCGTCCCTTCCATCCCTTCAGCGAGCAATCGCGTGAGGATGCCTCTCTGTGACTATGCTAGGCCTTCACCGTCGCCCAAGGGCCCCTGATCGCCAGGGTGACGCCGGGGTTCTGCAGGTTGACGAACAGCGTGCCGCCGTCGGGCGAGAAGCAGGCGCCGGCGAACTCCGAGTTCCCGGTGAAGACGTTGCGGGCCAGGGTGTAGACCTTGCCCTGGGGCGTCACGCCGCGCAGGTGGTTGCGCAGGGTGTCCGAATAGCGGTCCTCGCAGATGATCACGTGGCCCCACGGCGCGACCACCAGATTGTCGGCGTAGTCGAGCACGCGGTCGTTCTGGCTTTCCACGAACAGCTGCAGCTTGCCGGGCTGATCCTTCTCGCCGGCCTGGCCTTCGACGGCCGACGGGACGTAGCGGAAGATCTGGCCCGAGCCGGCCGCGCCGCCGGCGGTGCAGGCGAAATAGAGCTCGCCCTGGCCGAAGAACACGCCTTCGCCCCGGCAGAAGACCGCCGCGCCCTTGGCGTGGCCGCGCCGGCGCAGGTCGTCATGGGGGTTGTCGACGCCGTCCAGG
The DNA here is from genome assembly GCF_001556515.1 of Caulobacter sp. CCH9-E1. Taxonomy (GTDB): domain Bacteria; phylum Pseudomonadota; class Alphaproteobacteria; order Caulobacterales; family Caulobacteraceae; genus Caulobacter. Next base: position 13,319 of record NZ_LSJA01000356.1, on the reverse strand, counting down.
TCGATCCAGCGCGCGGCCCTCCAGCCGCCGATCGGGAAGGTCTTTTCCTCCTGGTTGCGGGTGTCGCCGCCTTCAGGAGCGTCGGCCAGTCCCAGGGCTTGCAGGCGCCCGCCCGCCGCCAGGTTGCGGCGATCGTTCGGCAGGAAGCGGTAGAAGAGGCCGTCCGCGACGTCCTCGGTCAGATAGACGACGCCCGTCCGCGGATCGATGCAGGCGGCCTCGTGCTTGAAGCGGCCCAGGCCCTTCAGGGCGACGGGCTGGACCAGGCCGACATGCGCGGCCGGCACTTCGAAGACCCAGCCGTGATCCTTGCCGACCTCCAGGCCCGCCTCGATCGTCGTCTCCTCGCAGGTCAGCCACGAGCCCCAGGGCGTGACGCCGCCGCAGCAGTTGATGAGGGTGCCCGCCAGCGAAAGGTGTTGGCGCTCGGTCTGGCCGGTCTTGAGGTTGTAGAGCTGGGTGGTCGTGCCGCCGGGCAGGGGGCGCTGGCCGTTCTGGAAGTCCCAGACCTTGGACCGGTCGATGCGGTCGATCAGGCGCTCGCCAAGGCCGAAGGCGCCGTTGTGGATGTCGCTGACCGAAAGCTCGTGGTTGCGCACCAGCAGGACGCGCTCGGCGTCGACGGGAAAGCAGCCCATGCCGTCGGCCTTGCCGGGCACCAGCAGGCCGTCGCTCATCGTCTCGCCGGCCTGGGAGATGACCTGGTAGCGGAAGCCCGGCGGGAGGTCGATCATGCGCTTGGGGTCGGGGACCAGGGCGCCGTAGCCTTCGACCTCGTTCAGATAGGTCTCGGCCTCGAGCGCCTCGTCCTGAGCGCGGGCGGAGAAGGCGGTGAAGGCCAGGCTGGTGGCGGTCGCGCCCAGGAAGCTACGGCGGGAAAAGGTCATGGAGCGCCCCTGTTAGAATGTAACGTTCAGCGCTATGCACGCCTTTCATGACAGTTTTGAGCACGAATTTGCGGTATCATATTACCGCATTACTTAAAGTATTGTTTGTATTGAGTTTTGTAAGTTTCTGCGTCGCGATTGTTGACAGCGCGCGAACCCTTCCGTAAATGCCGCGCCTCACACGGACGAAACCGGATTTCTCGGGGTCGGACGCCTAGAAATTACGGATCAATCCCATGCAGAAGATCACGGCTTCCTTGAAGCCAGCCGAGGTCGAGAAGAAGTGGATCGTGGTCGACGCCCAGGACGCCGTTGTCGGCCGTCTGGCTTCGTTCATCGCCATGCGTCTTCGCGGCAAGCACCGTCCTGACTACACCCCGCACGTCGACTGCGGCGACTTCGTCGTCGTGATCAACGCCGACAAGGTGAAGTTCACCGGCAAGAAGCTGGACGACAAGGTCTACTACCGTCACACCGGTCACCCGGGCGGCATCAAGGAAACCACCCCCCGCAAGGTGCTGGGCGGCAAGTTCCCGGAACGCGTCCTGGAGAAGGCTGTCGAGCGCATGCTGCCCAAGGAGAGCCCGCTGGCTCGCAAGCAGCTGACCCACCTGCTCATCTACAACAACGGCGAGCACCCGCACCAAGCGCAAAACCCCGAAGTCGTCGACTTCGCGGGCCGCAACGCCAAGAACATCCGGAGCCTCTAAGCTATGACTGACGCTCAAGGCTTTGACGCGCTGGCCAGCCTGTCCAGCAACCCGGAAGCTGCCGCTCCGGCCGAACCGAAGATCGACGCCCAAGGCCGCGCCTACGCGACCGGCAAGCGCAAGAACGCGATCGCTCGCGTCTGGATCAAGCCGGGCAAGGGCTCGATCACGATCAACGGTCGTGACCAGGAAGTCTATTTCGCCCGTCCGGTGCTGCGCATGATGATCGCCCAGCCGCTGGAAGTGACCGATCGCCTCGGTCAATTCGACGTCGTCGTGACCGTGGAAGGCTCGGGCCTGTCGGGCCAAGCCGGCGCCATCCGTCACGGCCTGTCGAAGGCCCTGACCTACTACGAGCCCGGCCTGCGCCCGGTCCTGAAGCCGCACGGCTTCCTGACCCGCGACAGCCGCGTCGTCGAGCGTAAGAAGTACGGCAAGGCCAAGGCCCGCCGCAGCTTCCAGTTCTCGAAGCGCTAAGCGCGGTTCGTACGCGTTTGGAAGAGGGCGCTTCGGGTCTCCGAAGCGCCCTTTTTCTTGGTCTTTTTCCTTGTTCTGTCCGGATCGGAGTCCGCCCATGGCGAGCGCCCCCAAGGTCTTCCCCAAGGTCTTCATCGACGGCGAAGCCGGCACCACCGGCCTGCAGATCCGCGAGCGCCTGCTGGCCCGCACGGACTTACAGTTGGTCTCGATCGATCCGGACAAGCGCAAGGATCTGGACGCCCGCGCCGAGATGCTGAACGGCGCCGACGCGGTGATCCTGTGCCTGCCCGACGACGCGGCCAAGGAAGCCGTGTCGCTGGTGACCAATCCGGACACGGTGATCATCGACGCCTCGACGGCCTACCGGACCGCCGAGGACTGGACCTATGGCTTCGCCGAGCTCGATGGCGAGCAGCGGGGCAAGATCGCCAAGTCCAAGCGGATCTCGAACCCGGGCTGCTACCCGACCGGCGCGATCGCCTTGACGCGGCCGCTGGTCAGCGCCGGCATTTTGCCGGCCGAGCTGCCGGTCTCGTACAACGCCGTCTCGGGCTATACCGGCGGCGGCAAGGCGATGATCGCCCAGTTCGAGGACGAAAGCGCCCCGAACCACACCCGCGCGCCGTACTTCATCTACGGCCTGTCGCTGAGCCACAAGCACGTGCCGGAGATGCAGAAGCACGGCGGCTTGCTGAGCCGTCCGATCTTCACGCCGGCCGTGGGCCGCTACGCCCAGGGCATGATCGTCGAGCTGCCGCTGCACTTCTCGACCCTGAACGGCGCGACGTCCCTGGCCGACATCCACGCGGTGCTCGAGAAGCACTACAAGGGCGAGGCCTTCGTCGAGGTCGCGTCGCTGGACGAGGCCAAGTCGATGACGACCCTGGACCCGGAAGGCCTGAACGGCACCAATCGCCTGAAGCTCTTCGTGTTCGGCTCGGACGCTGGCGGCCAGGCGCGCCTGGTCGCCCTGCTCGACAACCTGGGCAAGGGCGCCTCGGGCGCGGCGGTGCAGAACCTGAATATCGCCCTGGGCCTGAAGGAGGACGCGGGCCTCTGAGGACTCAGCGGATCACGGACGCGAGGAACCGGCCGACGGCGTCGGTATAGGCGCCGGGCTCTCCGAGCTTGGCGTTGATCTCGCCGTGGCTGAGGTCCTGCGGCAGAACCGACGCCTGACCGCCAAGACTCTTGGCCTTGTCGGCCAAAGCCTGCGCCTGGGGGCAGGAATCGGCGCGGCGCGACGAGCACACCATCATCAGCGGCGCGGGCGCTGTTTTCATGCGCGCCAAGGGCGAGAGCGCCGTCCAGACGGCCGGATCGCTCCCGAAGGCCTCGTCATACAGCTTCATGTGGCGCTGGCTCATGATCGTCGGCACGTCCATGGCCGCGCTATCCAAGGCCACGACGCCCAGCCAGGGCTTGGCGCCTTCCTGGGCGGCGATCGCCGGATCGGCGGCCAGCAGAGAAACCAGATGGGCGCCGGCCGAGTGGCCCATCAGCACCACTTTTGACGGATCGCCGCCCCAGGCGGAGGCCTTGGCTTGAACGGCGGCGATCGCCCGGGCGACGTCCCGCGCCTGGGTCGCCACGTCGGCGTTCGGCAGCATCCGATAGTTCACCGAGACGAAGATGAACCCTTGGCCGGCCAGCCAGGGAACCTTGTTGTCGATCACCTTGCCCATGGCCTTGTCGCCGATCCGCCACCCACCGCCGTGGGCCATCACCACGATTGGCGCGCCTTGGGCGGCCTTGGGACGATAGACATCGAAGACCTGGGCCTTGTCGGGCCCATACGAGACGTTGAGGTCGCGCAGCAGGCCTTCCGGCGTCGGGGTTTTGGCCAGCTTGGCCTCCGCCCGGGCGGCCGCCCGTTCGGCGATCCGATCACGGAGGCGCTGGGCGTCGGCGGGCGCGGTCGCCGCCAGAACGCCCAAGGCGATCAGCAAGGCCGGCAACCGCCTCATGACTTCACCAGCACGAAGCTGCCCGGCGCGTCCTCGAGCGGCTTCAGCTTGCCCTTGGCCGGATCTCGCGCGGGAACCTGGCCGCCGGAGCGGGCCTTCAGCCATTCGCCCCAGTAGGGCCACCAGGACCCGGGGAACTCCTTGGCTCCGGCCTGCCAGGCCTCGACCGACTCGCATTTCTGCTCGTTGATCCAGTGCTGATACTTGTTGGCGCCCGGCGGGTTGATCACCCCGGCGATGTGGCCCGAGCCGGCCATCATGAACGTCACCGGCCCGCCGAACAGCTTCGCGCCCCGGAAGACGCTGCGATAGGGCGCGATATGGTCCTCCTTGGAGGACTGCACGAAGATGGGAATCTTCACCTTCGACAGGTCCAGCCGCTCGCCGCCGAGGGTCAGCTCGCCCTTGGCCAGGGCGTTATCCTTGTAGAAATTGCGCAGATAGAACAGGTGCAGCGCCTTGGGCATCCGCGTCTGGTCGGCGTTCCAGAACAGGAGGTCGAAGGGGCGGGGCTCCTTGCCCATCAGATAGTTGCTGACGAAGAACGACCAGATCAGGTCGTTGCCGCGCAGGGCGTTGAAGGTGTCGGCCATGGACTGGCTGGGCAGGAATCCGCCGGCCAGATCCATCTGCTGCTCGATCGAGCGCAGCCATTCCTCGTTGGTGAACAGCAAGAGGTCGCCGGCTTCGGCGAAGTCCTGCTGGGCGGCGAAGAAGGTGGCCGAGTTGATCCGCTTGTCGCCACGCGCCGCCATGTGGGCCAGGGCGACCGACAGCAGGGTGCCGCCGATGCAGTAGCCGACCGTGTTGACCTTATCGACGCCGCACTGGGTCATGACCTGCTGAGTGGCGTCGTAGACGCCCTCGATCATGTAGTCCTCGAAGGTCTTGTCGGCGAGCTTGCGGTCCGGATTGACCCACGAGGCGACGAACACCGTGAAGCCCTGGCTGGTCAGCCAGCGGATCATCGAATTATCGGGGCGAAGGTCCAGGATGTAGAACTTGTTGATCCACGGCGGGAAGATCAGCAGCGGGATCTCGCAGACCGTCTCGGTGCTGGGATCGAACTGCAGCAGCTGCAGGATGTCGTTCTGATAGACGACCTTGCCGGAGGCCGTGGCGACGTTCTCGCCGACCTTGAACTTGGCCAGGTCCGTCTGGCTGATCGCCAGCTGACCGCCCCCGCGCTCGAGGTCTGCAGCGAAGTTCTCCATGCCCCGGACGATGCTCTCGCCCTGGGTCTGGACCGCCTCGCGCAGGGCGGCGGGGTTCGACATCAGGAAGTTCGACGGCGAGAAGGCGTCGGTCAGCATCTTGGTGAAGAACTCGACCCGCCGCTTGGTCGCCGGATCGACGCCGTCCACCTCGGCCACCAGGCTGTTCAGCCAGTTCGACGACAGCAGGTAGGACTGCTTCATCATGTCGAACATCGGGTTCGACGCCCAATCGGGATCGTTGAACCGCTTGTCGCCGGCGACCGGCGTGACCACCGGCGCGACCTCCTCGCCGGCGGCGCGACGAGCGGCCGACTGCCAGAGATCCATGTAGCGCGAGAACAGGTCGGCCTGCGCCCGCATCAGCCGGTCGGGCTGGGCGGCGAGGCGGGTCATCACTTCGTTCAGGGCCGGGGCGACGTGGAAGGGATCGGGCGTCAGGGCGGCGGGGCGATCGGCCTGGCGCAGCGCCGCCTCGGCGATCGCGCCCTGGGCGGTGACGGCCGCGCGCGCCAGGTTTGCCGAGAGAGTCTCGACCAGCTTCACCTGCTCGGGCGACAGCAGCGTGTCGAACGGGGGCAGGGGCGGGGCGTCGGCGGCCGGATTCGGCGACTCGGTGTTCGGCGGCGGCGGGGTCTCTGGCGAAGAGGTCTTCTTGGGAGGGGCCTTGGCCTGACTCTTGTCTGTCTTGGGCGCGGCTTTCTTCTTGGGCTTGGGGGCGGCCTTCGCCGTGGCCATGAGGTTTCCTCCGCTTGTCCAAAGCCAGTTCGCGAAAAGCAACGTCGAACGCCTTCCGCTCGCCGCGATCATCGCATAAGACCAGAACCAATGAACGGCGAAACCCGCAAAATCCTGCGTTTCGGTCTTATCGTCGGCTTGGCGGCCGGCGCGAGCGCCTGTGCGAGCCCGTTCAAGACCGCGCCGGTGGACCCGAGCTCTCCCGTGGCCGCCGCCGTCGCCACCGCCGCCAAGACCAAGGGCGCCCGCCTCAAGCTTTCCGAGATCCCGGCGATCCCGAGCGACATTCCCAGCGCCGATCAGATTCGCGGCGCCGTCGCCCAGCAGCAGGCCGCCGGCGACGCCCTGGCGCGCGCCACCGCGCCCTCGACCTGGGAACTCAAGGAAACCGAATCCTACGCCGCCAAGGCTCGCCGCGACGTCACGCCCCCGGCCTTCGAAGCGCCGACGGACACCGACCGCGCCAACACCGAAGCCTTCGCCCGCGCAGCCCGCGGTCGAGCTAGCGCGCCTCCGTCCCAGCCCCAATAGGGCGACGGAGGCATAATCTTCCTTGAACTGGCTTGGCTTGACCCCGCTCGGGGTCTATCCATGCCCGACTTTTCGCTCCCAAAGCGCCGACGCGGCGCAACGAGCCGTCATGAGCACCGATTTTCATCGTATCCGCCGCCTGCCGCCGTACGTCTTCGAAGAGGTCAACAAGATCAAGGCGCGCCTCCGCGCCGAGGGGACCGACATCATCGACTTCGGCATGGGCAATCCCGACATGCCGACGCCGCAGCATATCGTCGACAAGCTGATCGAGACCGCCAGGGATCCCAAGGCCGGCCGTTACTCGGCCTCGAAGGGCATTCCGGGCCTGCGCAAGGCCATGGCCAACTACTATGGCCGTCGCTTCGGCGTGAAGCTGAACCCCGACACCGAGGTCATCGCGACCCTGGGATCGAAGGAAGGCTTCGCCAACCTCGCCCAGGCCCTGACCGGGCCGGGCGACGTGATCATCTGCCCGAACCCGGCCTATCCGATCCACGCCTTTGGCTTCATCATGGCCGGCGGCATCATCCGCCACGTGCCGGCCCTGTCGCCGGAGGAGTACCTCTCCAACATCAGCCGCGCGGTGAAGCACTCGGTGCCGCCGCCCAGCGTGCTGATCCTGTCCTATCCGTCGAACCCGACGGCCCAATGGGTGGACCTCGACTTCTACAAGGACGCCATCGCGCTCGCCAAAAAGCACGACCTGCTGGTCATCAGCGACGTGGCTTACGGCGAGATCTATTTCGACAACAACCCGCCGCCGTCCGTGCTGCAGGTCGACGGCGCCAAGGACATCGCGGTCGAGGTCAATTCGCTGTCGAAGACCTACGCCATGGCCGGCTGGCGCGTGGGCATGGTGGTCGGCAACGCCCGCATCTGCGCGGCCTTGGCCCGCGTGAAGTCCTATCTGGACTACGGCGCCTACACGCCGGTGCAGGTGGCCGCCGCCACGGCGCTGAACGGTCCGCAGGACTGCGTCGACGAGATCCGCTCCATCTACAAGAGCCGTCGCGACACCCTGATCAAGTCAATGCAGGGCGCGGGTTGGGACATTCCGAACCCGCCGGCCTCGATGTTCGCCTGGGCCAAGATCCCCGAGCCCTATCGCGAGGCGGGTTCGATGCTGTTCTCGCGCCTGCTGATCGAGGAGGCCGGCGTCGCCGTCGCCCCCGGCATCGGCTTTGGCGAGTACGGCGAAGGCTATGTGCGGATCGGTCTGGTCGAGAACGAGCACCGCATCCGTCAGGCCGCGCGCAACGTGAAGAAATTCATCGCCAACGCGGACTCCATCCTGGCCAAGGCCCACAACAAGATGGAACAGGCCTGAGGCAGGCCTTTCCCGACGGCGTAACGAGGACTCGAAGATGACGAACAAGACCTGGCGCGTCGGCGTCGCGGGCCTGGGCACCGTGGGCGGCGGCCTCCTGCAGTTCCTGGCCGAACGCCCTGGCTTCGCGCCCGCCGGCGACAAGGCCGTCGTGACCGCGGTCTCGGCCCGCTCGAAGTCGCGGCCGCGCACGGTCGACATCTCGAACCTCGCCTGGTTCGACGATCCGGTGGCGCTGGCCGCTTCGCCAGACGTCGACCTGTTCGTCGAGCTGATCGGCGGCTCCGACGGTCCGGCCAAGGCCGCTGTCGAGACGGCCTTGAAGGCCGGAAAGCCGGTGGTCACCGCCAACAAGGCGCTGATCGCCGTGCACGGCGCCGAGCTCGCCGCGCTCGCCGAATCCCAGGGCGTGCCGCTACTGTTCGAGGCGGCCGTCATGGGCGGCACCCCGGCGGTGAAGATGTTGCGCGAGGCCATGGTTGGCGACGACGTCGTCAGCGTGGCCGGCATCCTCAACGGCACCTGCAACTTCATCCTCTCGGAGATGGAGAAGACCGGGCGGTCGTTCGCCGACGTGCTGCGCGAGGCGCAAGGCCTGGGCTATGCCGAGGCCGACCCGACCATGGACGTGGGCGGCTTCGACGCCGGCCACAAGATCAGCATCCTGGCCGCTCTGGCCTTCGGCTGCGCGCCGAACTTCGAGGCGGCCGAGATCGAAGGGATCAGCGACGTCGACCTGCTCGACATCAAGCTGGCCAAGGACCTGGGCTATCGCATCAAGCTGATCGCCGGCGCGGCCAAGGCCGAGGACGGCGTCGCGGTGAAGGTGCACCCCTCGCTGGTGCCGCTGGATCACCCCCTGGCCCAGGCGGGCGGGGCGCTCAACGCGCTGTTCATCGAGGGCACCCGGATCGGCCGGATCTTCATCCAGGGCCCCGGCGCGGGCGCTGGGCCCACGGCGGCCGCCGTCGCCGCCGACATCGCCGACGTGATGACCCGCGCCGTGCGTCCGGTGTTCCAAGCCCCGGCCGGCGAGCTGAAGCCGTTCATCGCCATCGACCCGGCCCGGGCGGTCGGCAAGGCCTATCTGCGGATCATGGTCCAGGACCAGCCTGGCGTAATCGCCGCCATCTCCGAGACCCTGGCCGAATGCGGCGTCTCGATCGACAGCTTCCTGCAAAAGCCCATCGAAGGCGCGGGCGGGGTGCCGATCGTGCTCGTTACCCATGCGACCCCGGAATCGAAGCTGCTGGATGCGATTAGCCGCATCGAAAAGCTGCAGACCGTGCTAGAGCGTCCCCGCCTTCTGCGCGTCGCGCGCATCTAACGACCTGGAAAAATCCGGGCGCCGAGGGCGACATTGGGAACTAGGCCCTCGGCTGCGGGGGCTAGGAGAAACGGATGAGTTCGAACACCCTGGACCGCTCGCTGGTCCTGGACGCCGTTCGCGTGACCGAGGCCGCCGCCATAGCCTCCTGGACGATGCTGGGTCGTGGCGACGAGATGGCCGCCGACCAGGCCGCCGTCGACGCCATGCGCAATGCGCTCAACGAGCTGAACATCGACGGCGAGATCGTCATCGGCGAGGGCGAGCGCGACGAGGCGCCGATGCTCTACATCGGCGAGAAGGTCGGGACGGGGAAGGGGCCCCAGATCGACATCGCGCTGGACCCGCTGGAAGGCACCACGCTCGCGGCCAAGGCCCAGCCCAACGCCCTGACGGTCATGGCCTGGGCGCCCAAGGGCACGCTGCTGAACGCGCCCGACACCTATATGGATAAGATCGCCTGCGGACCGGGCCTGCCGTCCGGGGTGATCGATCTGGACCGCTCGCCAGCCGAGAACGTCAAGGCTCTGGCGGAGGCCAAGGGCGTCGCCTCCACCGAAATCACGGTCTGCGTGCTGGACCGTCCACGCCACGCCGAGATCATCGCCAAGGTTCGCGCCGCCGGGGCCCGTATCCACCTGATTACCGACGGCGACATCGCCGGCGTGATCAACACCACCGATCCCTCGACCGGCATCGACCTCTATCTCGGCTCCGGCGGCGCGCCCGAGGGCGTGCTGGCCTGCGCGGCCCTGAAGTGCGTCGGCGGCCAGTTCCAGGGGCGCCTGCTGTTCCGCAGCGCCGACGAGAGGGCTCGCGCCGCGCGCTGGGGTGTGACCGACCTCGACAAGAAGTACGACCTGCACGAGATCGTCCGCGACGAGGCGATCTTCGCCGCCACGGGCGTGACGCGGGGCGGTCTCGTGGACGGCGTCGTCTTCCGCGACGGCTGCGTCCACACCCACACCCTGGTGATGAACTCCTCGACGGGCACGGTCCGCGAAGTGCGTATGAAGCGCAAGGTCTGAGACCTTGCTGTCACGGCCGTGCTGTAGGAGCGGCCGCTCTGCTTTCTCTTGAGGTTCCGAATGACTGCCTTTGTCGACCTGAGCGCCTGGCTCTCGAAGGAGCCGGCCGACGCCGCTCTGAAGGATGTCGTCCAGACCGTCGCCGCGACCTGCGCTCAGATCAGCCGCGTGGTGGCCTCCGGCGCGCTGTCAGGCAGCCTGGGCGCGGCCGGCAGCACGAACGTGCAGGACGAGGAGCAGAAGAAGCTCGACGTCATCACCAACGACATGCTGAGCGACGCGCTCAAGGCTTGTGGTCCGGTCGCGGGCCTGGCCTCGGAGGAGCTGGAAGAGGTCGAACCGACTGGCCGCGTGGGCGGCTATCTCGTTACCTTCGATCCGTTGGACGGCTCCAGCAACATCGACGTCAACGTCTCGGTCGGTACGATCTTCTCGGTGCTTCCCGCGCCGGCCGGCCACGCGCCCGCCGAAGCCGACTTCCTGCAGCCCGGCCGCAACCAGGTCGCCGCCGGTTACGCCGTCTATGGCCCGCAGACCATGCTGGTCCTGACGCTGTCGAGCGGGGTCAACGCCTTCACGCTGAGCGCCGACGGCCAGTGGCTGCTGACCCATCCGGACCTCAGCATCAAGCCCGACACGGCCGAGTTCGCGATCAATATGTCGAACCAGCGCCACTGGGCCGAGCCGGTGCGCCGCTACATCGACGGCTGCCTGCAGGGCAAGGACGGTCCGCGGGGCAAGAACTTCAACATGCGCTGGATCGCGTCGATGGTGGCTGACGTCCACCGCATCATGATGCGCGGCGGGATCTTCATGTATCCCTGGGACGCCCGCGAGCCGGGCAAGCCCGGCAAGCTGCGCCTGATGTACGAAGCCAATCCGATGGGCCTGGTGGTCGAGCGCGCGGGCGGCAAGGCGACCGACGGCGCCGAACGCATCCTCGACATCCAGCCGACCAAGCTGCACCAGCGCGTGCCGGTGGTCCTCGGCTCGGCCAACGAGGTGGAAGAGGTCCGGTCGGAGACGCTGCGCGGCTAATCCTGCGTCCGCGACTGTCATAGCGGTGTCGCATGGAGCGAATCCGCATGACCGGATACTCTGCCGCCATGGCCGCCGATGGTGTTTCCAATCTCGTTCCCAGCGCCTTCCTCGGCGTTGAACGCTCCCTCAGCGGTCGGGCCTGGCGCGAGCGCGCCGCCGATCCGCTGGTGGTGCGCGATATCCAGCAGCGCCACGGCCTGATCGAGCCCCTGGCCCGCGCCCTCGCAGCGCGCGGCGTTTCTCTTGAGCACTCCGAGCACTACCTGCGCCCGACCCTGAAGGCGCTGTTCCCCGATCCGTCCAGCTTCACCGACATGGATCGGGCGGCCGAGATCCTGATCGACGCTCTGGAACAGGGCCGGCCGACCATGGTGTTCGCGGACTACGACGTCGACGGGGCCACCAGCGCCGCCCAGCTGGTCCGGTGGTTCCGCTATATGGGCGTTGAGCTGCCGATCTACATTCCCGACCGCCTGACCGAGGGCTATGGCCCCAGTCCGGCCGCCTTCCGCAAGATCCGCGAGAGCGGCGCGGAACTAGTCGTGACGCTGGACTGCGGCGCGGCCGCCTATGACGCCATCGCCAGCGCCGGGGAGATCGGGCTCGAGGTCGTGGTCATCGACCACCACCTGATGCGCGAAGACCCGCCCGCGGCCGCCGCCGTCGTCAATCCGAACCGGCCCGGTTGCCAGAGCGGGCAGGGCGTCCTGGCCGCCGCCGGGGTCACCTTTGTCCTGCTGGCCGCCCTCAACCGAGAGGCGCGCAAGCGGGGGCTGTTCACGGAGGCCCGGCCGCAGCCCGATCCGCGCCAATGGCTGGACCTGGTCGCTCTGGGCGAGGTCTGCGACGTCACCCAACTGGTCGGCTTCAACCGCGCTCTGACGGCGCTGGGCCTGCGGACCATGGGCGCCTGGGCCAATCCGGGGCTCAAGGCGCTGTTCGAGGTCGGCAAGGGCTCGGGGCCGCCATCGGTGTTCCACGCTGGTTTCATCCTTGGGCCCAGGATCAACGCCGGCGGTCGCATCGGGCGGTCGGACCTGGGCGCACGGCTTCTGTCGACCGACGATCCCATCGAGGCCCGGGCCCTGGCTGAGGAGCTGGATGGCCTCAATACCGAGCGTAAGGCGGTCGAGGCCGCGGTTGTCGAGGAGGCCGCCGCGATTCTGGAGCGCGGCAATCTCAACCCCGACGCGCCGGTTATCGTCATCGCGGGCGAGGACTGGCATCCGGGCGTGATCGGCATCGTCGCGGGCCGTCTTCGCGAACGTTATCGCAAGCCGGTGGTGGTCATCGGGATCGACCGCGCGGCGAATGTCGGCAAAGGCTCCGGCCGCTCGCAGCCGGGGGTGAATCTGGGCCGCGCGATCCAGGCCGCTTTCGAAGCGGGGCTCCTGATGGCGGGCGGCGGACACGCCATGGCGGCGGGGCTGTCGATTCGTCCCGAGATGATTCCCGAGTTCCGGGCCTTTCTCGAAGAGCGTTTGGCCGGCGAGATGGAGGCGGCGGGCGCCGAGGCCGTGGAGATCGACGTCCTTCTCCAGCCGCGGGCGGCGAGCCGGGCGTTGCACGACGACTTCCAGCGGCTGGCGCCCTTCGGTCCCGGCAATCCTGAGCCGATGTTCGCCATGACCCAGGTGCGGCCCGATCGCGTGACAGCCTTGAAGGGCGGGCACGTGCGGCTCGATCTGGTCGGTCCGACGGGGGATCGAATCAAGGCCGTCAGCTGGCGCAGCGCCGAAACGCCGCTGGGGCAGAGGCTGCTCGCCGGCGGCGGCGCGCTGGATGTCGCGGGCCGACTCAAGCCCGACGACTACATGGGCCGTAACGGGGTTCAGTTCGAGATCGAGGACGCTCACGATCCGCGGGCGCGCTACGCCTAGCCCCATGTCTGGCGGCCTCGCGCGTCCATCCCCGTGGGCCGCGCCAGAGGATGTGGACGGAGCGAAAAAATGATTTCCAGCGGGTTGCGCGGCCCAAGAGGCGCGGCTATACACCCGCTTCCTCGCGGGGCCGTGGTCCCTTCGTCTATCGGTTAGGACGCCAGATTTTCAATCTGGAGAGAGGGG
>NZ_LSJA01000355.1 GCF_001556515.1 Caulobacter sp. CCH9-E1 | reverse complement strand
GCCCCTGGGTCCCGGCTCTCCGCTGCGCTGCGGCCGGGATGACACGAGTTTGTTGGCTCAGATTTGACCGCTCAAAACCTGGGCGAACAAGCCCGGATCGACATTGCCGCCCGACAGCACGATCGCCGCCGTCTTGCCCTTGAGGTCCACCTTGCCCGAAAGCGCCGCCGCCAGGGCCACGCAGCCGCCGGGCTCGACGACCAGCTTCAGGACCGAGAAGGCGTAGCGCATGGCCTCGGCGACCTCCGGGTCGGTGACGGCGACGCCGCCGGCGAGGTTGCGTTGGTTGATCGGCCAGGTCAGCTCGCCGGGGATCGGGGTCAGCAGGGCGTCGCAGAACGAGCGGGCGTCCTTGTCGATCGTCTCGCGCCTGCCGCTCTCTAGCGAGCGGCGGGTTTCGTCGAAGCCCGCCGGCTCGACGCCCCAGATCTGGGTGGCGGGCGAGAGCGCCTTCACGGCGGTCGAGGTCCCGGCGATCAGGCCGCCGCCGCCGACGCAGCAGACCAGAGTGTCGAGCGTGGCGCCGCGCGCGGCCGCCTGCTCGACGATCTCGATCCCCAGCGTGCCCTGGCCGGCGATGATGTGCGGGTCGTCATAGGAGGGGACCACCACGCAGCCGCGCTCGGCGGCGATCTGGTCGGCGATCGCGATCCGGTCCTCGGTGAAGCGGTCATAGAAGCGGATCTCGGCGCCGTAGCCGCGCGTGCCCTCGACCTTCACGGTGGGCGAGTCGGACGGCATCACGATCAGGGCCGGGCAGCCGACCAGCTTGGCGGCCAGCGCCACGCCCTGGGCGTGGTTGCCGGACGAAAAGGCCACGACCCCGCGCGACTTCTCGTCGTCGGTTAGCTGGGACAGGCGGTTATAGGCGCCCCGGAACTTGAAGGCCCCCGCCCGCTGCAGCGTCTCGGGTTTCAGGAAGATCCGGCCGCCCAGGCGCTCGTTCAGCGCGGAGCTTTCGATCAGCGGCGTTTCGACGGCCAGGCCCTTCAGGCGCTGAGCGGCGGCTTGGATGTCGGCGAGCGAAATGGTCATGAGGCTAAGTTCCAAGAGCGCGGCGCTGGCTTTTGAAGTCGTGCGCCCCATTTGAACGATCTCGCGGCGTTGTCGCGCGGAGCGGGGCGAAACTCTTTGCGAGCTTCGCCGTTCACGACATAAGAGCCGACGGGGGCTCAATTCAGGACGACTCGATGAAGACCGCCTTCTTGGCCTCCGCGGCCTCGCTTTCGCTCGGCGCCGCGCTGGCCTTCGCCGCGCCGAGCGAAAGCGAGGCCGCGGAGGCCAAGAA
>NZ_LSJA01000354.1 GCF_001556515.1 Caulobacter sp. CCH9-E1 | reverse complement strand
GGCGTTTCTGTTTGGTCGGTTTGGCGCCTGAGCTCAGTATGGCGCTTGGCCAGCGCTAGACTGAGGAAGAAGAGCCCCCCAAACGCCAGGAACCACTGGCTGAGCGCAGCGCCGCTGGCCACGCCGCCGGCGGCCAGTCGCAGCATGTAGAGCGCCGCCAGGGCCACCACGTCGAATACGGGTTCGCGCTTCAAACCCGTCGAGTAGGCGACCGTGCCGATCATGTAGACGACGAGCGTAAGACCCAGCGGCAGAGACCATATTCCCGCAAGCCAAGCGCCAAACGCCGCCAGCGCCACGGCGAGGATCTTGCCGCTTCGCGCTTCAAGTTCACCAGCCGCGAACGGCCTGTTGCATTTCTCTGGATGAAGGCGGTCGGCTTCACGGTCACGAATATCGTTGACGAGATAGCCGGCGCTCGCGGCGGCCGAGAGCGCTATGAAGGCAAATCCCGCGCCCACCCAGGCTGCAACGTCCGAGGTGCGTCCTGCGAGGACTAGCGGCGCGAAGACCAGAACGTTCTTGACCCAGTGGGTCGGCCGCAACGCTTTGATCCACGCCAACATCACCGAGCGGGGTCGAGACTGTGAGCGATCAATCAGAGTCATGCTGCCGCCTCCGACAAATGCGAACGCCCTTCAACGACGTTCGGTAGGGTGGCGAGCACCGTGACCATGACGAGAACGGCCGCCAGCCAGCCGATCTGGATCCGGTAGAGCGTTCCAAGCGCTGCGGCTGGGAGCGGTAGGAACCAAGCGAGGACCATGAACCCGTAGAGCGCCCGTCGCGGCGGTGTTCTTACCGCGGCGCCGGCGTAGGCCGCGATCGCCAAGGCGGTGAGCGTGCTGTCATAGGCGAAGGTATAGGGTGAGATCAGCGCGCACGCCGCCAGCGCCGCTGTGGTGCGCATGCCGCTGTCCGAGGTTGCTCGCCAGACCCATATCCCAACCATGATCGCTGCAACTGCGGCGGCCCCTTGCGCCGTCCAGCACAGCCAGGTCGGCGCACCCAGGAGCTGCAGGGCGACGAAGATCGACGGCATGAGGGCTTTCAGCTGACCTGGGCTCTCCAGGATTTCGCGAGCACGGCCTGCGGCCGATAGGAACGCCGCCCACATGGTCGGGCCGAAGATGAGATAGCTTACCGCCGAAACTCCGATCACGGTGGCGCCTGCCGCGAAGATCTGTTTCCAGCGCCGCCCTGCGGCCAGAAGGAACGGCGCGGCGACGGCCAAGTGAGGCTTGATGACGAGCAAGCCGATTGACGCCCCCGCCACCAGGGGCCGCTTGGCGGATTCGTACAAGCCGAACGCCAACAGCGCAGCGGTGAGCCCGCCGAGCTGGTGATGCCAAACGTCCCAGAAGAGCGCTGGCGAGGCGGCGCCGGCGAGAAGCGTCAGTCGCGAGGGGAAGAGGCGCCACGCCATGAACAGGAACGCTGAGACGCCCAAGAGCGTCCAAACGGTCATGGCCAGACCGTAGGGCATATAGGCCAGAGGCGCGACGAGAAGGCTGGAGGGAGGCGGGTAGGCCCAGAAATAGGTGGCCGTCGCGCCCGGGTGATCCGCCACGATCGCGCGGTTGAACTCTGCCAAGTCATAGGCGTCGGCCGCGCGACCGTCTCGAACGAGGCGCGAAGCAGCATAGAAGTTGGAGAAGTCTTGGCCCGCCGGATCTCCGGTCGGCATGACGCCGTTGCGGGTGCTGAGGGCGCCGCCGATCATCAAGGCCGCGTAGAGAGCGATCAGGATGATGCTGGCTGTCACGACGGAGCGTCGCGTAGGCGGTGCATGGAACGACGCGTTACGCATGACCGCCTCCGAGGCGGCCCGCAGGCGCTATAGCGAGGTCACGACGATCGTGCTGACGATCACAAAGGCCAGCAGCATCGGAACGCGCTTGGCGTAGGCGATCTCGTGGCGCTTGAGGTAGCTGAGCACCTTCCGCCACCGCGCCTCGATCCCCGTAGCCTGCATCCCAGCCCAAGCTTCGCGTGCGCTGTGAACGTGGCTTGCAGCCACGACGGTGAACGTCATGGCGAACAGGGCAGCGACTTTCCAGGTTGGAAGTCCGTATTGAGCGAGGGCGTCCACGACCAGTACCCCTTGAAGAGCGAGTGTCCGTAGACGCTAACGCGCAGGGGCTGAAATACGGTTGAGGAACGTGGTTCGCGAAATCCTGCGAAGGATGGTTGACCAAGACTAAAGCCCCATACCCTGTTGTTGCTGGAGTGACGTTTGCTGCTCTTTGACGCGGCTTCGCTGTTTGTCCGGCCCGCGCGACATAGTGGTGTCGAGGCCGCGCCCCATGTCCTTCGACATATCGCGGTCCTTCTCCAATGCCTGACCGTCGCGCTCGCGGTCCCGCTCGTCCTGCTTCAAGGCCTCCGCCGCCTCCCGCAGGTGATCGAGGGCGACGGGCTTCTGACCGTCCTGTTGCAGAATGAGCTGAGACACCCTGGCCAGATCGTCGGTGACCATCCGCGCGTCCTGGGAGAGGCGCGAGGCCTGAACATAGAGGCGCGCCATGTTGGCCGCTTCGCCCACCTTGCTGGTGAGCTCGAACACCACCCCGTCGAATGTCGCGCCCTGGGCGCGATCGGCCGTCATGGCGTAGCCGTAGCCGCTGAACCGTAGGGCCTCGTCGCGTGAAGACAGGGTTTCGGTCTTTCCGGCGAGCTTGCCTTCGCCCTCGTGACGGATCGTCACCGACCGGCTGTCGACGGCCACAACCGTGAAGGCCCCTCCCCGCTCATAGCCGCGATCGCCAAAGCGCGCTTCCCAGACCATCTTCTCGCCGGCGGCGATCGGGTGCGCCCGCTCCGTGAAACTCGCAAACGAGGGGCTTTTCCGGTCCGCCTCGGCGTTGAGGTCGATCAGACGCTCGCCGCCCTTCTCGCCGCGTACCTTGAGGAGGTTGTTGACCTGGTCGATGCCGATGATGGTCTCGACCATGTTCCGGGGCGTTCCGACGCCCTGGAACCCCTTGTGGTCGACCACCTTGTCGCCGAGCGCGTAGCTGCGCGCATCCAGGTGCTCGGCGCGGGTGAGCTTCTTCTCATAGAGACGCGCGACGTCTTGCTCCCTGGCGCCTAGCTCGCCAGCGCCCTTGAGGTGCTCGCGAATCTGAACCGACACCAGGCCTCGCATGGCGTTGGTGGCGACCACGATCTGGGTGTCTCGCGCCTGACGCTGATCGAGATAGGCTTCGACCACCTTCTGCGCGACGGCGGCGTTATCGCCGTCCTTGCCCACCTCGAGGATGTTGGGCGCTAGCTTGGCCAACCCTTCCTTGAACCGGCCATGGGCCATGTGCTGGACAGCGTCGCGCAGGTGATCGGGCGCATGACGCTGGCGCAGGATCTCGCCCATCTCCGCGCGCTCGGCGCCGCGATCGATGATCGCCTTGAACGGATTGCCCGCCCCCGGACCGCCTAACTGGCCCCGATCGCCCAAGAAGCGAACGGCGGGGATTTCGAGCCTTTCGGCCACGCGGGTGAGCCGAAGCATGGTGTCGTTCGTTAAAGTCGAGGCCTCATCGACGATCAAGATCGTCTTGGAGAAGTCCGACTTGAGCCGGGCGGCCTCCTCACCGCCCGCGCTCAGCTTGGCCTCGGCGCCGCGCAGAAAGGACTCAACCGTGCGCGCCACCACGCCGGTCTTGCGGATCTCATCGGCGAACCGGTGCTGGGAGGCGATGCCATAGAGCTTGAACCCGTTTCGCTCGGCGATGTCGTTGGTCACCCGTAGCGACGTAGACTTGCCAACGCCCGCGAAGCCTTCAACGACGGCGTAGCGGTCACGGGACCCCAGCATCATCGCCGCGCCGGCAAGCTGGCCGCCGGTCAGGGTCATGCCGGTTCGTTCCTTGACGTTGACCGGGTCCAGAGCCCTGTTGAGGTTCTCTCGCGACATCAGCGCCGGCGCCTTGCCCTTGCCTGCCTCCAGGGCCCCAATGATCTCCTGCTCGCGCTGGATCGTTCGTTCCGTGGTCACCGCCCCGACCACCTTCTGGTCGGCGTCCTTGATTGCGCCGGCGGCCACCAAGCGATCAAACGAGGCCTTCAGGCGCTCGTAGGTCATCCCCGCGCTCGAGGCCATGAGCGCCTTTTGCATGACGAGATGCTTGCTGAAGACTGCCTCGCGTTCCTCGGCCGACTTGAGCCCGAGGGTGACCAGCTGCTGGGCTTCCTTGTCACGATCGCGGACCGTGACCGTGTAGTGGTCGATCCGCTCATTTTCGCCGCGTAGATCGCGGACTACCTGCCTGATCCGGGAAACGCCGGTGCTCATCGCCCCCAGCACCGTCTCAGTGACGTCTTTTCCGCGCTCCACCGATCGCGCGGCCAGCTGACGCATCATCGCGCCAGGATCGGCCTTCTCGGCGCGTTCAGCCCATTCGGCCTGCAGGGCCTCGCGGACGATCTCGCCCTTGGCCTTGCGCGTCTGCTTCTGCAGCATGGTGCGCTGGCCGGCCGTGGTCTCAACGCCGCGCTCAGCCTCCAGACCCTCTGCCGCGGCCTTGATCTCCTGAGACCGCGAACTGAACTCCGCCACCAGCTTCTCGCTCGAACCGGCGACCTCCCAGGCAAGCTTACCCTTGCGCTCAATGCTGAAGCCCTCCGACATCAGCCGGTCCTGCAGGTCGCGCGCGGCGACCAAGGAGGTGTTCTGGATCCAACGGTACATCTGCCGGGTGTGCAGGGCCCCGTATTGGCCTGTCTCCGGGTTCTTGGTGGTGTTGGCGATCGGGTTGTGGACGTGGATGTGTGGATCGCCGCCCCGGGTGGTGACGTGCATCACCGACCCATAGAGAAGGTTGCCGGTCAGGACCTCACGGACCCCGCCTTCCTTGTCCCGCATGCGGGTGATGGCATGGTTCTCCTCCAGGTAGCCCATGGCCGCCTGGTTGGCGCCCATGATGTGCTCTTTCAGCCGATCGGCGAGCGCCGGGTCATGCTTCTCGGCCGCGAGAACGAGCAGCGTGACCGACTTGGGCACGGCGAAGGTGAAGTCCCAGCCATGCTGATGCGAGGACTTGTTCTCCGACACGGTGAGCGCGGGCCCATCCGGATCAGGGTTCTTGCCGTCCAGGACGGACCGCAGGTCCTCGGCGCTGACCCTGCCCGCAAGGCCAAGGTCGGCCGCCGCCTTGCCACCCCACTCCAGGTTCGGCGCGCCCGCCTCCCCCTCGATGTAGTAGTCATCCTTGGCGTAGTACCCGGCCGCTCCGCCGGAGCTGCCGATCTTCGACAGCGTCATCATCGCATCGACCCCGAGGTCGACGGTCCGTCCAGGTCATTACGGTCATC
>NZ_LSJA01000353.1 GCF_001556515.1 Caulobacter sp. CCH9-E1 | reverse complement strand
CCCCTCCCCCTTGCGGGGAGGGGGCAGGGGGTGGGGGTGCGGCTGTGAAGGTCAGAGCGCTTCGGTGACCGCCCGCACGCGGACGATCCCGAGCGTGGTCTCGCGGTCGGCGCCCGTGAAGCAGTCGGCATAGGGGACGCGCAGGTTCACGAGTCGGCGGTTCGACAGCGTCGGCCGGGCGTCGTGCAGCGCCGCGCGGACGGCGGCGACCAGGGCTCTGGCCTCCTCCGGCCCGCCGAAGCGGCTGGCGCAGGTGAGGGTGAGCAGGTGCTCGATCCCGTCGCCTTCGGACACCGGACGCCCTTCCGAGCGGGTGACGACGACGCAGGGATAGGTCGGCAGGCGCGGGGCGGTCGCGTAGATCCGCTGGCCGGCGATGGCGGTGACGGCGGGCGCGGCCTTCAGCGTCGCGACCAGGGCGTCGATCAGGGGCTTGTCGGTCACAGCCGGGCCTTTCGGTAAGGGGTCAGCCACGGCTCGACGAGGGCCAGCGAGGGCTCGCCGGCGTCGCCCAAGGACGAGCGAAGCTCGTAGGCGTGGGCGACCAGGGTGAGGACGGCCAGGCGCAGGGGCGCGGGACTGGCGGCGGTCAGGGCGACGCCCGCGGCGGCCGCGACGCGGGTCTCGGCGGCGTCGATCAGGAGCGTCAGGACGGCGTCCTCGGACGCGTCAGGGACGCGCAGGAACGCCCGGGCCTCGGCCAGGGTGAGGGATTGGGGCATGGTTTTCTCGGGAGAAAGCCCCTCCCCCTTGCGGGGAGGGGTTGGGGTGGG
>NZ_LSJA01000352.1 GCF_001556515.1 Caulobacter sp. CCH9-E1 | reverse complement strand
GAGGGGGTCCCTATTGGGCGCCGATAGGGGGTCCCGATTGCGTGCCGTTTGACACCTTGGACTTCAGCCGGCCTGGCAAGCCGACGGACAACGCCTTCGCGGAATCCTTCAACGGCAAGGTCCGGGCCCAATGCCTGAACACCGCCTGGTTCATGTCCCTCGACGACGCCCGTTCAAAATGCGAGGCTTGGCGTAGGGACTATAATGAACATCGTCCCCACAGCGCGATTGGCGACAAGTGCCCGATCGAGCTGATGAACGGCGCCGGGCCATATGGCCCGCCCGGCGCCTGACCGGCGAGAAATCCCGGCCCGACCTGGTCCAAGGTTGGGGGCAAGGTCAACCAATGCCGAGACTCTGGTCCGCGCTGGATGAAAGTTCAGAGGCAGGTCACTCACGCATCACCGTGGCCACCGCATGGGCGTCGGCGAAGCGCTGATGATCGTTGGCGAGGTCAATACAGTGGCTGCGAACTCGCCGGTAAATGCGAAGTGATCGCTCTTCGTCCAGACCAGAAAGCTGGCTGTAGAGTTGGGCAGGCTGGCTCAGGTCGTCTCAGGCGGCCAGCCGGTTGTTGACGCGGTCCACCGCACCATCACAACCCGCCATCAGATCTGACAGAGCCGCGTCGATGTCGCGCTCGATCTCCCCCAAGTGAGGGCTGGACCAACTATCGTACTCGCGGAGAACCTCCTTCATTAGGAGGTCTCGCGGGTCGTGCCAGCTTTCCAGAACTGCCGTCAGCGCGGCTGCGGGATTTGGGCGCCCAGCAATAGCGGCAATTACCGACCGGGCATGGCTGCTCCGCAGAGCGCGCAAAGCATCCTGGATTTGCGACGCTTCCACGCGAGCGAATCCTGCGGTCGCCCGAGTGCTGTTGACCCAGTCGAAGGTGGCCTCCTGTTTTAGCTGGTTGTGGGCCTCAAGCAGAGGGGTGATGAACCGGACTTCGCCCAGCCGAACGCAGCCCTCGGCTGCGATATTAGCCGACGACAGTGGCGGGAGATCAGGCAGTGCCTTCAGCAGCGCGCCGGTGTCGGCACGGTCCAACATCGCCAGAAGCTGATCAGCGCGGCGTGGAGCGACCTCAGAGAGCCATGACAACTCCGCAAAAAGCCGTGCATTGGGGGTCAACAAAAGCTGCTTAGTTTTCAGAAGAGACTGCTCGTCTTCCAGGCGATCGATAACAGCGTCTTCGAACGCTTCTTCGATTTCGGCAACTTTCGCCCTTGGCGACACCCCGAGCAGCGCGAACGGGTTTGTTTTTAGTGAAAAACCGTCCAAGAAACCCGCCCCTCAACCCCCGTGCCTTCATTCGCACCGAATCACGCCTTGCGCTAGCGGCCAAGCTGTAGAAATCGGGTGCGCGTCCTGCCAGGTTGAGAATTTCGCTCAGAAGTCTGCGAGGTGCCTAGCCCAAGCCGGCCCGGCCGCGCGATGTCTTCGCGGCTCGCTGTTCCTAGCCTCCAATACAACTTAACTTTAGAGGAAGGCATGGCGCTATCGGTCTCCCATGGGGGAGAGGCTCGCGGTCCAGAATTACTGGCTCCGCCTGGCTGCGACGTTAGGCCGCGTGACGGCGTATCATGAGCCACATCGCGGCAAATTATTGCTCAGACTGGTTCGGCGAAAACATCTGGCCGCCCCCAACTTATCGGCTTTGCCGGATGCGAGGTGGTAGGGCGCTGGCCGGTTCTGCTGCCCGACTATTGTAAAAGGAACCTGTCCCATCGTGCACCACTGCAACGCAGACGGTGTCATTGAAGCACGAGAAAAGTGAGGGGAAATTCGTGGGGTTGCTCAGCGGGCCACTGCCTTTTGCTAAGCAAAAACAATTATTTAGATAGAATCCTTGGTGGAGCCGAGGGGAATCGAACCCCTGACCTCCTCATTGCGAACGAGGCGCTCTACCATCTGAGCTACGGCCCCAAGGAGCGGCGGAGATACGGCCCCTGAGCCGTCACGTCAAGCGGGGTTATCACGCCGCCTTGTCAGCATCGTTCTGGCGGGGCAAGAAGCTCAGGCTTATCGACGGAAAACCCATGGCCCCGATCATCCATCTCGTCTTCTTCATCATTAACGCGCTGGTGGACCTGCTCTGGTGGGCCATTGTGATCTCGGCGATCCTGAGCTGGCTGTTCGCGTTCGAGGTGATCAACCGCCGCAACCAGTTCGTCTACAATGTCGCCACCGTTCTGGATCGGATCACGGACCCGATCCTGAGCCCGTTCCGCCGCTTCATCCCGGCCATCGGCGGCGTCGACATCAGCCCGATCATCGTGCTGCTGCTTCTGCGCGGCGTTCAGATCTTTATCCTGCCGGCGCTTGAGGCGGCCCTGATCGGCCCCTTTGGCTGAGATCCTGGCGGTACGGTTGACGCCGCGCGGCGGCCGCGACGCCGCGGACGGCTGGGCGCTCGACGCGGACGGCCGACCTTATCTGAAGGTGCGTGTCGCCAGCCCGCCCGTGGACGGGGCCGCCAACGCGGCCCTGATCGCCTTCCTGGCCAAGCGTTTGAAGATTCCGCGCTCGGCCATAAGGCTCGTGTCAGGCGACACCGCGCGAACCAAACGACTGGAGCTCGATGGCGTCGATCGCGCTGAGCTTGACCGCGTGTTCGGCCCCCGCCCGCCGCCGCCTGACGCCTGATCGTTACGCGCTCAATGCGCGGAAACGGTCGCTTTGAGCCAAGTCTTGGGCCAAGTCATTGATCAACCATGTTTCTTTTCACATCCTCTTAGGCCTTCGAGCCTAGTCTCTCGTTGAGGCCCCGGTCGGGCCTTCAAGGGAATGGCGCTGATGAGCGCGGTGAGGGAAAGAAGGCAGGCCGCCCACGCGCTCGCTTCGCGGCGCGCGAATATGGTTCTGCGCCTGGTCGCGGCCTTCTCCATCGCCCTGATCCTGGACGTCTTCATCCACCTGCGCTGGGTCTGGGGTTGGGCGGCGACCTATGCGGCCTTGCAGTTCGTCGAACTTGGCGGGGCCGAATGGGTTCGTCACCGCTCGGTTCAGGTCCAGGCCGTGTGGCGACGCCTCTCCGTGACCGCCCTTCCCCTGCTGACCTCGACGGTCTTTGGGTATCTCTCGCTGCCGCTGTTCGCCTCCGAGGCGCGGTTCGCCCCCACCCTGGGCGCCATGTTGTTGGCGGGGGCGCTGCTGAATGTTGTGGTGATCAACGGAAGCCGGCGGACCGCGATCGTCTCGGCCGCCACGCCCTACGTGCTCTATCTGCTGATCGTGCCGTTCGTCGCGCGGGCCGCCAATCCGGGATCGCCCCTGGCCAACGCCCTGTGGTTCGGAGCCTTGCTGCTGATCGCCACGGTGACGATCGCGGCGCACACGCTGCGCACCGCGCTCAGGGCCGAGGCGAAGGCCAAGGACGAGGCCGAGCGCAGGCGTCACGAAGCCGAGGAGGCCGTCGCCGCCAAGTCGGCCTTTGTCGCGATGATCAGCCACGAACTCCGTACGCCGATCAGCGCGATCATGGCGGGCGCCGATCGGCTGCGCAGCGATGTCCCGGACGCCAAGTCGAAGGTTCAAGCCCAGCTGATCGCTGACGCGGGCGGAATGATGCGCGGCCTGTTGAACGACCTGCTGGACTTCTCCCGGCTGGAGGCCGGACGGATGTCGGTGGAGAGGGCGCCATTCAATCTGCGCCAGACGATCGCCGACACCGTCAGGCTCTGGCGCCCCGAAGCCATGCGCAAGGGCCTACGCCTGCGGGTCAAGGGCGCTTCGGCCCTGCCCCGTTGGGTCATGGGCGACGCCATGCGGCTTCGGCAGGTGCTGAACAACCTGCTGTCCAACGCCCTGAAGTTCACGACACGCGGCGAGATCACGGTCGTTCTGCGCTCCGACATCGAGGACTCCACGGTCCGGCTGTCGATCGATGTCGCCGACACCGGCCCCGGGATCCCGGAGGCCGCGCTTTCGCGTCTCTTCACGCCTTTCGAACAGCTGAGCGACGCCGTCGCCCGCCACCATGGCGGATCGGGCCTGGGTCTGGTGATCAGTCGGGAACTGGCGCGCCTGATGGGGGGCGACCTTTCGGCCAGCAGTCCGTCCGGCCAAGGCGCGCGCTTCACCTTCAGCGCCACGCTGGAGACCGCGGAAGCGCCGGCCGACGCGCCCGCAATGCCGCCCATCGCCGACCTGCGGGTGCTGGTCGTCGACGACCACCTCGTCAATCGCAGAGCGCTGGAACTGGTGCTGCAGCCGTTCGGTGTCCGCGCCACCCTCGCGGAGTCCGCGGACCAGGCCCTGGAACTTCTACAAACCGAAGCCTTCGACGTGGTGTTGATGGACGTCTACATGCCCGGCATGGACGGCCGGGCCGCGACCCAGATCCTGCGCGCCGGCGGCGGGCCCAACCGGGACATTCCCGTGATCGCCGTCACCGCCTCCGCCGCGCCGAAGGATTGGGACTCCTTCGCCGCCGCGGGCATGAACGACCACGTCTCCAAGCCGATCGATCCTTTCGAGCTCTATGCCGCCCTGGCGCGGGCGTCATCCGCGGCCAAGCCTGACGCCCATGCGCGGACCACCGCCTAGCGCGGCGCGCCGTCGGCCGAGGCTATCGCTCCAGTCGCCGCGCCAATCTCGCCGTCAAACCAGGTTCGTCCTTGAGCTCGCATTCCCAGATCGTCTCCACGGTCCAGCCGTCGGCTCGTAAGGCTTCCTGGGCCTTCTCGTCCCGCGCCTTGTTGCGCCCGACCTTGGCTAGCCAATAGTCGCGGTTGGCCTTTGGCACCCTGGAGCCTCTGGCGCAGTCATGGCCGTGCCAGAAGCAGCCGTGGACAAAAACGGCCAGCTTTCGGCCCGGCATGACGATGTCGGGATTGCCTGGCAGGTCCTTGCGATGCAGCCGGTAGCGGACGCCGAGCCGGGTCAGGATGCGCCGCACCGCCTTTTCGGGCGAAGTGTCCTTGCTCTTGACCCGCGCCATGACGGCGGAGCGCTTTTCCTTGTCGTAGACGTCGGTCAAGCGACCGCCGCGCCTCTACAGCCCGTCGAACAGCGCCGTCGACAGGTAGCGCTCGGCGAAGCTGGGGATGATCGTGACGATGGTCTTGCCCTTGTACTCGTCGCGGAGGGCCAGATCAAAAGCCGCCACCAGCGCCGCGCCCGAGCTGATGCCGACCGGCAGGCCTTCGACGGCCGCCGCGCGGCGGGCCATGGCGAAGGCGTCGTCATTGCTGACCTGGACGATGTCGTCGATCACGCCGCGATCCAGCACGCCCGGCACGAAGCCCGCGCCGATGCCCTGGATCTTGTGGGGGCCGGGCGCGCCGCCCGACAGGACGGGCGAGGCCTCGGGCTCGACCGCGACCATCTTTAGCGACGGCTTGCGGGCCTTCAGCACTTGGCCGACGCCCGTGATCGTGCCGCCGGTGCCGACGCCCGAGACCACCGCGTCCACGGCGCCGGCGGTGTCGTTCCAGATTTCCTCAGCCGTCGAAACCCGGTGGATCAGCGGATTGGCGCTGTTCTCGAACTGCTGGGGCATGACCGCGCCCGGCGTGGCTTCGATCAGTTCCTGGGCGCGGGCCACGGCGCCGCGCATGCCCTTCTCCGCCGGGGTCAGCTCCAGCTTGGCGCCGAGCAGCAGCAGCATCTTCCGGCGTTCGATCGACATGCTTTCCGGCATGACCAGCGTGAGCTTGTAGCCCTTGGCCGCCGCCACGAAGGCCAGGGCGATGCCG
The DNA here is from genome assembly GCF_001556515.1 of Caulobacter sp. CCH9-E1. GTDB lineage: Bacteria > Pseudomonadota > Alphaproteobacteria > Caulobacterales > Caulobacteraceae > Caulobacter. The sequence goes on along the minus strand of NZ_LSJA01000352.1, from coordinate 27,113 downwards.
GTGTTGCCGCTGGTGGGTTCGACGATCGTCGAACCCGGCTTCAGAATGCCCTGGGCCTCAAGCGACTCGATCATCGAGACGCCGATGCGGTCCTTGACCGACGAGATCGGGTTGAAGAATTCCAGCTTGGCCAGGACCTCGGCCTTGGGCTTCAGCTCGGCCGACAGACGCGGCAGGCGCACCAGCGGCGTGTCGCCGATCGTGTCGATGATCGAGTCATAGACCTTGCCGCGACCGGCGCGCTTGAAGCGGGCGGCGTCATAGAGGGAGGAAGCGTCGTCCATCGGAACACCTCGGAGCCGTGGGGTTGCGGGAAGCGGCGCACCCTAGACCCCTATCCCCCCGCTGTCAGGAGGTCATTCGGCGGCAAGGCTTGCAGTTTTGCTATCAATGAGGGGCTCCAGGAGGGTTTCCGCAAGCCGAGTTATGCAGCGCCGTTGGACTCTTCCTGCGCCGCACGTCCGATTGCCGCGCGGTCCCTTTCCTCCAAAATACGGATAAGATCCGCAGCCTTTATTCTTTCACTACTACGATTGTACCTAAAGAATATCGATCCCTCGCTCAGTTCATTTGTACAATCTGTGCTGCAGATTATGGGCTTTCTATCCGCTGAATATATATAAATTACCGCAACAAGAAACCCACCGACATCAACCAGCCCTCTTTCCCACACGAAGAATGGCGCGAAAGATCTATTGACGATATCGGATAGCTTGTCCCAGAATTCTTCGACGTTTTCGTCGGCCCTAAGCCCCAGTATCTTTCCGCTATTATCTATTCCAAAAAATATATACCCACCATCATTGTTTGCAAATGCAGCCATTGATTTGGCTATCTTTGCTCGCCCAGCTTTATCTTTAGGTATTTCGAGCTTTAGTTCGGCAAAATGGCTTTCAAACCCCGGGAGAGCAGACTGCCCATCTTGTGTTAGCTCAAGTATTTCCCGAACTCTGATTGAGCTGACAGGACTAAATCCGTGCTGACGGTCAACTTCCCCAGACTCCCGCAATCGCCTATTTATGTAAGTAACAACGTCATCTTCAGAGGCAATTGGAATTCCTGGACATTTTGTCATAACCTCACTTGGCGCAGCAGAAGATATTTTCCGGCCAGGCCTAACAAAAAAGGACATTATATAATCTCGAGGAAGGCCATTAACGCTCATCCTCTTCATCAAAGATATTTCGATTCTATCAAGACCCCTCCACGTATCTCTGTCGCGGGGCTTCGGCATTTCATCTTTCCTGATCAACCAGTGGCATGAGAAGATTCTCCGATAGAAATCGCACTACATTTACAACTACGCCATCACCTATCACATGAAGTGCCGAGCTTGTACTTTTAGGTAGCTTGTAGGTGTCTGGAAGACCCATCAGCCTAGCCCCCTCCCGTCCAGATATCAGCCGACTTCTTGTCCTGTCGCTTTCGACAAACACCAATGCCTGCCTGGACGACCCTCCGCTAGGCACTCGCAAGCATCCCGCCACGCCGTCAAACCTAACCTCTAGGCGTTGATGCTTTCGCGCTCCCTCTTGCCTCATGCGCCTGAAGGCCGCGCCAACCCGCATTCGGCCATCAGCAGCAACCTGCTCAACTTTCACACGGTGCGCGTCACTCATAAGGCCCAAGAAAGCTTCAGACTGGCTATCAGTATGCCATGTGACTTCTTCATCCTCGTCTAGAAGCGACTGAAGTTCATTGTTTCGTGCTGGTGGAGACGGCAACTTCCACCACTGCCACCTAGCCCGAAGATGAGCTGGCAACCTCGCGAAAGCCATACACACGCCGTTCGACTGGAACTCACAGTGTCCCGTAAGTTCTCGATTTGGAGGATCACGGGTGGCGATAACAAAGACGCGGGGCCGGGATTGTGGGACAAATTTAATCGCGTCTATTTCGAGCGCGCCGAAGAAATACCCCTGATCAGCGAGAGCTTGGCAAAGCGCCTGAAAATCTTTGCCCGAATGGGATGTCAGCAGGCCAACAACGTTTTCAATTACTATTATCTTCGGCGCGCGCTTCTGCGCAGACATGGCCTCAATCAGGCTCCAAAAACCGAAAAAGGCAGAAGATCGCCCGCCTTTAAGCCCGGCGCGCGCGCCTGCTAGGCTGAAGTCTTGGCAAGGGCTCGAAGCCCAAGCCAAGTCGGCGGTTGGCACGTTATCAGCTCTGATCTCCCAAACGTCGCCTTCAACCAAATGTTTGTCGGCGTCCTTGAAGTTAGCGCGGTAGGTCGCCGCCTTCAGGGGATCGAAGTCGTTGGCGAAGGCGCAGGTCCAGCCTTCGCCCAAGCCGATCCGGGCCATGCCGCCGCCGGCGAAGAATTCCAGGAAGCTTGGACGTGCGCGAGTCATCGGCGGGAGACTAGCCTGTTCGCGCCCAGGCGCCAGGGCCGCCTAGTCGCCCTTCGGCCCCAGATAGTCGGGTCCATACACCGCCGCTCTGAGATCATGGTGCAGGGTGGCGTCGAACGGAAAGGTCTGGACGAAGAAGACGGCGGTCAGCCTGTTGACCGGATCGACCCAGAACAGGGTGCTGTCACGGCCGTCCCAGAAAAACTCGCCCACCGCGCCCCGGTTCTCGGCCGGCGTCTGCGGCTGCCGCGTTCGGACCGCGAAGTCGAAGCCGAAGCCGACGGAGCCCTTGCTGGGCAGCCACGACCGGTTTGTCGCCCGCGCATCCAGATGGTCGGTCGCCATCAGGCGCACGGTCGAGGGATTGAGGATCTTCACGCCCTCCAGCGATCCGCCGCCCAACAGCATCCGCGAGAAGCGGGCGTAGTCGTCGATCGAGGCGACAAGCCCAGCGCCGCCCATGGTCAGGCGGCGCGTCGGATCGAAGTTCATGCGCCGCGTCTCGGCGGGATCCTCCTTGGCGAGCCGGCCATCGGCGCCCTTGTTGTAGACGGCGGCCAGGCGCGGGAAAGCCGTCTCGGGCTGTGTCCACGCGGTCTCCTTCATGCCCAGCGGATCCAGGATATGCGCCTTCACATAGGCCTCAAGGGGCTGGCCGGAGAGCCTTTCGACGAGCAGCGCCTGGACATCGACGGCGGCGCTATAGCTCCAGCGCTCCCCGGGATCGAACAGCAAGGGCGCCTTGGCGAGGCGGCGACTGAACTCGGAAAGGTCGTTGGTCAGGTTCAGCGGATCGAGGGCCGAGAAGGCCGCATCGGCGGGCGTCGCCGTTCCACCGTATGAGAACCCCGCCGTGTGGCGCAGGATATCGCGGATCACGATCGGTCGGCTGGCCGGACGCGTCTGCCCCTGGGCGTCCATCACCGTCATGTCGGCGAACTCGGGCAGGTAGCGCGACAACGGATCGTCCAGGCCGAACTTGCCCTGCTCCCACAGCTGCATCAGGGCCACGCCGGTGACCGGCTTGGTCATCGAATAGATCTGCACCAAGGTGTCGCGGCGCATCGGCTTGCCCGCCTCGCGATCGGCCAGGCCGGCGGCGCCGAAATAGCGCTCGCGGCCGTCTTGCCAGACCAGGGCCGAGACGCCGACCGCCCGGCCGCTATCGACCATGGCCTTCAACGCCGCGTCGATCCGCGCCTTGTCGATCTTGATCTCGGCCGACTGCGCGGCGGACGCCGGGGCCTGTCTCGCGAGGGCCGGAGCCGCCGGAACGGCCAACAGCGCGGCCGCAATGGCGACGGGGATCAACTTCCTGGACACAACGAACTCCCGGCGAACTTTCTTATCGGCGCGGACTGTCGCCGAGGCCGAAGCCGTTTTCCAGGGGCTCGAGGTCGTAGATCAGCCGTGCGAGGCGATCATCTTCAGATAGGCGCCATAGGGCGAGTTCTTCAGCTCGTGGGCCAGGCTCAGCAGCTGCTCGCTCGAGATCCAGCCGTTCTGGTGAGCGACCTCCTCGACGCAGCCGATCTTCAGGCCCTGGCGGTGTTCGAGCGTGCGCACGAACTCGGACGCTTCCAGCAGACTGTCGTGGGTGCCGGTGTCGAGCCAGGCGAAGCCACGGCCCATCCGCTCGACCGACAGGGCGCCGGCCTCCAGATAGAGACGGTTGATGTCGGTGATCTCCAGCTCGCCGCGCGCGGAAGGCTTCAGGTCGCGGGCGAAGTCGACGACGCGGTTGTCGTACATGTAGAGGCCGGTGACCGCCCAGTTCGAGCGCGGCTTCGGGGGCTTTTCCTCGATCGAGATCGCCTTGCCGTCGGCGTCGAACTCGACGACGCCATAACGCTGCGGATCATTGACGAAATAGGCGAAGACGCTGGCGCCGGTCTTCGAACGCTCCTTGGCGCCCTGCAGGATCCGCCCCAGGCCCGCCCCGTAGAACAGGTTATCGCCCAGCACGAGGACGCTGGGCTCGGCGCCGACAAAGTCCGCGCCGATGCGATAGGCCTCCGCCAGGCCGTTCGGATTGGCCTGCTCGGCATAGCTGATGTTGATCCCCCACCGCGCGCCGTCGCCCAGGAGCCCTTCGAACAACGGCAGGTCGCGCGGCGTGGAGATGATCAGGACATCACGCACGCCGGCCATCATCAGGACCGACAGGGGATAGTAGATCATCGGCTTGTCGAAGACCGGCAGCAGTTGCTTGCTGATCGCCAGGGTCACAGGGTGGAGACGCGTGCCCGACCCGCCGGCGAGGATGATGCCCTTCATACGTCTTCTTCTTCAGTCCTGACGCTCGAACCTAGAGCGGATTTGCGCGAAACGTGAAGCCTTTCGCGTGGAGGTCGGCGGTTCAACGCGATGATCGTGGAGGATTTGAGGCGCGCTCAGAGCCGGCCCTTGGCTTGGAGATAGCGATCGAGCGCATCGGTCCAGTGCGGCATGGGCCGCCCGATCGCGTCGGCCAGCTTGGCGTTGGACAGCGCGCTGTAGGGCGGACGGCGGGCGGGCGTGGGAAACTCGCTTGTCGGGATCGGCGCGACTTCGGCGTTGACGCCGGCCCTCTCGATGATCCGCGAGGCGAATTCCCACCAACTGGCGACGCCCGAATTGACAACGTGATAGTCGCCGGCGGACGCTTGGCGCGCGATCAGGTCGAGGATCGCCTCGCCAGCGTCCCAAGAGGCGGTGGGCGACATGACCTGGTCGGCGACGACGGTCAGGCGGCCCCGTTCCTGTCCGAACCGAAGCATGGTCTCGACGAAGTTCCCGCCCTTGCCGCTGGCGCCGGCCACGCCGAACAGCGAGGCCACGCGCGCGACGATGACGTCGTCGTGCTCCAGGCGCGCCAGATCCTCGCCCAGCGCCTTGGTCGCCCCGTAGACATTGACCGGCGCCCGGCCGATCTCCTCGGACAGCGGCTCCCGCTGTGTCTGGCCGCCATAGACATAGTCTGTCGAGACCTGGACCAACCGCGCGCCCTTCGCGGCGCAGGCCTTGGCGAGGCGTCCGGCGAAGTGAGCGTTGATCGCCACGGCGGGCGCGGGGTCTTTCTCGCAGTCGTCGACGCGCGTGACGGCGACGCAATTGACCCCGACATCGAAGGCTAGGCCGTCGAAACTCGCGGACGGGTCGGCCGCATCGAGCTGGGCGCGGGTCACGGCGACGAGATCCAGGCCGCGCGCCGCCGCCTGCCTGGCGATATCCGAGCCCAGCTGTCCGTTGGCCCCGAACAAGGCGATGCGCGGGCCGGTCATCAGGCGGTCTTCAGCCCCAGGCGCTGGCCGGCGTAGCGCTCGCGCAGCGGCGCCCACCAGGCCTCGTTGTCGAGATACCACTGGACGGTCTTGCGCAGGCCCGTCTCGAAGGTTTCCTGCGCCTTCCAGCCCAGCTCCGTCTCCAGCTTGGTGGCGTCGATCGCATAGCGGGCGTCGTGACCCGGTCGATCGGCGACGAAGGTGATCAGCTCGCGGCGGGTTTGGCCCGGCAGCGGACGCAGCTCGTCGAGCACGTCGCAGATCGCTTCGACGACCTGCAGGTTGGTGCGCTCGTTGCGGCCGCCGACATTGTAGCTCTCGCCGGGCGCGCCCCGGGTGGCGATCAGGTGCAGGGCGCGGGCGTGATCCTCGACATGCAGCCAGTCGCGGACATTGTCGCCCTTGCCATAGACCGGCAGCGGCTTGCCCTCGAGCGCGTTCAGCGTGACCAGTGGGATCAGCTTCTCGGGGAAGTGATAGGGGCCGTAATTGTTCGAGCAGTTCGAGACCACGACCGGCAGGCCGTAGGTGTGATGCCAGGCGCGGGCCAGGTGGTCCGAAGAGGCCTTGGACGCCGAATAGGGCGAGCGCGGATCGTAGGGGGTGGTCTCGCTGAACAGGCCCTCGGCGCCTAGGCTGCCGAACACCTCGTCGGTCGAGATGTGGTGGAACCGGAAACGGTCCTTGTCCTCGCCCGTCAGGCCCTGCCAGTGCTCCAGAGCGGCCTGCAGCATGACGTACGTGCCGACGATGTTGGTCTGGATGAACTCGCCGGGGCCGGTGATCGAGCGGTCGACATGGCTTTCGGCGGCCAGGTGCATGATCACGTTCGGCCGGAAGGCCTTGACTGCCGCCGACACCACCGCCGCGTCGGCGACGTCGCCCTGGACGAACTGGTAGTCGGCCTTGCCCTCCAGCATCGCCAGGCTGGCCGGCGAGGCGGCGTAGGTCAGCTTGTCGAAGTTGAGGATCGCGACGTCGTTCTGGCCCGCCAGGTGGCGGCATACGGCCGAGCCGATGAAACCGGCCCCACCGGTCACCATTACGCGGAGATTCTGCTGCGACATGCGCTGGATAGCCCTCGGCATTCGAAGAGCCAGCCCGTACTCCAGTTTTTAGTGTACTTGCAACCGTCGAGGCCGAAGCGGGCCGTCAGTCGGTGAACACCACCGTCTTGCGGCCGTTCAGCAGCACGCGGTCTTCCAGACGGTAACGCAGGGCCCGCGCCAGCACGCGACGCTCGATATCGCGCCCCTTGCGGACCAGGTCTTCCGGCGTGTCGCGATGGCTGATCCGCTCGACGTCCTGCTCGATGATCGGACCCTCGTCGAGGTCGCCGGTCACGTAGTGGGCGCTGGCGCCGATCAGCTTCACGCCCCGCGCGTGGGCCTGGTGATAGGGCTTGGCCCCCTTGAAGCCAGGCAGGAACGAGTGATGGATGTTGATGCAGCGGCCCTGCAGCTTGGCCGCCAGACCGTCCGACAGCACCTGCATGTAGCGGGCGAGCACGACGATGTCGGTCTTCGTCTCCTGGATCAGCTTCCAGAGCTCGGCTTCCTGCTCGAACTTGGTCTCCTTGGTGACCGGCAGGTGATGGAAGGGCAGGTCCGACAGGTCGATATGGGCGTAGGTCTGCGCCGGGTGGTTCGAGACCACGCCGGTGATATCCATCGGCAGCTCGCCGATGCGCCAGCGGTAGGCCAGGTCGGCCAGGCAATGGTCGAACTTGCTGGCCAGCAGCAGCACGCGATAGCGGTCGGCGCGGTTGCGCAGCGTCCACTTCATCTTCAGCGGCTCGGCCAGCGCGCTGAACTCCTCGCGCAGCGCGGCCCGATCCGCGCCATCCGCGTCAAACACCACGCGCATGAAGAACTGACCGGTTTCCTGATCGTCGAACTGCTGAGCGTCGAGGATGTTGCAGCCGCGCTCGAAGAGGAAGGCGGACACCTTGGCGACGATGCCGCGCTGGTCGGGGCAGGAGAGGGTCAGGATCATGGTCCGCTCCCTCTAGAGAACCGCAGCCGCCAAGAAAAGCCCGCCGTCGAGGCTCATGGGCATGAAATCGCTCAGACAACGACCCAACAGCCCTCAGGCCGACACAACCATGCCCCGTCGAAAACCAACGTGAGGCGACGGCGCGCCTTTGGGTAGGCGCAAGGGGAGGAACGGGTCTAGGTTCGGCTGATGATTTCCTCCTCAGAAGTCCTCTCAGACCGCGCCATCGACATTCTGGCCAAGTTGGTGGCCTTCGACACCACTTCGCGGCGCTCGAACCTGGAGCTGATCCAGTGGGTCGAAGCCTATCTCGCCGACCTCGGCGTGCCCTCCAGGCGCGTGCCCAGCGCGGACGGGACCAAGTCGAACCTGATGGCGATGATCGGCCCGGCGGTGGAAGGCGGGGTCGTGCTGTCGGGACATACCGATGTCGTGCCGGTCGATGGCCAGCCCTGGTCCAGCGATCCCTGGACCCTGACGGAGCGCGATGGTCGCCTCTACGGCCGCGGAACCTGCGACATGAAGGGTTTCCTGGCCTTGGCGCTGGCCGTCGCGCCAGACCTGGCCAAGGCGACGCTGAGCAAGCCGGTCCATCTGGCCTTCTCCTATGACGAGGAGGTCGGATGCCTGGGCGCCCCGGACATGATCGAGGTCATCGCCCGCGAGACGCCGCGTCCCGCCCTCGTCGTGGTCGGCGAGCCCACCGACATGGTCGCGGTGCGCGCCCACAAGGGCATCGCCAGCTTCATCGTCACCGTCACGGGCCGCGAAGCCCATTCCAGCCTGACCCACCTTGGCGTCTCGGCCAACATGGCGGCCATCAAGCTGATGGCGATGCTGGTTGCGCTTTCCGAGCGGCTGGAGCGCGAAGCCGACCCCAACTCGCCATTCACGCCCAAGGGCGCGACCCTGACCGTCGGCCAGATCAACGGCGGCACGGCCGTGAACATCTTGGCGCGCGAGTGCGTCTTCGTCTTCGACCTGCGCACGCCGGCGGGCATGGACCCCGAAGCGCTGCTGGCCAACTTCTTCGCGGCCGCCCAGCGGATGGACGCCGAGATCAAGGCCAAGGCGCCGGAAGGCGGCGTGAGAATAGAGCGCCGCTCCCTGACCCCGGCCTTCGCGCCGGAAGAGGACGGCGTCGCCGAGGCCTTTGCGCGCAAGCTGGCCGGCGACAACGGGCCGCCCCGCGTCGTTCCCTACGCCGCCGAGGCGGGGCAATTCCAGGGCGCGGGCTTCTCGACCGTGATCTGCGGACCCGGCTCGATCGATCAGGCTCACCAGCCCGACGAATATGTAGAGATCAGCCAGATGCAGCGCGGCGCTGCCTTCATGCGCCGACTGATCGAGGATCTGTCCGTCTAAAGGCCCCGCGCCTTGCGGATCACCAACCGCCGGCCGATGAAGGCCGCCGGATCGATCGACATCACCCGCAGGATCGCGCCAGGCGAGGCCTTGCGCCTGGCCTGGATCGCGCGGCGATCGGCCATGACCGCGTCAAGGTCGTCACGCCTTAGCGCCGCCTTGATCCCTCGGATAGCGGGGGCGACGTCGCCCCGCCGCCAGTGCAGCAGCAGCAGGCCAGCCGTCACGGCCACGTGCAGCGGCAAGGTGACCGGGAACAGCCAGCCGGGCGTGTTCTTCAGGAAGGTCCAGACGCGGTTGCGCGAGCCATGGAAGATGGCGAAATCGGAGCGCACGCCCGTGCTGGCCGAGCCGACGTGGGCGACCTTCGCCTTCGGCAGCAGCAAGGTCGGCTGGCCCATCAGGCGCAGGCGATAGCCCAGGTCGACGTCCTCGCAGTAGCAGAAGTAGCGCTCGTCGAAGCCGCCGACATCGAGGAACAGCTGGCGGTCGATCAGCATGGCCGCGCCGCAGGCGGAGAACACCTCGCCCTCGGGGAGATCCGCGGGCTCACGACGGCCGTAGCCACCTCGGAACGGAATGCCGGCGCTGGTCAGGTTGTCGCCCGCGCCATCGAGCAGGCCGGGTCGGTCGGCCGACAGCTGCAGCGAGGCGAAGCTCTTCACAGCCGGGTGCCGCGCCACGCCCGCCATCAACTGTTCCAGCCAGTCGGGTTCCGGATAGGCGTCCGGGTTCAGCAGGACCAGCCATCGCCCCCTGGCCCGGCGAGCGGCCAGGTTGTTGCCGGCGGCGAAGCCGAGATTGGCGCCGGCCTCGACGAAATCGACCCATGGATAAGCCTTGGCCGCCGCCTGCGGCGCGCCGTCGCTCGAAGCGTTGTCGATCAGGATCGTCTCGAAATCGCGGAAGGTCTGGGCCTCGAGCCGCGACAGGCATTCGGCCAGGGTCGGGCCGCTCTGGTAGGAGACGATCACCACCGTGACCGCCGGGCCGCTCTTGTGTTCCATCGTCTCAGGCGGCATCGGTGGCCAGTCGTTTCTCACATCGAAGTACGCGTCATGAAGATCACGCCGCTGGCGATCCCCGAAGTGCTGCTTATCACGCCCGCGCGCCATGGCGATGAGCGCGGCTGGTTTTCCGAGACTTTCCGTCAGTCGGCGCTGGAGGAAGCCGGGTTCAAGGCGGCGTTCGTGCAGGACAACCATGTCCGCTCGACGACCCGCGGCATCCAGCGCGGCCTGCACTATCAGAAGCCGCCGCACGCCCAGGACAAGCTGCTGCGCTGCGTGGTCGGGGCGATCTTCGACGTCGCGGTCGACATCCGCAAAGACTCGCCGACCTATGGCCAGTGGGTCGGCGCCGAGTTGTCGGCCGAGAACCGCCAGCAGCTGCTGGCGCCCAAGGGCTTCGCCCACGGCTACGTCACCCTGACCGACGCCTGCGAGGTGCTCTACAAGGTCACCGACTACTACGCGCCTCAGGCCGAGGGCGGCGTCCGCTGGAGCGATCCCGCGATCGGGATCGACTGGCCGATCCCGGTTTCGGAAATCACCGCCAACGACCGCGACAACGCCGCGCCGCTGCTGGCGCAGATCGACTCGCCGTTCGTCTACGAGGGCTGATGATGCAGGACTTCACCGACTTCTTCTGGACCTCTTCCGAAGGCCTGCCTCTGCACGCCCGGGATTATGCGCCCAAGGACGTGGCGGGAAAGCTGCCGGTGATCTGCATCCATGGCCTGACGCGCAACGCCCGAGATTTCGAGGACCTCGCGCCGAGAATCGCGGCCACGGGACGCCGGGTATTGGCCGTCGATGTGCGCGGGCGCGGCCTGTCGGCCCGCGACCCCAACCCGATGAACTACCATCCGGGAACCTACGCCGCCGACATCGTGGCGCTGCTCCAGGCGACCGGGATCGACAAGGCGGTGTTCGTCGGCACCAGCATGGGCGGCCTGATCACCATGGTGCTGACGTCGATCATGCCTCAGGCGATCGCCGCAGCCGTGCTGAACGACGTCGGACCCGAGTTGTCGCCGGTCGGCTTGGCCCGCATCGCCGGCTATACGGGGCTTGCGAGCCATTTCGAGACCTGGGTCGACGCTGTCGCCTACGCCAAGGCGATCAACGAAGCGGCCTTCCCGAGCTACGGCCCGGAAGACTGGGACGTCTTCGCCCACCGGCTGTTCGACGAAAAGGACGGCGCTTTCGTCCTGGCCTATGATCCAGACATCTCCGCGCCGATCAAGGCGGCCGCCGAAGCCGCCGCCCAAATGGCCGCCAAGACCCAGGCCGAAGGCGGCCAGGCGCTGGCCCCGCCGGACATGTACCCGCTGTTCCGCGCCCTGGCGAAGGACCGCCCACTGCTGCTGGTCCGAGGCGGAATCTCGGATCTGATCGACCCCGCCATCGCCGAACGCATGCGCGCCGCCGCCCCTCACATGGCCTATGCGGAGGTCCCGAACGTCGGCCATGCGCCGATGCTCACCGAGCCCGAGGCTTGGGCGGGTATAGAAAACCTCCTCGAAACGGCGCCCTAAAGGGGTGGGCCCAAGGGGGTGTGTTTGGCGGCTTGGCCGTGTTAGAGCCCGGCCACGGCCCGTTCTTCGCCGCGACAGAGTGCTGAACCGATGACCCTCGACCTCGCCGCCATCCAAGCCGCCGCCGGCCGCCTGAAGGGTCAGATCGAGCGCACCCCGTGCCGCCACTCCAAGACCCTGTCGAAGATCACCGGCGCCGAGGTGTGGGTGAAGTTCGAGAACCTGCAGTTCACCGCCGCCTACAAGGAGCGCGGCGCGCTGAACAAGCTGATGCTGCTGTCGGAGGCCGAAAAGTCCAAAGGCGTCATCGCCGCCAGCGCCGGCAATCACGCGCAGGGCCTGGCCTATCACGGCGCGCGCCTCGGCGTGCCGGTGACCATCGTCATGCCCAAGACCACGCCCTTCGTGAAGGTCCAGCACACCCGCGACTTCGGCGCGACGGTGGTCATCGAGGGCGAAACCTATGACGACGCCAACGCCCATGCGCGCAAGCTGTGCGCGGAGCAGGGCCTGACCTTCGTCCACCCGTTCGACGACTACGACATCATGGCCGGCCAGGGCACGATCGCCCTGGAGATGCTGGAGGACGCGCCGGACCTGGAAGTCCTGCCGGTGCCGATCGGCGGCGGCGGTCTGATCAGCGGCGTCGCCACGGCGGCCAAGGCGCTTAAGCCCGATATCCGCGTCATCGGCTGCGAGCCGGCCATGTATCCGTCCTTCACCGCCCGCATGCGCGGCGTCGCGGCCCACTGCGGCGGCCAGACCATCGCCGAGGGCGTGGCCGTCAAGCAGGTCGGCGACCTGACCTATGGCGTCGTGCGCCCGCTGATCGACGACGTGCTGCTCCTGGAGGAGCCGCACCTGGAGCAGGCCGTCTCGCTGTACTGCAACGTCGAAAAGACCATCGCCGAGGGCGCGGGCGCGGCCTCTCTGGCGGCCCTGCTGGCCTATCCGGAACGGTTCCGGGGCAAGAAGTGCGGTCTGATCCTGTGCGGCGGCAATATCGACACCCGTCTGCTGGCCTCGGTGCTGACCCGCGAACTGGTGCGCGCCCAGCGCTTGGCCTCCCTGCGGATCATCGGCGACGACCGCCCCGGCCTGCTGTCGACGGTCGCCAGCGTGATCGGCGCGATGGGCGCCAACATCATCGAGGTGAACCACAACCGCCTGGCGCTGGACGTCCCGGCCAAGGGCGCGGAGTTCGACATCACGATCGAGACCCGCGACGCCCAGCACACCCAGGAGGTCATGGACGCCCTGCGCGAGAGCGGTTACCCGCCCCGCGCCGTCTAAGCCTTATTCCTTAGGCTTGCCGGGACCGATCCGGTTCACGTCCAAGAGCTCGATCCGGAAGATCATCACGCTGTTGCCGGGGATCGGGCCCTTGTCCTGAGCGCCGTAGCCGAGCGCCGGCGGCACATAGAGGATCCACTCGTCGCCAGCCTTCATGCGCTGGAGGGCGATGACCCAGGCCGGCACCAGGCCGTCCAGCGGGAACACCGCCGGCACGCCGCGCTCGTAGCTTGAGTCGAACACCGTGCCGTCCAGCAGCTTCCCTTCATAGTGGACCTTCACTTCGTCGGCGGTCGTGGGATGCATGCCGCCTTGGGGACCTTCGCGCACGACCTTGTACTGCAGGCCTTGGGGCAGCGTGACAACGCCCGGCTCCTTGGCGTTCTTGGCCATGAAGGCGTCGGCGGCGGCGAGGTTCTCCTGCGCCTGCTTGCTGGGTCCGCAAGCGGCCAGGGTCAGGCCGGCGACGGCAAGGGTTACGAGAAGGGCGCGACGGATCATGGGAAAACCTCAGGCGAAGCTGGCCGTCCAGCTAGCACGGACAGCGCGGTATTCCACCTCCAACCCAATATGCCAACGATTTCACGGAACAGTGGTGGCTTTCGGTCGCCAGCTTTTCTAGAAACGGCGTCCCAACACTAGACGAGCCGCTCATGAAACCCGTTCGTAAAGCCGTCCTTCCCGTCGCCGGCCTGGGCACCCGCGTCCTCCCCGGCACCAAGACCACGCCGAAGGAGCTTCTGAACGTCGTCGACCGGCCGATCCTGTCCTACATCGTCGAGGAAGGTCGCAAGGCCGGCATCGAGCACTTCGTCTTCGTCACCGGCCGCTCCAAGGGCGCGATCGAGGACTATTTCGACCACCAGATCGAGCTCGAAGCCCAGCTTGAGGCCAAGGGCAAGACCGACATCCTCAACCAACTGCGCGCCGAGCTGCCCAAGCCGGGCGAGATGAGCTTCGTGCGCCAGATGGCCCCGCTGGGCCTAGGCCACGCCGTCTGGTGCGCCCGCGACATCATCGGCGACGAGCCCTTCGCGGTCATGCTGCCCGACGTGATCGTCGACGCCGAGCCCTCGGCCCTGAGCCAGCTGATCGAGATCTACAACAAGGTCGGCGGCGGCAATGTCATCGGCGTCGAGGAAGTCCCCGCCAGCGAGACCCACAAGTACGGCATCGTCGCGCCAGGCAAGGTCGACGGCCGCGTCGCCACCATGACCGGCATGGTCGAGAAGCCCCCGCAAGGCACGGCGCCCTCGAACTGGTCGATCGCCGGCCGCTACATCCTGCAGCCCGAGATCTTCGGCCTGCTGGCCAGCCAGGAGAAGGGCGCGGGCAACGAGATCCAGCTGACGGACTCGATGGCCAAGCTGATGCAGCAACAGCCCTTCCACGCCTACGTCTACGACGGCGTGACCCACGACTGCGGCGACAAGATTGGCCTGCTGCGCGCCAATGTCGCCCTGGCCCTCAAGCGCGCCGATCTCGGCGCCGCCGCGCGCACGGCGGTGGAAGCGGCCCTGAAGGCTTAAGAATAAATCCTCCCCCCAGCGGGGGAGGCGGCCGAAGGCCGGAGGGGGAAGTCCGGGTTATCCGGTTTCTTCCCCCTCCGTCGCCTAAGGCGACACCTCCCCCGCTGGGGGGAGGATTGCCCACTCGGCCAGAACCTCCGGATCAACTTCGGCGTTTCGTAGCGCCGCCGCCGCGTCTCCCAAGAGCCGGCGCGCGGCCCAGACCGCCGCGCCGCGCACGACTGGGGCGGGATCGATCAGCAGCGGCTCGACCACCGCCATCAAGCCGGCGTCGCCGCTGTTGCCGATCGCATAGAGCACATTGCGCACGAAGCGGTCGCGTCCGATCCGCTTGATCGGGTTCTTCGAGAACAGGGCCCGGAATTCGGCGTCATCCAACGCGGCGAGCTCGGCCAGCGACGGCTGCCGCAGCGCTTCGCGCGCCTGGAGCTTCGCCTCATTCGACAACGAAGCGAACTTGTTCCACGGGCAGACCGCCAGGCAGTCGTCGCAGCCATAGATGCGGTTACCCAGGGCGGGCCGGAACTCCGCTGGAATGGGGCCGGCGAGCTCGATGGTCAGATAGGAGATGCACCGCCGCGCATCCAGCTGACGCGGCGCGGGGAACGCCTTGGTCGGGCAGATGTCGAGGCAAGCGCTGCATCGGCCGCAGTGATCCGTCTCGGGTGCGTCTGGCGGCAGGTCCAGAGTCGTCAGCACGCTGCCCAGAAACAGCCACGAGCCGAACTCGCGGGACACGAGGTTGGTGTGCTTGCCCTGCCAGCCGAGACCCGCCCTCTGGGCCAGGGGCTTTTCCATCAGGGGCGCGGTGTCGACGAAGACCTTCACGTCCTGGCCGAACCGCCGGTGCATCCAGCCGGCCAGCACCTTCAGGCGCTTCTTGATGACGTCGTGATAGTCGTCGCCCTGGGCGTAGACCGAGATCGCCGCGCGGTCGGCCCGCGCCAGCTGCTCCAGCGGATCGATGTCGGGACCGTAGTTCACCCCCAGCACCACCGCCGACCTGGCCTCGGTCCACATGGCCGTAGGATGGGAGCGACGGTCCAGCGTCTCCTCCATCCAGCCCATGGCGCCGTGACGGTCGGCCTCGACGAATTCGCGCAGCCACTCGCCGTTTGGCCAGGCCGCCGCCGCGTCGGCGAAGCCGCAGGTCGAGAATCCCAGCGCGAGGGCCTCGGCGCGGATCTCGTCCTTGATCGCTTCGGAAGTCAGCTCAGAAGTCGAGGTCGTCATAATGCGCGGCCGGCGCGAGGCCGGGCCAGCGATCGGCCAGGATGGGCCGGAAGGCCGGCCTCGACTTCAGCTTCATGTACCAGGTCTTGGCCGCCTGGAAGTCCTTCCACGGCACGTCGCCGAAATAGTCGATGACCGACAGGTGCGCGGCGGCGGCGAAGTCGGCCAGGCTCATCCGGCGACCGGCCAGCCAGTCGCGAGTCTGCAGCAGGCTTTCGATGTAGCCCAAATGCATGCGCAGCGCCTCGCGGCCCTGGCGCAGCGCGGCCAGGTCCGGCGCGCCCATCCGCAGCAGGCGCTTCTCCATCTTCTCGTGCAGCAGGAAGCCGTTGACCTCGTTGTCGAACTTACGGTCGAACCACTGCAGGAGTCGGCGCGCCTCGGCCCGCTCGGCCGGATCGCGGCCCAGCAGCGGCGGCTCCGGCTCGGTCTCCTCGATGTGCTCGAGGATGGCGCGGGTCTCGCAGGCGGTCACGGTGCGCTGGTTGCGCGTCTCGACCAGCACCGGCGGCAGGCCCGACGGGTTGAGCGCCGAGAACTCGGGCGGCATTTCCCAGTAGCGGACCTGGACCTCAACGAACGGCAGACGCTTCTCGCCCAGCGCCAGACGCACCTGTCGCGAGGCGGGATCCAGGGGGAAATGGTGAAGGGTGCGTTCGACGCTCATGCCTTAGGTGCGCTCAGGCTGCATCGAAAGAGCGATGCGCCGTTTTGCTTAACAAGAGATTGCTGAACCGCGATTACTCAGGAAAACCAGACTTTTGCGCGGCGGTTTCGATCAAGCTTTCGCGTTCATGCGGCCGATCAGGGCCGTTGTGCTCTGGCCTTGCTTTAGGTCGGCGAGCAGAACCTTGCCGCCATAGCCCAGCACGACGTCCGAGCCGACCACGGTCTCGACGGTATAGTCCGCGCCCTTGACCAGAACATCCGGCTTGAACGCCTTGATCAGCGCCAGCGGGGTGTCCTCGTCGAACAGCACGACGAGATCGACCGACGATAGCGAGGCCAGCACCGTCGCGCGGCCCTGCTCCTTCTGGACCGGGCGAGTCGGGCCTTTGAGCTTAGAGACCGAGGCGTCGGTGTTGAGGCCGACGATCAGCCGGTCGCAAGCCGCCTTGGCCTGGGACAGCAGCGAGACGTGGCCAGGGTGCAGCAGATCGAAGCAGCCGTTGGTGAAGCCGACCTTCAGGCCGCGCGCCCGCCAGCCCTCGACAATTTCTCGGGCCTGGGCGAGGTCGGCGATCTTGATCTCGCCTGGTTCGCCCTGCTGCGAGCCCGCCCGCGCCGTCAGTTCGGCGGCGGTGACAACGTCGGTGCCGAGCTTGGCGACCACCAGACCGCCGGCCAGGTTGGCCAGGTGCGCGGCCTCGGCCAGGCTGGCGCCGGCCGCCACGGCCAGGGCGAGCGTAGCAGCCACGGTGTCGCCCGCTCCGGAGACGTCGAAGACCTCCACGGCCGTCGCCGGAAGATGGACAGGCGCCTCGCCCCGCACGGAAAGGGTCATGCCCGCGCCACCGCGGGTGATGAGAGCGGCCTCCAGCGCCGGAGCCATGGCGAGGATCGCCGCGCCGGCCTCCTCGGAGGCCTCGTCGCTGTTGTCGACAATCCCGGTGGCCTCGGCGGCCTCCTTGCGATTGGGCTTGATCAGGGTCGCGCCGTCGTAGCGGGCGAAGTCGCGGCTCTTGGGGTCGACGATGACCGGCTTGCCGGCGGCGCGGGCGGCCGCGATCGCCTCGCGCACCACCGCGTCGGTCAGCACGCCCTTGGCGTAGTCGGAGAGCACCACGACGTCCGCGGTCGCCAGCCGGGCCTTGAAGGCCGCCAGCAGCACCGCGCCATCCCCCGGCGCACGGTCCTCGCGATCCACGCGCAGCATCTGATGGGATCCGGAGATGTAGCGAACCTTCTCGGTCGTACGGCGGCTGGCGTCGGCGATCAGCTCAGCCTCGAGGCCCGCCTCGGCGTCGATCATGCCGCGCAGGGCCGCGCCGGCGTCATCCTGGCCGACCAAGCCGACCAGAACCGCCTTGGCGCCGAGGGCGGCCACGTTGCGCGCGACATTGCCCGCCCCGCCCAGCATAGCGGTTTCCTTTTCGACCGCGATCACCGGGACCGGCGCCTCGGGCGAGATGCGGTCGACCGCGCCATAGACGAAGCGATCCAGCATCACGTCGCCGAGGACCAGCACGGTCTTGCCGGCGAAGGCGCGGGGCAGGTGGGCGAGGGTGTCGTTCATGCGGAGTTCCGTACCGCTCCGCCCCGAAAACTCAACCCTCGACGCTCTCGGCGAAGACGCCGCCGTGCTTTTCGGCGAGGCCGCGCGGGTCGGGGTGGATGATGATGTCGGCCGAAGGGAAGGCCTCGAGCAGTCGGTTCTCGGCGGCGACCATGATCGCATGCGCCTCGGCCAGCGAGATATCGGCGGCCAGGTCGGCGTGCATCTGCATGTGGACGTAAGGCCCCGAAGCGCGGGTGCGCAGTTGGTGGACGCCCAGAACGCGCGGGTCAACCGTGGCCAGCTGGACGATCCGCGTGCGGTCCTCCTCAGGCAGCTCCTCGTCCATCAGCTGACCCGAGGCCTCGCGGAACACGCCGATCGCGCCCCAGATCAGCCATAGCGCCACCAGCAGACCGGCGGCGGCGTCCAGCCACGGCAAGCCCAGCCACGCGGCCGCGCCGACGCCGACCAGGGCGACCGCGTTCGACGCCAGGTCAGCCGCGTAGTGGGCGCGGTCGCCCGAGATGGCGATCGAACCGCTGGCCTTCACGACGCGGGTCTGGGCGGTGATCAGGGCCAGCGTGAGGCCGATCGAGATCAGCATCACCAAGACGCCGGCCAGGCCGTGCTCGACCGGACGCGGATGCAGCAGGGCGTTGATCGCTTCGCGCCCGATCAACGCGCCCGAGGCGAAGACCAGCCCGCCTTGCATCAGGCTGGAGAAGGCCTCGGCCTTGCCGTGTCCGAAGCGGTGCTCGGCGTCCGGCGGCTCGGCGGCGTAGCGCACGGCGTAGACGGTGATCAGCGAGGCGACGAGATCGAGCGCGGAGTCCGACAGCGAGGCCAGGATCGCGACCGAGCCGCTGGCGGCCCAGGCGATCGCCTTGACCACGATCAGGATGGTCGCCGTCGCCACGGACAGCAGAGCGACCCGGCGGGTGGCGGCGCGGACTTCGGGCGAGGCGGCGGAGGGCGACATGGCCGCCTTTTAGCAAGGCGGCCCGCCAAGCCCCAGCGCGAACGACTCGCGACGCTTCAGGCGGCGACCCGAGGCTCCGGACCGACATAGACCGACTGCGGCCGGATCAGGCGTCCGCCCGCCAGTTGTTCGCGCGCGTGGGCGATCCAGCCGGCGACGCGGCCCATGGCGAAGACGCAGGTGAAGCTGGCCGGCGGCAGGCCCAGGGCCTCCAGCAGCAACGCCGTGTAGAACTCGACATTGGTGTCCAGCGGCCGGTCCGGCTTGTGCTCGCGCAGGATTTCCAGCGCCGCCTGCTCGACCGCCTCGGCGAAGGCCAGCCGTCCCGGCAGGGCGCTGGACGCCGAGGCAAGCTTGCGCACGGCCGATTTCAGGGCGTCGGCGCGCGGGTCGCGGACACGGTAGATGCGGTGGCCGAAACCCATCAGCCGGTCGCCGCGCGCCAGGGCCTTCTCCAGCCAGGGCCGCGCGTTGGCCGGCGCGCCGATCGCATCCAGCATCTCGATCACCGGTCCCGGCGCGCCGCCGTGTAGCGGCCCCTTCAGCGCCGAGAGCCCCGCCAGCGTCGCCGAGGTCAGGCCGGCGCGTGTGGAGGCGACGACACGGGCCGCGAAGGTCGAGGCGTTCAGGCCGTGATCGCAGACTGTGACGAGGTAGGCGTCCAGGGCTGCGGCCTCGGCGTCCGACGCTGGCGCGCCACGCGTCATGCGCAGGATGTCGGCGGCGTGGGACAGGGACGGATCAGGCGCGACGGCGCTCTGGCCGGCCGCGACACGCAGCACGGCGGGGGTGAAAACGGCGGGGGCGGCGATCAGCAGCAGGGCCGTCGAGAGGTCGTCGCCGTCGGGCAGGCGCGCCAGCAGGGCGCGCATGGCCTCGACCGGATCACGCCGCGCCAAGCCTTCGTCCAGGGCGGCGACCTCGGCGAAGGCGCGAACCCGGGCCTTTCCCAAGGCGGGCGCGAGATCGTTGGGCGCGTCCTCGAAGAAGCCATCGAACAGCAGATGGGCGGCGTCCTCGTAGCGCGTGGTCCCGGAGAGATCCTCGACGGCGTAGCCGCGGATCACCAGGCGCCCCCGCGCGCCATCGACATCGGACAGGACAGTGTGGGCGGCGACGACGCCTTCAAGACCATCGGACATGTGCGGTTTCCTTTCATCGCGAAAAGGCGCTCGCCCACCTTGATTGTCAATCTTGATCAATATAATCAATCTATATGGCCGATTGGATGAACGCCGAACAGGTTCTCGAGCGGCTAGGGATCCGGCCGCAGACGCTCTACGCCTATGTCAGCCGGGGCCGGATCGAGGCGACGGCCCATCCGCAGGACCCCCGCCGCAGCCTCTATCGCGCCTCGGACGTCGCCGCCCTGGCTCAAAAGAAAGCGCGCGGTCGGCGTGCGGCCGATGTCGCCGCCGAGGCCATCGCCTGGGGCGAGCCCGTCCTACCTTCGGCGATCACGACCGTCGCCGGAGGACGGCTTTGGTATCGCGGCCGCGACGCCGTCCACCTCGCCGAGCAAGGCCTGATGCTGGAGAACGTCGCTCGCCTGCTGCGGCGGGGACACGGGGTCGCCCTGAAGGCCGCTCGCCGGATCGAGCCGCTGATTGGCGACACCGCCCGCCAGCGCCTGTTCCTGACCTTGGCGACGAGAGCGGGGCGGGAGCCGCCGGCCCGAGGTCGCGCGCCCCTGGCCTTGGCGATGGAAGCCGCCGATCTCCTGGACGCGATCGTCGATGCGGCGACCGGCCAAGCCGGCGAAGGTCCTGCCCACCTGCGCTTCGCGGCAGCCTGGGGCCTCGACGCTAGGGGGGCGGATCTCGTCCGGCGCGCCCTGGTGCTGCTGGCGGATCACGAACTGAACGCCTCGACCTTTGCGGCGCGGGTAGCGGCCTCGACCGGCGCATCCTTATCGGCGGCGTGTCTCGCCGGGCTCTCGGCGCTTTCCGGACCGCTGCACGGCGGCATGGCGGCGCGGGTCGAGACCTTCGTCGAGGAGGCCGAGCGACGTGATCCCGCCCAGGCCGTGGCCGCGCGTCTTTCGCAAGGCGCGTCCATGCCGGGTTTCGATCACCCGCTCTATCCGGATGGCGATCCTCGCGCCGCGGCGTTGCTGGCGGCGTTCGAGCCCCCCGCCCTTCTGACCGATCTGCGCGCCGCGACTGAACGGGCCACCGGTCTGTCGCCCAATATCGACTTCGCCTTGGTCAGCCTGGCGCGCGCGCTGAGCCTCCCAGCGGACGCCCCCTTCATCCTGTTCGCGACCGCCCGGAGCGCCGGCTGGACCGCCCACGCGATCGAACAGCTGCAGAGCGGCCGCCTGATCCGCCCCAGGGCGCGCTATATCGGCCCCGCGCCGGAAAGCTATTCGCCCTCTTCCTCGTCATAGCCGACCAGCCGCAGGGCGCGCGCTGGCAGGCCTTCCAGCTCGCACCAGCGCTCCAGCGCCTCCTCGCGGCCATGGGTGATCCAAACCTCGCCGGGGCGAAGTTCCGACAGAGTCCCGGTCAGTTCGTCCCAGTCCGCGTGATCGGACAGGATCAGCGGCAGCTCGACGCCGCGCTGGCGAGCCCGGGCCCGCACCCGCATCCAGCCCGAGGCGAAGCAGTCGACCGGGTCGGGAAAGCGGCGCGACCAGCGATCGGCGACGGCGCTGGGCGGCGCGATGACGATCTGGCCGGCGAAGGCCTCCTTGGGGCCGGACGCGGTCGCCGGGGCGAGCGGACCGAGTTCGACGCCGTGCGCTTCGTAGAGCGCATTGAGGCGCTCAAGCGCGCCGTGGACGAAGATGGTCTTGTCCCAGCCACCCTCCCGCAGCAGCCGGATCACCCGCTGGGCCTTGCCCAGCGCATAGGCGCCGACGATGTGGCAGCGCTCGGGGAACTGCTCGACCGACGCCAGCAGGCTGCGGATTTCCCCGGCGTCGTCGGGATGGCGGAAGACCGGCAGGCCGAAGGTGGCCTCGGTGATGAAGACATCGCAGGGCACGGGCTCGAAGCGCGCGCAGGTCGGATCCCGCCGGCGCTTGTAGTCCCCGGAGACGACCATGGTCAGCCCCTTCCAGCGCACCACCGCCTGGGCCGAGCCCAGGACGTGGCCGGCCGGGACTAGCGTCACCTCCACGCCATCGCGGGCATAGGTCTGGCCATACGCCACCGCCTCGCGCCGCCCGGCGAAGTCCTCGCCATAGCGGGCGGCCATGATCGCCAGGGTTTCGGGCGTGGCGACGGCGACGCCATGACCGGCGCGGGCGTGGTCGGAGTGCCCATGGGTGATCACCGCCCGGTCCACGGGACGGACCGGGTCGATGTAGAAGTCCCCCGGCGGGCAGTAGAGGCCTCCAGGCCGGGGACAGAGAAGATCTTCGGGCTTGATCACGGCTGGATATGACAACGCCTAACGGGCTAAGCCTATCCCCATCGAGGGAGACGGCATGAGCGATAATGAACAAAGCCGCCTGATCGCCACGGCGATGAACGAAGGCAGTCCGCAAGCCCGGGCCCTGGGCTTCTCCACGCTGGAGATCGGCGAGGCCATGGCCTTGCTGAAGGTTCCCTACCGTCCGGAGATCGTCGGCGACCCCGAGACGGGCGTGATCGCCGGCGGCGTGGTCACGACGCTGCTGGACCACGCCAGCGGCCAGGCGGTGCACGCGGCGCTGGAGGCGTGGACCTCGATCGCCACCCTGGACCTGCGCATCGACTACATGCGTCCCGCCGAACCCGGGCTGGACATCCTGGCGCGCGCCCATTGCTACAAGCTGACCCGCTCGGTCGCCTTCGTTCGCGCCGTGGCCTACGACCGCGATCCTGAGGATCCGGTGGCGACCGCCCAGGCGACCTTCATGCTCGACTCCAGCGCCGGCAAGAAGCCGGGCGCCAACCTCAAGCCATCGCGGGCCAGCCGCGCCCAGACCGGAGGAGCCGACCAATGAGCGACGCCGACAGCCGCCTGGTCTCGATGCTAGACTCCATCCCCTATGCGCGGTTCCTGGGCGTGCGCGCCGAGCTGGCCGGGGACGAGATGACCGCCATCCTGCCCTTCGCCCAGCACATCGTCGGCAATCCGATGCTGCCGGCCATCCATGGCGGCGTCCTGGGCGCCTTCATGGAGATGACGGCGCTGGCGCAGCTCTCGGCCGCCGCGCCGATGAAGCGCCAGCCGCGCACGATCGACGTCTCGATCGAGTACCTGCGCTCGGGACGCCCCCTGACCACCTACGCCCGCGCCAGCATCAAGAAGCTGGGCCGACGGATCGCCAACGTCCACGTCGAGGCCTGGCAGGAGACCCGCTCGGCCCCGATCGCCACCCTGCGCGGCCTCTTCCTGGTCGCGCCCAGCGAGGACGGCGCTTGAAACCTTCGCGGAAGGGCGGGAAGGCGGTCGCCAAAGGCGACCTGCCGTCAAAGACCTGCCTAACCTGCGGCCGCCCGTTCACGTGGCGAAAGAAGTGGGCAAAGGACTGGGAAGCGGTGAAATATTGTTCTGTCTCGTGCCGATCACGTAAAATTACACCCTCGCAATGCGAATTGAGCGTGATAACCTTCTTAAAATCGGCGTAATGAAGCAAAGGTAACGTGCAGCAACCAAGGGGCGGGCCTATATCCCTGATCACCGGACGCCAACGGGGCGGCCGGAGCAAAAAGGGATCAAGACCATGACCATGAAGACCACCGCCGTTTCCGGCGTCGCCTCGCTCGTTCTCGCGGTTCTGCCGCTCGTCATCATCGCCGGCTCGCTCGCCCAGAGCCTGTAAGTGATCGCCGCTTAACCTCCGTCGGGCCGCTCCTTCGAGAGCCGCGCCGACGGGGATGGCGAACTAGAAGACTACCGAGAATACAGAGACTTGGCCGTCCGATGCAGGATGGCGTGGCGGCCCGCCAGGCGATCGATGTCCGCGTCGTAGCCGCCGCCGATGACCCCAACCACGGGGATCTCAAGAGCAAGACAAGCGCCCAGGACATAGGCCTCCCGTCGCGCCAGACCCTCGTCGGTCAGCGATAGCCGGCCCAGCTTGTCGTCCGCGTGGGGATCGACCCCCGCGTTAAAGAAGACGATATCGGGCCGGACGCTGGAGAGCAGCGCCGGCGCGATCTCTCCCAGCTTCGCCAGATAGGCCTCATCGCCGGTCCCGTCGGCGAGCTCGATGTCGAGATCACTCACGGCCTTGCGGTGCGGGAAATTCTTCTCGGCGTGCATCGAGAAGGTGAAGACGCTGGGATCGCCTTCGAAAATCCGCGCCGTGCCGTCGCCCTGGTGGACGTCGAGATCGACGACCAGCACCTGGCTGACCGCCCCCTCCGCCTGCAGCCGCCGCGCGGCCACCGCCACATCGTTGAAGACGCAGAAGCCCGCCCCGCTCTCGGCCGAGGCGTGGTGACTGCCGCCAGCGGTGTTGCAGGCGATCCCGTGCTGCAGGGCGAGGCGCGCCGCCAGCAGGGTGCCGCCTGTCGCCGCCCTTGCCCGCGTGGCGACGCTCTCGGTATTGGGCATGCCGATCCGCCGCACGACGTCGGGTGGGAGGGACAGTTCGATCACGCCGCGGACGTAGTCCTCGGTGTGGGCCAGACGCAGAGTCTCGGCGTCGATCGGCTCGGGCCGCGCGAACCCGTCCGGCCCGGGGACGGCCTCGGCTTCCAGCACGCTGGCCAGTCGCGAGAACTTGTCCATCGGAAAGCGGTGGCCCGCCGGCATCTCGGCGCGGAAGGCGGGGTGGTGGACGATCGGCGGCGGGCGGGACATCGCTATCACGATGGGCGCCGCGACGGCCTGACGCAAGGTGACGACTTGCGGCGGCGCACGCCTGCGCCTATCGCACTGCGCCATGCAGACGACCGAAAACCTCGCCGACATCCTCGACCTCGAAGCGATCGAGGTGAACCTGTTCCGGGGAACCAGCCCCAACGACGGCTTCCCGCGCATCTTCGGCGGCCTGGTCATCGCCCAGGCGCTTCTGGCCGCCTATCGCACGGTGCCGGATCGGATCTGTCACTCGCTGCACGCCTATTTCATCCGCCCGGGCGATGTGAACGCGCCAGTGCTCTACGACGTGGAGCGGGCGCGGGACGGCGGCACCTTCACGACTCGCCGGGTCGCGGCGATCCAGCACGGCGAGCAGATCTTCAACCTCGCCGCCTCGTTCCAGACCCCGGAAGACGGCTTCGAGCACCAGTCGGAGATGCCCGGCGCGCCCGATCCCGAGACCCTGATGACCGAGGTCGAGTTCCTGGAAAGCCTGGGCGACCAGATTCATCCCAAGATGCTGGCCCACGCCAAGAAGCCGCGCCCCGTGGACGTGCGCTGGGAAGATCCCCAGAACCCGGTCGCCCCGG
Organism: Caulobacter sp. CCH9-E1; assembly: GCF_001556515.1. GTDB lineage: Bacteria > Pseudomonadota > Alphaproteobacteria > Caulobacterales > Caulobacteraceae > Caulobacter. The sequence continues at coordinate 2,013 of NZ_LSJA01000352.1, read as the reverse complement.
TCCAGAAGTCGGGGACCAAGAATGTCTGGATGCGGGCCAAGGCCCCGCTGGGCGATGACATCAAGATGCAGCAGGCCGCTCTGGCCTACGCGTCGGACATGGCGTTCATGGAGAGCGCCCTGCGTCCGCACGGCCTGATCTGGACGACGCCGGGCCTGCAGGGCGCCAGCCTGGACCACGCCATGTGGTTCCACCACCCGTTCAACTTCAACGACTGGACCCTGTTCGCGCAGGACAGCCCCAGCGCCTCGCAAGGTCGCGGCCTGGTGCGCGGCCAGATGTTCAGCAAGGACGGCAAGCTCCTGGCCTCGGTGGCCCAGGAATGCCTGATGCGGGTGCGGAAGTAGCTAGAGCTTCTGGTCGGCCAACAGCGCCGCCGCGGGATCGGCGATCGCGTCGGCGCGCTCCTTCTCCGATCTTGGCGTCGAGACCAGGGGCTTAGCCGCCGCCAGAGCGCGACGATAGGCTTCGGTCAGGGCGCCTTCGAGCGGCGTCTCGACGTCGGGCTGAACCCCGACGCCGTCCCAGCCCTTGCCGGTCAAGGGGTGGATCGCCTGGCCGTTGGGCACGAAGACCGTCAGCCCGAAGCCAAGCGGCGGGGCCGGACGGTTGGAGGGATTGCCGCCGCCGCGCGTCCGCGTTCCGATCAACAGGCCGCGCTTGTTGGCTTGGATGTCGTAGGCGAAGCCCTCCGCCGCCGAGAAGGTGCGGCTTCCGGTCAGCACGAAGATCGGCTTGTCGGCATAGAGCGGCCCCGCCTCCGGCGTGTCGACCTTTCGCTGCTCGATCTCCGCCTTGCCGTCGGGCGTGCGCCAATGCAGCTGGGCCATGACCAGCGGCGTGCGGGAGAGATGGCCTAGCAACCGGGCGTCGGACGCGCCGCCCCCGCCGGTGTTCTCGCGAAGATCGATGATCAGGGCGTCGGAATATTGCAGCAGGCCCATGGCCGCGTCGATCAACCGGGCGCCCTCGGGTCCCTGCTCGAAATAGCGGAGCTTCAGATAGCCGATATTTCCCGGCAGGCGGCGGATGGCCATCAGGCCATAGGCGATGCGCTGGTCGATCAACGCCTGCTCGGCGTCGCTGATCTGGGCGACTTTGGCGTCGCTGGTGGCCACCGAGACCTTCAGATGCTGATCCCCGGAGACCTTCAGGGTGATCGCGCTCAGCGCCTCGGCCAGAGCCGTACGGTCATGGATCTGGATCAGGGCCCCGCGCTGCGCGCGCAACGCCTTTTGGACCTCGGCCGCCTTGGCCGGATCGAAATAGCCGTTCAAGTCGGCGATCAGCGCATCGACCACCCGTCCGGCGTTCTTGGCGCTCAGGGTTTCATCAGCGGAGGCCGGCGAGGCCAAGGCCAGGGCGACGGCCAGGGCCGTGATAGGCAGGATGCGCATGGAGTCCCCTCGACAAAGCTCGCGGGGGGAAGTCGCATCGGACCGGCGCGCGCGCCAGTTAAGGCTGCGTCATGACCTTCTTGTTATCTGGCTCGACCCTCGCCACGCCGGCCGCCGCCAGGCCGCGCAGCAGCGAGGCCGCCTGCATGCCGACGGTGATCTCGCCGGCCAGGGCCATGCGGATCGCCTCGGCGAGCGGAACCCAGACGCTCTCGATCCGCTCGCTGGGCTCGTCTTGGGGTTCGGCGACCTTCACGACATCGCGGGCCAGGATGATGTGCGTGCGGTTGGTGTGGGTGCCGGCGTTGGGACGGGTCTCGCCCACGAGAGTCAGGGTTCCCGCGCATCCGGCCTCCTCCAGGAGTTCACGCCGGGCCGCCGCGACGGGATCAGTCTCGCCAGCATCCATGCCGCCCGCGGGAAGTTCGGTGGAAATGTCGCCGAGAGCGTGGCGGTATTGCCTGACCAGCAGGACGTTGTTGTCGGCGTCGAGCGCGACCACCTCGACCCAGTCGGGATATTCCAGGACGTAGTAGGGCGCGATCACCGCGCCCTCGTCGGTGACGCAGTCGTCGGCGCGGACGCTGATCCAGCGATCCTTATGGATGTGGCGGGA
>NZ_LSJA01000351.1 GCF_001556515.1 Caulobacter sp. CCH9-E1 | reverse complement strand
AGATGGAACGCAGAGCGGCTTAACCCCGTCCACTTTTTCGGGGGAAGATCAGCTCCGGCTGCGACCTCCTAGTTTGCCTCGAAAAGGATCTAGACCGCAGGCTCGGCTTCGCCGCGGTCGCCGAGGCGACGCGCCACGGCGGGGAAGGTCAGCCCCTGGACCACGACGGAAAACAACACGACCGCATAGGTGATCGACAGCACCCGATCGCGCGGACCTGTGTCGGGCAGGCTGAGCGCCAGCGAGAGCGCTCCGTGCAAGCCGCCCCAGACTAGAACTGGGGTCGCGCCGCAGGCCTCTCGCCGGAGCCGCATGATCGCGCCCCACGGCGCCACAACCACCAAGCGGGCGGCGAGCACCAGCGCGATGGCCAGCAGCCAGAGGCCCGCGTCGCGCCAGGCCAGGCCAAGCACCGCGAGTTCCAGCCCCAACAGCAGAAACACCGCCGCGTTGAGGATTTCGTCGACGAGGGCCCAGAACCCGCGCACGTACCGCCGGGTCGTGTCACTCATCGCCGTCTGAACCCCGCGATCGCCGACCAGCAAGCCCGCGCCCACGGCCGCGATCGGCCCGCTGACTTCAAGCATCTGCGCGAGGCTATAGGCGCCGGCGGCTAGGGCCAGGGTAATGGCCACCTCCACCGCGTAGTCGTCGATGGCCCGGGTGGCGAGGATCGCTATCCAACCCAGCGCCAGGCCAAGGAGGAGACCGCCGGCGGCTTCGAGCCCAACCTGGCCAAGGGCGGTCAGCGGATGCAGTTCGCCGCCTCCGGCGGCCACCGCCACCGCGGCGCTGAAGATGACGACGCCGACGCCGTCGTTGAACAGCGCCTCACCTTGCAGAACGGACTGTAACGGTTTGGAGAAGCCGCCATTTCGCACGGCGGCGAGCACGGCGATCGGATCCGTGGGACTGATCAGCGCGCCGAACACCAGGGCCCAGGGGAGCGGCAGCTCGACGCCCAGCCCTTTGGCGCCAAGCCAAAGTCCGCCCCCCACGATCGCGGTCGAGGCCATGACCCCCAGGGTCGCCAGCGTCCATATCGCCAGGGCTCGACGACGCAAGGCGGCCAAGTCGACCTGCAAGGCTCCAGCGAAAAGCAGGAAGGCCAGCAGATAGTCGAGAATGGCCTTGGTGAAATCGACGCGGCCCAGCGTGGCGATCGCCGCCGCCGCCCCGCCGCCGGGCGCGATCCAGCGTAGGAGCAGGAGGCCCGCCGCGCCAAGGCTACCGGCCAGCACCATCGCCACGCCGGTAGGCAGGTGAAGCAGCCGCACATTCAGCCACCCGATCGCCGCCACAAGGACCAGCAGCAATGCCGCCAGGTGAAATGGCGTCATGGCGTGGTCTTGCCCTCGCTGATCTCGCCAGGAATCTTAACGGCTTTGCCAAGGCTCTCCCGGACATAGAGGCGCTTGAGGAACACGAGGCCGACAACCAGCAAGGGCGTGGCCAATACGACCCCAAGCGGCCCCAGCAGGACCCCGAACGCCAGCACCCCGAACAGACTCAGGACGGGAGGCAAATCCACCGCTCGGCGTTGAATGAAGGGAAAGATCAGATTGCTCTCGATCTGTTGCACGGCGACATAGACAAGGACCGTCCAGAGCACCATGGATGGGCTTTCCTGCACGGCGATCAGCAGCGCCGGGACTACCGAGACGATGGGGCCCACGATCGGCACGAACGAAGCCACGCCAGCGAGTATGCCCAGCGCCACGGGCGATGGCAGGCCGATGAGGGCCGTTCCGACGCCGGTCATCACCGCAACAACGGCCATGTCGGCGAAGGTTCCCAAAAGCCAGAGCCGAAGCGCCCGGCCCGCGGTGTCCAGGACCGCGCGCATCGTGCTCGTTCGAGACTCGGGAACGAGCAGCAGCAGCCCCTCGCGGGCGGCCGCGGGCTTCAGCGCCAGATAGACGCCGGCCACGAGGGCCAGGGCGGTGTTGGTCAGGGCGGAGAAGGCGTTTAACGCATAGCCGCCGACGCGTCCGGCCACACCCTGCACGCCTCCCGCCAAGGTCCCCGCGTTGAAGGAAAAATCACTCAGCGCCGCTCCGAACGGCAAGCGTTCGAGAAGCGTACGCAGCTGCGCTTCATCGCGGGGCAGGCGCGCCGCCAATCCGTTCAATTGGCCAACCACCGTCGCGCCGAACAGCCAGCTGGCCGCGGCCAGCACGGCGACAATAACGAGACCCGATACGACCAGGGCCGCGCCCTCGGGCAATCGCGCGCGCCGGCTTAGCGGATCGGCCAGGGCGCGCAGCAACACCGCCACGATGACCGCGGCGAAAGCGATCAAAGCGACATGGGCCAGCCGCCACACTAGAAAGACCAACGAAACGGTCGCCAGCAGGGCCAAGGCCAGGCGCGCGGAGGAAAGGGTGCGGTCGGGCGAGTCGGTCATGAGCCTCGTGGCCATGTCTCGACGGTAGACCGCCGCAGGACGTGTATGACCCTTGGGTCACGTCGAATAGCGGAGAGAGCGATCATCGCGGCAAGGCGTAGGCGACCAGGGCGTCGCCGATCGGCGTCTCCATGAAGTGATGGCCGCCGGCCATGATCACCAGATACTGCCTCCCGCCCGCCTCATAGGTCATCGGCGTGGCCTGTCCGCCAGCGGGCAACACGTCGCTCCACAGCGTCTTTCCGGTTTTCAGATCGATCGCGCGGATCAGGTTGTCGGTGGTGGCGGCGATGAAGATCACGCCGCCGGCCGTGACGACGGCGCCGCCATTGTTGGGCGTGCCGATCCGCAGCGGCAGATGCGAGGGGATTCCGAACGGACCGTTGGTCCGCGCCGTGCCGATCGGCCGGTCCCACAAGGTGCGACCGGTCTTCAGATCAATGGCGCGGATCCCGCCATAGGGCGGTTCCTTGCAGAGCAGGCCCGTCCCCGGCAGGCGCCAGCCGGCGTTGACGTCGATGGCGTAGGGCGCGCCGATCTGCGGATCACCCGCGCCTTCGGCGCCCTTCTTGAGACTGCCGCCGCGTTCCTCGCCACGCGGGGCCCAGCCCTTCTTGTCGGCCTCGGCCCGGGGCACGAGCCGATTATAGTTGGGCATGTCGTTGTAGTTGGCCACGATCACGCCGCGCGCGGGATCGATGGCGATACCACCCCAATCCGAGCCGCCATTGTAGCCAGGGTACTCGATGTAGCGCTGCGTGGTCTCCGGCGGGGTATAGAAGCCCTTGTAAGCCGCGCGGCGAAACTGGATGCGGCAGATCATCTGATCGATCGGCGACATGCCCCACATGCGCGCCTCGGTCAGGTCAGCCTTGCGCAGGGTATGGAACAGCGAGAACGGCTGCGTCTTCGAGCGCTGATGCGGCTCGACGCCGCCTTGCGGTACGGGCCGTTCCTCGACTCCGGTGATGGGGGCGCCAGTGCGGCGGTCCAGCACATAGAGATCGCCCTGTTTGCTGGGCAGGATCACCGCCGGGACCACGCCACCCGCCGTCGGGTAATCGACGAGCGTGGCTTGTGATCCCAGGTCATAGTCCCAGACGTCCTTGCGCACCGCCTGGAAGGACCAGACCTTCTTGCCGGTTGTGACGTCGAGGGCGACCAGCGAGGTCGAATGGGCGTTCTCCAGGGGCGACCGTAAGCTGCTCCAATAGTCGACGGCGCTGTTGCCGAGCGGCAAATAGACAAGACCCAGGGCTTCGTCGCCCGTCGCGGTGGTCCACATGTTTGGGGTGCTGCGGGTGTAGGTCTCGCCGGGCGGAGGCGCGCCCGTACGGTCGGGCCGAGCCATATCCCAGGCCCAGCGAAGCTTGCCGGTGACGGCGTCATAGCCCTGGATCACGCCGGACGGCGCGTCTCGCTTTTGGCCATCAAGCACCTGATGGCCAGTGACGACGACGCCGCGCACGATGGTCGGGGCTGATGTGATCGAAAACATCCCGGGGACGTGCTGGCCGATCCCCTGAGCGGTGTCGACCTGTCCGCCAAAGCCAAAATCCGCGCAAGGACGGCCAGTCCTCGCATCGACCGCGATCAGGCGCGCGTCCAAGGTGCCTTCGATGATGCGCGTGGCGCAGGCCTGGCCCGGCGCTGCGCCGGGCACAGCGTAGTAGGTCACGCCGCGACAGGCGGCGGTGTAGGGAATATTGGCGTCCGGAACCTTGGGGTCGAAACGCCAACGCGTCGCCCCGGTCTGCGGGTCCAGCGCGATCAAGATGTTCTTGGGCGTACAAAGATAGAGCGTGTCGTCGACCTTCAGCGGGGTGGTCTCGGCGCCATACGTTTTGCGGGCGGTCTCGGAGGCGGGGAGGTCGCCGGTATGGATCAGCCAGGCTCGCTTGAGTTTGCCAGCATTGTCAGGTGTGATTTGAGCGAGCGTTGAGTAGCGCTGGGCCCCGTACGTCCCGCCATAAGCCGGCCAATCGGCGCCCGCGACCTCTCCGGAGACAGGCGCGCCGCCGGACGGCGCGGCGGTCGCGCCGCCTCCTCCTAGCGCGCTGGCGCCGAAGATCCCGGCTACGACCAGGGTCGCCGCCCCGAAAAGCGCAAGCGCCGCACGGCGCGGGCCGCGCTGAGGGGTGAGGGCGGGCGCGCAGGCCAGGACGAGAAGTAGCAGAACATACGGTCCGACGATGCGTGGAACCAAAGCCCAGCCGTTCAGTCCGGCTTCCCAAAGCGCCCAGGCCAAGGTCGCGACGAAGATGGCGCTATAGACCCAGACGCCCACAAGGCGCAGACGGACGAGCAGAACACCGGCGGCGACGAGTCCAAGACCCGCCACTAGGTAATAGGGCGAGCCGCCGAGGCTGAGGAGCCACGCTCCCCCCACCGCCAACACCGCGCCGATCGCTGCGAGGATCACGGCGAAAACTCTCACCGCCAAAGACCTCACGGGCCAAGTTGTGGTCGCCTGGTCCATCGCCGCAGCCCTCCGCTTGCCGCGACCGATGCGGTCGCGTTCAGGTCTAAATGCGCGTGGCGCGGATGCGTGGCCTCAAAATGTCGTGTAGCGAGCCAATGGCCGCGACGATCTATCTGGCGCTGCTTGACGACAGATCAGGAACTTCGCCGACACCGCGAAGCGTTTGCGTGGAATGTTCTTCGACACTCTCCACGATCTAATCCGCGTCGCCGTCGTCTCGACGCTAGCCTACGCTTGGCTGGTCCTTGTCCTGCGGGTCGCCGGCAAGCGCGCGCTCTCCAAGCTCAACGCCTTTGATCTCGTGGTCACCGTCGCTCTCGGGTCGACCCTGGCCAGCGTCTTGCTGACGAAGGACGTGGCGCTGCTGGAAGGCGCATTGGCCTTCTGCATGCTGGCGGTGCTGCAACGGGCGGTGTCGCGCGTCTCGGTGTATTGGCCCGGCTTTGGCCGCCTCGTACGGTCGGAGCCGCGGATGCTGGTGGAGAATGGTCGCATCCTCGGCCGGGCCATGATCCAAGAGCGGATCACCCAGCCTGAGCTCGAAGCGGTTATCCGTAAGGCGGGGTTTGGCCGGATCGAAGATGTGGCCGTCGTCGTCCTTGAAACCGACGGCGACATGAGCGTGATTGGTCGCGGCGAGACCCAGCTTACCGTCCTTGGGTCAGTGTCGCGCTAGACCGTCGTCTCCGAGCCTAGTTTGGCGCGGCGCGAGCGGCGGCGAGTTCGGCGATCTGCTGTTCAGGCATGACGACCTTCAAATGCGGGAACGGAATTTCGATTCCCGCCTCGTCGAAGGCCAGCTTGATACGGCGGTTGTACTCACGGCCGACCGTCCACTGCTGCAAGGGGAGGGTCTTGATCCTCGCCTTCAGGACCACGCCGCTTTCCGCGAGATTGTCGACGCCGACGACCTCGATGGGTTCGAGGATCTTGTCGGCGTAGTCCGGGTCCGACTTCAGGCGGGCACCAACCCGCTTCATCAGCGACAAGGCGGCGTCGAGATCCGAACCGTAGGACACCTGCAGATCGAAGACGTAATAGGAGAAGCGCTTGGTGAGGTTATGCAACACCTGGGCCTCGCTGTAGGGAAAGACGTGGACGGTCCCGTCGAAGTCGCGCAGGCGGATCGTCCGCAGGGTCATTTGCTCGACGAGGCCGCCGCTGTCGCCGATCCGGATGATGTCGCCGACCGAGACGATGTCCTCGACGATCAGGAAGATGCCGGTCAGGAAGTCCTTGACGAGGGTTTGGGCGCCAAAGCCGAGCGCCACTCCCACGACACCCGCGCCCGCCAGGAGCGGGCCGATCTTCACGCCAAGTTCCGACAGCGCCATCAGCGCCGCGACGATGACGATGGCGGTCTGGGTAATGCCGCGCAGCAGGGGCGCCAGCGTGGAGAGCTGAGCCCGGCGACGGGGCTCCTCGGCGCGTTCGGCGAATCGTCCCATGGCCCGCCCGATCGCGAGGCCGACGAGCTCGAAGGCGGCCACGGCCGTGATCAGCACCAGCACCAGACGCAGAAGGCCCATCACCAGTTGCGCGCCCATGGGCGTGGCGGTCCAGGCCAGAAGATTGAAGCCCCATATGTCGGCGATGAAGAGCACGGCGGCGAGGCTTGACATGGTCTGCACTGCCCAGCCCGCCAGACGCGCCAGGCGATGGGTGCGCACGGTCTTTTCGGCGTCCGATGGGCCTGGCAGACGGTGCGCGCCAACAAGCGTCAAGCGCCGCGCCAGCCGGCCCGCGCCCCAGGCTAGGCCAATCACCACGGCGGTAAGCGCCAGGTTGATCAGCAACGCCGCCAGGCTCAGGGTGGAAAAATGCGCGAGCAAGCCCCGTAGGGCCGCAAGCATGCGTTCGCTAGCCGTCATCGGCGTCCTCCTCTGGAAGCAAAAGGTCTCCGCCGAAGGCGGCTTCAGGCTAGCGCTGCAGCGCTCAGAGCGAGAGGGGCTCGCGCTTGAGCGCGCGCCGGATGCGCAAGACTTGAGAGTCGGGCGCGCGCCAGTCGGCTTGGTCAAAGACGGCGTGCTCGGCCTCATCGAGCAGCATCGACCTCACGCCCCAGGTCTCCAGCAGGGTCTTGGCCAGCTGCGGCGTCTTGCGCTGACCGGTGGGCTCACCGGCCAAGACGGCCAGGGTCGCGTGGGTCTGAGCGCTCGCGGCGAGGGCCATGCCCGCCGTTTGGAACGGACCGATGACGCCGACTTGCGCCTCGTAGAGATCGGCCATGATCCGGGCGGCTTCGGCGGCGTCGCCGCAGATCAGAAGAATGGTGTCCTTGTCGTTGTCGTGCATGTGCTCCCCGTGGTCTGGAAACCTGTTGAGTGGCTTCCAGAAGATCGTATCACGATCTAATGTGGCGGCTGGACACTATGGGGTGACGATATTGTGACCCCCGCCAAGGGAACCAAACCTCGATCAGAACGGGAAGAAGGCTGGGATCGCGCCCATGCCCGCGGCCCAAGTGATCAGGTTGAGCGGCGCGCCGATCCGCACGAAGTCGATATAGCGGTACCCGCCGAGCTGATAGACGAGGACATTGGTCTGGTAGCCAAACGGCGTGGCGAAGGCGGCGCTGGCGGCCATCATCACCGCCACGAGGAAGGGGCGGGGACTGACGCCCAGGCTTTCCGCCAAGGCCACGGCCACCGGGGTTAAAAGGACCGCGACCGCCGCGTTCGAGAGGATTTCCGTCAACAGCAACGTCGCGCCGTAGACGAGAGCCAGGGCGTAGAGCGGGCTGAGCCCGTGCAGCCAACCGACCAGTTGCTCGGTCGCGAGCGCGGCGAGGCCGGTCACCTCCATCGACAGCCCCACCACCACCATCCCGGCGATCAACAGCAGGATGTCTGGTCGTAACCCGCGATAGGCCTGCTCGACGCCGATCACGCGGATCAGGACCAGGGCCACTGCGCCCGCGAAGGCCGAGGCCGCGATGGGCAGGAGTCCCGTGGCGGCCGTGACGACCACCACAATGAAGACCGCCAGGGCTGCGATGGCCTTGGCTGGCTGAAACGGTGGATTCGACGGATAGAGGGTCGGATCGTCACCAATCAAGGGCGCGCCATGGGGCGGCGCTAGCGGCGCGCGTTCGGGCTGGGGATCGGCCACCAGAAGCCTTGGTCCCACGATCAGCAGATAGAGGCCGCCCACTGCGGCCACGATCAGGGCGACCGGCGTCACTTCGAACAGGCTGAAGGCGGGTTGCCCAGCGTTGCGAGCCATGTCGTTGACCAGGAGATTGGTCGAAGTGCCGATCAGGGTGCACGCCCCGCCGAGGATCGTGGCGTACGATAGCGGGATCAGGAAGCGCTTCGGCGAGAGCGACAGCCCCTGAGCGACGTCCCGCACGACCGGCGCGCCCAGCACGACAATCGGGGTGTTGTTGAGGAAGGCCGATGCGACGCCGCAAAGGCCAATCACCACCCAGAGCCCCGCGGCTCCGAGGCGCGCGCAGAGCTTGGTCGCGCCGCGGATCATCAGGCCCAGAAGGCCCGACAGCTCCATGGCGTAGGCGATCACGAACAGCGAGGCCAGGGCGATGATCGCCGGACTTGCGAAGGCGCCTTGGGCCTCGATCGGGCGCACGGTGCGGGTCGCCAGCAGGACCGCCGCGCCGGCCAGGGCCACGACGTCTGAGCGGAGCTTGCCGTGGATCAGGGCGGCGACCACGACCACCAGGACGCCAAGCGCGATGAACTGCGGCGCGGTCATGGCCTGAGCACAAGAGGTTGCAATCGAGACCTTGTCTTCTAGGCTAACGACATGAGCGACAATAGGCCAAGGCCCCCCGACCGCAAGTTCGCCCTGGTCGCGCCGTTCGCCATCGGCTTGGCGGCGGTTGTGGTGTTGGTCGTGCTGCTGCTCAAGCCTACGCCCGGCGCGAAGGCCCCGCCTGCGCCCGAGCCGCCCCCCGTCGCCGAGACCGCGCCTCCGCTCGTGGCCGCCGCGCCTGTCGCCAGCGCGCCCTTGGGGCGAGCGGAACTGATCGCCGGCGCCCGGGCCGCTGCAGCCGCCTACGCCGCCGGCGAGCTGGCCGAGTCCAAGGGGCTGGCCGGCAGGACCTTTCTGGTGCGTCTGGCCTTTGGTTGCGGTGGTCCGCTGGTCGATCCGGGCGCGACCCAGGCCTATTATCAACGCGACGCCGCGGCTGGGACGGTGCGGCTGGTGGCGCGTCCGGCGGTGCTGACCGACCTGCCGCTGATTCGCGCCGCGCCTCTGCCGCCCAAGACCGAAGCCGTCGAGGGCTTCTGGCTGCCGCGTCCCTGGCTCACGGCCGAGGGCTGCCCCAAGCGCCGCCCCGTCGCTCCGCCAGCGACCCCAACGCCGGTGGAGGCCCCCAGCCTGGGGTTGGTGGTCTTCCATGACGAAGAGAGCCCGCGCGCCGCGCGCCGCGGTGATCGTCCCTATGAAGTCGTGATCAAGTCGCCCACGAGCGACGGCGGCGCGGCGACGAATTTTGTTTTGGTGATCGAAGGGCGGCTCACCGGCTTCGCCGATGGGGCGGCGGTTCATTGCTGGAGCGAGTCGGCCGAGCACCGTCCGATCTGTCTCTTCGGCGCGGCGCTGGACCGCGTCGCCTTCGAGGACGACAAGGGCGCGACCCTGGCCCAGTGGCCGACATGACCGGGCTCGCGCCGGCCGCGCCGCCGCTTGTCTGCGCGCTGGTCGATGCTTCTGGTTACGCCGCCAGCGTCGCCGAGCATGGGGCCTGGCTGGCCGAGCGTTTGCGCGCGCGGCTGGAGCTTCGGCACGTGCGCGAAAAGGCCGAGACCGCCCAGGAAGGCCGTGAGCTGCTGGAAGGGCTGGCCGCGGGGCTCGCGGACCAGGGCGCGGCGCCGCCCCAGCTTAGTTTAGGCGAGGGCGGGTTGCTGGGCTCGGCCCTGACCGCCGGCGCCGCCGCGGTGATCATGGGCAAGCGAGGACAACGCGCCGCGCAGCAACGCCAAAATCTTGGCCGTCATGTCGAGCCGCTCGTGCGCGCCATGACGGTGCCGGTCTGTTTGGCCTCGCAGGTCTTCCTGCCGATTCACCGCGTGGTGGCGGTCACCGACGCTGATCCGGCGCGTCGCGCGGCGATCGATCTCGTGGCGCTCCACGCCGGTCCCGATGTCGAGCTTGATGTCGTGGTGGTGTCGCGGGAAGGGGACGCGGTCGAGGACAAGCTCACGCAGGTTCGCCAAGCGCTGGACGGTAGCGCCCAAGCCTTCGCTATCCGGGCCGAGCGGATCGGCGAGGCGGTTTGGCGCTATCTGCTGGATCGTCCCTCGGACCTGATCGTGATCTCGCGGGCTGTGCTGCTGGGCGAGAAGGGAGCGGGCTTGCACGCGGCGTCGCCGCAAAGTCTTTGGGCGGCCCGGGCCAGCGTCGTCGTCTGTTAAGGGCGTTCGCCAGTGGCGCGGCGAGCCGCCTCGATGATGTCCGCTAGGATGTTGGCTCCATCGTTCAGGCGCGCGAGGTTGCGACGCGAGATCGTCTCCAGAATGTCCTCGCCCTTGGGGCGCAGGGTCAGCACCACGCGGCGACGATCGGCGTCGGACTCGCGGCGGGCCACCAGCTCACGCTCGACGAGGCGCGCCACCAGTTCGACGGTGCTGTGGTTCTTGATCAGCAGGCTTTCGGCGAGCTCGCCAATCGAAATCGGCCCCGGACCGGGGTGGGCCTTGATGGCCAGCAAGGCTTGATGCTGCTGGCTTGTCAGGCCGTGGGCCCTTGCGCCTTCTTCGCTAAACGCCAGGAACTGGCGGATCGCATATCGAAAATCACCGAGGGCGCGGTAGTCGGATTCGGCGAGGGCGGGTTCGGCCACGGAGGCGGGCGGGCGTTTGGGCAAGGCGAGGTTCCAACGCCACGCTCAAGCGTGACGTGACCGTTGTCTAGCACACTCTGAAACAGCCGCTAGCTGGGTCATTTGACCAATATATCGTGAAGCGATATTTATCTTCGAATGGCTGGGATTCCTAATGATACGGACCGCCGGCCCGGACCGTCGATGCGCGCGCATCCGGACCGGCGCGCGCCGACGGCTCACCGCGTCTGGCGGGTTTGGATGGTGTTGGCCGGGGCGCTCGTCATGGCGTGCGCGGGCGCCCTCGCGGGGCAGGCGATCGGCATGGACGAGCTGGCCACGCCGCGCCTGAATGGCCCGCGACTGCGCGTCTCGACGCTCGCCGGGGTCACTTCGACCTCACCATCGCGTGACGAGCGGCCCACTGGCGTATGGGCCTGCTAAGGTCATCCGGCGGTTGGCCCCGCTCCGCACAAGTCTGCGACACGGTTCGCCGTCCCGTCCGACGGCCGCTCCATCTAGCTGGAGATTTTCCGCGCCGCGCACGGCGCCGACTTCGAAGAGGGCTGTTTATGACGATTGATCCCATCCACGCGCCCCGCCGGCCAACGCGGCCAAGCGCCCAGCCCCCGTCACGGTCGCCATCGCCGCGCTAGCCAGCCGCGTCATCGAAGACCGATTGCCCCGTCCGCGCCGCCGCCGGCGTCGGGCGCCCGACCGTCCTGTTTGGACGTCCGCCAGGGAGATCTCCATGACCGCCCAAATCATCGCCTTTCCCGATGCGCTGACCGCGCCGCCCGTGCTGTCGCCCGAAGGGGACGCGCTTTTCCTGGATCTCGACGGCACGCTGGCGCCGATCATGGACCGTCCCGACGCGGTCGGGCCGGATCCACGGCGGACCTTTGTCCTGCGACGCCTCGTCCAGCGCTTCGATCGTCGCGTCGCCATCGTCAGCGGCCGCACGCTGAAGGAAATCACGGCGATCACCGAGAACGTCGTTCCGGCCTTGGCCGGCGTCCATGGCCTTGAGCGCCGCGGGGTGCCGGGCGACCATCAGGCTGCGGTTCCCGATCCCGACCTCGCCGAAGCGCGTGAGATTTTCCAGAACCTCGCCCGATCCCAGCCAGGCCTCATCTGTGAAGACAAGGGCGTCAGCGTGGGGCTGCATTATCGGGGTTGTCCCGCCGCGTGCGAAGCCGTGCGAGAGGCCGCTCGCCGCTTGGAGGCGAGCACGGACCTCCTCCTTCAGGAAGGAGACATGGTCGCCGAACTGCGCACGCGTGGCGACGACAAGGGTGGGGCGGTCAAACGTTTCATGGCCGAATGGCCCTTCCAGGGGGCGCGCCCGGTCTTCGTCGGCGACGACCTGACCGATGAGGACGGCTTTCTGGCCGCCCAGGCGGGCGGAGGCTTTGGTGTCTTGGTTGGGCCGCAGCGCCGGGTAACCGTGGCGCGTCACCGCCTGGAGACGCCCTGCGCGGTGCTGGCGTGGCTGGAGACCTGTCTTGGAGGCGACAAATGGGTCGGTTGATCGTTGTCTCCAATCGCGTCAATCCGCCGGCCGACGCGGGCGTCGAAACCGCCGGCGGCCTGGCCATGGCCCTGGCGGCGGCGTTGCGCGAATATTCCGGGACCTGGTTTGGCTGGAGCGGCGAGACCGTGGAGACCTTCACCGGCCAGATCTCGATGCAGAGGATCGGCGGGGTCACCGTCGCCCTGATGGATCTGGAAGACCAGGACCGCGAGGAATATTACGACGGCTACGCCAATCGCACCCTCTGGCCGCTCTTCCACTCGCGCACCGACCTGGCTGCCTATGAGCGCTCGTTCGACGCCGGCTACCAGCGGGTCAATCGCCGGTTCGCGCAGACCCTCGCGCCGCTGATTGGGCCAGGGGATCTTGTCTGGGTGCATGACTATCACCTGATACCGCTCGGGCAGGAGCTACGGGCGCTGGGCGTCACCAACCGGATCGGCTTTTTCCTGCACATCCCTTGGCCAGGGCCTCGCACCCTGACAACCCTGCCGCAGCATCGACGTCTAGTGGAGACGCTGCTGGCCTATGACCTTGTCGGCTTCCAAAGCCAAGACGCCCTCGCGGCTTTCGGCGAATATGTTTCGCGAGAGCTCGACCTGACGATCGACGGCGACGAGGTCGTGTTCGACGGGCGCACGACACGCGTCGCGGCTTTCCCCATCGGTATCGAGGGGCAGGCCTTCGCCGAGCTTGCGGACAGCCCAGTGGCGGCGGCGGCCTTCGCGCGCATGCGACAGAGCCAGGCAGGCCGGAGAATGATCATCGGCGTCGATCGGCTCGACTATTCCAAGGGGCTGGAAGAACGTTTCCTCGCCTACGAGCAGATGCTGGCGGACCATCCCGATCTGGCCGAACAGGTCTTTCTGCTTCAAATCGCGACGCCTAGCCGGGACGCGGTCGAGGCCTATCAGGAGATCCGCGCGCGGCTCGATGCGATCTCGGGCCGCATCAACGGCGCCTACGCCACCGTCGATTGGGTGCCGATCCGCTATGTCAATCGCAGCCACCGCCGCGACGAGCTGGCCGGGCTCTACCGCGCCGCTCACGTCGGTCTCGTCACGCCGCTTCGCGACGGCATGAACCTTGTGGCCAAGGAATACGTCGCCGCCCAAGATCCCGAGGACCCAGGCGTGTTGATCTTGTCGCGCTATGCTGGCGCGGCCGAGCAGATGACCGACGCCTTGATCGTCAATCCGTTCAGCCGCGAGGATATGTCGGAGACCTTGGCGCGCGCTCTGGCCATGTCCCGTGAGGAGCGCCGAAAACGTTGGCGGCGTCTGATGGATGGCGTCCTGGCTGATGACGTCACGGCCTGGCGTGATCGGTTCGTGCGGGCCCTGCTCGACGATCGCGTGACCGTGAGCACCGCGAGAGGCGACAGATCGAAAGCATCGTGATGCGAGTTTTCATCGGATGATCTCCGACGCGCGCGGCCGCCAGAGCCGCCGCGGGGAGGAGACGCGCCATGAAAACAGGCCGCCCGATCGGTTTGCCGATGGAAGTCGTCGTTATTGTCGCGACGGTGCTGATTTGCATGGCCATCGTTTGGTCGCGCGTCTCCAGCTGAGCCGCGCCTCGCCCCCCGTCTTACGGTCGCTGATCAGGACCCGCGACTTGACCTTACCAGGCGGCCTGGGTACGGCGTCATATATCGTGACGCGATGTAATGTGTCCGTTTGTTCGGTTTCGCAGCGCGTGCGGTGGCAAAGATGTCGTGTCCATGAACTCGCCTCTCCAAGCGCTCGATCGCCAGCGCAAGCTCGTTCGTCTCAGAGCCCGACGGTCGATGCGCACCGGCGCTGTTGTCGCCGCGGCGGTGGGCGCGGGCGCGGCGGCCGTCGGGTTCGCGAAGCTCTGCGACGCGGCCATGGAAGCCCATGCGCGATTGCTTTCAGGCAGGTCCTGGCTTGGGCCATTGCTCCTCGTGGTCGGCCTGCCGCTTTGCGTGGCGTTGACGCGCCGACTGGCCCCGGCCGCCGCTGGCAGCGGCATACCGCAGGTGATCGCCGCTGGAGAGATTGGGCGGGGGCGCGATAGTGGCGGCGAGAAGATCCATGACGAACGCGTCTCGATCCGAACCGCAATGATCAAGGTGGCCTTGGCGGCCCTGCTGCTGCTCTGTGGCGGCTCGATCGGCCGCGAGGGGCCCACGGTGCAAGTGGTCGCCGCGGTGATGGTGTTCCTGACGGGCTGGCTTCGCGGAGGGCCTGGCCGCCGAACTTTGCTGATCGCAGGGGGCGCGGCTGGGGTCTCGGCGGCGTTCAACACGCCCATTGCCGGTATTGTGTTCGCCGTGGAGGAACTCGCCCGGGGCTTCGACAAGCGCGCTAACACCGTGGTCATCCTGTCCGTGGTCTCGGCGGGGGTCGCGGCCTACGCGCTCGGCGGCAACTACGCCTATTTCGGGGACATGTCTGGATCGGCCGGCTGGAACGCCTGGGTCAGCGCGGCCCTGATTGGCGTTGGCTCGGGCCTAATGGGCGGGCTCTTCTCGCGTCTGATGGCGGCCGTTCTGGTCGGCGACAATCCTGTCCGCCGCTGGAAGGATGGTCGCCCCATCATTTTCGCCACTGTTTGCGGGGGCGTCGCGGCCGCCGCGGCCTTGCTGAGCGGCGGGGGCGCCTATGGCGCGGGCTACGCCGAGGCCAAATCGCTGCTCTTCGGCAAGTTCGCCTCGGGCTGGGGTCTCGCGGTCGGAAAGTGGATCGCGACCCTGGCGGCGGCGGTCAGCGGCGCGCCGGGCGGCATCTTCGCGCCGTCCCTGGCGACGGGCGCCGGTCTTGGGGCGCTCTTCTCGCACATGGCGCCGTGGGCGGGATCCCGCGAGGCGGTGACCTTGGGCATGGCCGGTTACTTGGCGGGCGTCGTTCAGGCGCCGCTGACCAGCGCCGTGATCTTGATGGAGATGACCCGCGATCCAGGTTTGGTTGGCCCCTTGCTGCTCTGCACGCTGGTCGCGCGCCGCTGCTCCGAGGCCATAGCGCCCGTGCCGCTCTATCACGCCTTGGCGCGCGCCTGGACCCGACCACGGCGGCGATCCGGCATGGCCGCCTCGGGAGGGGGACCGCACCCTTGAGCTTGCTCCGCGCGGCTCTCCGGCTGTTTTTCGGGGGCGCGGTGCTGCTTCTCGGCGGCGTCGCGGTCAGCGTCATGACGCGCGACGCCTGGTTGATCGTCGGCCATGTCGCCAGTGTGCTCAGCGCGGTGATCACCGCGCTGGCCGTTCTGCTTCTTGTTGCCGCTGGGATTCGGCGGCTGGCTTCGCCGCCCTGTTCGGACGCGGCGAAACGCGATGATCAGCGCGGCATGGATGGGGTGTCGATACCGGTGGAGCGGCCCGTTCGCGGTGGCGGCGGCGGGACGTGACGTGCGCGATACGAGGGGAGGGGCGGCGCGGACGCTGGCGGAGGGTTCGCCTCCAGTCGCGCGATATGGTGCTTCATCTCCTCGATCTCGCGAAGCTGCGCGTCAATGACGCCGTCGGTCAGCTCCCGCACCTGAGGGTCCCGAATTTTCGCCCGCTCGCTGGTCATCTTGCCCAGGTCTGCAGCTAGTGGGCGAGGAGTGATCATGTCCAATACAAAGCTGGTGACCCCCACCGAAGCCGCCCGCCTGATCGAGGCGGGGCGAACCCTGGTGCTGGCCGGCGACGAGACGATACTTCGTCATTGCCCAAGGACTCATGGATTGGCGGCGCCGCGGCCAACTTCATCACCGCTGACGGCGGTGTCACCGATCAGGCTCATGTCCTGGTGACCGACATCACCGACTATGCCGCATCGACGGCAAGGCCGCCAACCTAGCTCGCTTCATCACTGACCAAGGCGTCGACACCCAACTGCCCCTCGTCGCCGACTTCAACGGCGCGATGATCAACGTCTCGATCCAGTCGGTGGATGTCGAGGCGGGCTGCGTGAAGCTCTACGCCCCGGGTTTCACAGGCGTGACCTACCGGTTCGCGGAACCGATCGCCGACTACGTCTCGGAGTTCGCGGGCCAGGTGGGGGAAAAGGCCGAGCAAAGCACGGTCTTTTTCTGCAACTGCATCCTGAACTACGCCTATGCAAATCTCGAAGGAAAGCGGACTGGCGATTTCGTAGGGCCCGTAACCTTCGGCGAGATCGCCTACATGCTCAGTCAGACGCTCGCTTACCTCACGGTCGACAAGGTCCACTAGTCTCACCTTGCCGAGGGCGTCGCAAAGGCGCGGCGCCCTCTGGCAACGACACCGCCTATGACCGGTAGACGAGGCGGGCTCGCCGATATGAAAGCCGGGTCGGGCCTCGGCCTGGCCCGTAGTATGCGGCATCGCCGAGGCGGCTAGTGGGCTTGTGAGCTACGAGGTGGCGGCGACCGCTGGGAGATGAGGATCGACGTATCGTGGGGCAACCATTGGCGGCCCGTCCGCCGGAGCTTCGTCAGCACCTGACAGGGTAGCCCCGGGGCAGGGTGGTTAGCGCCAGGGTCAACGCCGCCGCGAGCAACGCCGCGTCCATCGCCCAGCCGATCGGATCGGCCATAACGCTGACGTGCGACGCGCCGTGCGCGATGGCCGTCAGGGCGAGGAGACCAGCGCTGATCCGACGCAGCATGATGGACAGTCCGCGTGGAGTCCCAAAGACGGCAGAGCCGCATGCGATCAGGGTCGCCAAACCCCAGACCGCCACCGGGGCTGGGATGGGCGATAGCAGGCTGACCAATGCCGAAAGGCCGTAGGCGAACGGCTGGCTCCAGGCGAAGGCCACCCACAGTCGTTCCCAGCCGGGCGCGGGGCGGCCCTTGTCGCGACGACGCGCTAGCCAGATGGCCACGCCGCTGGCGGTCACGGCGGTGAGGCCAAGACCCAGAAGGAAGTAGGCAATCTTCACTGGCCACCCGCCGAACCAGCCGAAATGCAGCGGGGTCATGGCCGACAGCACGCGAAAGCCCAGCGAGCCGCTCTCGTATCCGACTTCGCCCAGAATCCGGCTCTCTCCATCGACGACGACCGTCTCGCCACGCGACAGACGTCCCTCGGTGGCGAGATTGATGATGGCGTGTTGACCGCGTTCGCCGGGGTGCTCGACATAGATGTAGGTTGGCTGGGCGTCGGGATAGCGAGCCGCGATGTTGGCGAGCGCCGCGCCAACGTCGATGACCTTGGCGGCCGGGCGCGGGTCGTCCGCGACGGTTGGGCCCCGGAAAAGCGCGTAGGCCTTGCTGGCGTCGCCCTTGAACGTGGCCAGGGCCAGGACGCCGACGATGATCGTCGTCAGGCCCAGGAATGCCCCGGTCAGCGAGACGGCGAGGTGAAACGGCAGGCCCCAGACCGAAATCCGGTTATGCAGATCCGCTTCCTGCAGGCGCTTGGAGCCGCCCCAGCGGAAGGCGAAGGCGTCCCTGAACACCCGCGGATGCGACAGTACGCCCGAGACCAGCGACGACAGCAGCGCCACGCCCGTCAGCCCGACCACGAACCCGCCCCAGGCGCGCGGGAGGTGCAGCACCGTGTGGAGCTCGGTCTGGAACTCGGTCCACGGCGTTCGCGCCTCGCCGACGAGCCGGCCGGCTTGGTCGGCGACATAGGTGCGTTCGCCGCCGACCGCGTCGTCGCCGTGGACGCTCAGACGCGGATGATCGGGCGTCGGCAGGCGCACGAGCAGGTCGTGAGCCTTGGGGTTCTTGGCCAGGGCCGCCCGTACGGCGGCGTCCACCGCCTGGGGCGAGACGGTCCGCAGAACGGGACCTTCCGGCTGCTCCCAGCGGGTGAACTCCTGGGTGAACACCGCCACCGATCCGGAGAAGCAAACAAGATAGATCAGGGCGGCGAAGGCCAGTCCTAGGGCCGAGTGGCCGGCCAGCATGGCGCGCACGAACTCGGCCGGGATCTTCGGCCAGATCGGCTTGCCGACGGCCTTGGTCTTCGCGGGCTTGTTGGAAGAAGCGTCCATCACAGGGCCCCCTTCAGAAAGGCCGCGCCCAACGTCAGGGTCGCGACGCTCGCCAGCACGGCGAAGGCCCGCAGGATCTTGTCGTCAGACAGGGTCCAGGCCATGCCGCCGGCCCACAGGAAGGGGACGATCAGACCGCCGATGACCATCCGGCTCTGGACCTGGCCGGGCGCGCAGATCGCCACCGCCAGGCCGCAGCCCAGGGCGGCGACGCCCGCCAGCGGGCCGGCCAGGAAGCCGCGCAGCCATCCGCGCCAGGCGACGCGTCGGCGGTCCGAGGGCTCGGGCGCCAGCTCCCGGGGGGCCTTGTTCCGAGCGCTGCGGCGCTCGACGCCGGCCGCGACGAGGGCGAGCACCGCCATGGAGCCCACCGCCAGAATGGCCGCGGGGCCGCGCGCGGGTCCCATCAGCGGAACCGAGGCCCCGATCGCCAGGACCAGCAGGCCCCACCCGCCCAGGATCAGCCAGGGGCGCTGGGGGCTTGGGCCATCCCAGGCCCGCTTCAGCAAGGTCGCGCCCGCGAGGGGCAGCGGCGTCAGGGCCAGGACCCAGAGCGCGCTCACCAGCGGGTTTCCAGGGTCAGGCCCAGAATCCGGGGCTCGCTCAGCATGGCCACGCCGGTGTCGCCGCGGACGTACTGGGCGTAGGTCGCGTTCAGCAGGTTCTTGCCGTAGACATAGGCCCCCCAATGAGCGCGCTCGTAGCCAAAGCGGCCATTGAACACGACGCGTTTCTTGACGACGTCGTCCTGCGCCTGCTGCAGGCCCGCCGAGGAATAGCTGCCGGATCGGAAGTTCCCGTCCAGATGCGCGATCAGGCCGTTGGTCCAGCGATAGTCAGCGCCCATCGCCACCGTCCAGTGCGGCGCGTAGGGGAATTCCGATCCCGCCAGGTTGCGTGTGTCGACGCCCGAGGTGATCGCGAAGTCGTCGAACTTGGTCTTGGTGCGGCCTAGCGAGGCGTACCATGACAGGGCCTGATTGACGCGCTGGGCGACCTCAAGCTCGAAGCCGTAAAGATGCGACTTGCCGGCGTTGCGGACCTCGTAGTCATAGCTGTTGATGCCCAGGTTCACCGTCACCTGCTGGTCCTTCCAGTCGACATAGAAGGCGTTGGCGTTGACTGTCAGGGTCCCGTCCAGCCAGGCGGTGCGCAGCGAGGCCTCGTAGTTCCAGGTGTATTCGGGGTCGTAGGCCGCGACCGTCGAGCGGGCGATGTTCACCGTCGAGCCGCCAGAACGATAGCCGCGCTGGGCGACCAGGCTGGTGTTGATGTCGGCCGTCCAGTCGTACTTGACCCCCACCTTGGGCAGGAATGCGTTGAAGGATCGGGCGTTCTTGGGCGCGGATGAGCCCGCCTGGGCCACCATGTTGGTGACGAAGGCGTTCACCAGCGTGACGTATGGCGCGTAGGCGCCGAAGCCGGCGGCCGAGGGATAGGTCCCGGTGAAGCGGGCCAGCTGCGTGCTGGCGCTGGTGTTCTTCTCATGGTCATAGCGAAAGCCGCCCAGCAGGCTCAGCTTGTCGGTCAGCGTGTAGCTGGCGTCGGCGAAGATGGCGCTGGTCTCGATCACCGAGGGCTGGTCGCCCGAATAGTCCACCGGGATGACCG
Organism: Caulobacter sp. CCH9-E1; assembly: GCF_001556515.1. Taxonomy (GTDB): domain Bacteria; phylum Pseudomonadota; class Alphaproteobacteria; order Caulobacterales; family Caulobacteraceae; genus Caulobacter. Next base: position 6,530 of record NZ_LSJA01000351.1, on the reverse strand, counting down.
GCAGCGCCGAAACGTAGAGGTTGGCGAACGCGTTGGCCTGGGCCGAGGCGGCGGCCTGTTGGGCGGCGGTCGGGTTCGGGACGCTGGCCAGCAGGGTCGCGGTCAGGGTGTTGACCAGGGTGGCCCTGGGGAAGTCGACATTGACCTGGCTGGTGGTCTTGTCCTGAGCATCGCGCCTGGCGTGATAGAGCCCGATCAGGCCCTTCAGGCGCTCGCCGTCGTAGTTCAGGCGCAGTTCCTGCGAGGCGGTGTCGGTGTTCTCGCGGCGCGCGCCGTAGGACGTCCGGGCCGGCCGAAAGTCGATATCATAGACGGACCGGGTCTTGACCGTGTTCAGCGACGCGATCGCGTTCAGCGTCAGGGCGTCGCTAATTTTGTAGGCGACGTCCGCCGTCAGGATGTCGGTCTTGGTCTTGGTGCGGTTCGGATCGCCCGACAGGTCCACCCGGTGCTTGTAGTATTCGGGCGTGTCGATGCGCGCATAGGTGAACAGATAGCCCGCGTCGCGGTCGCTGTGGGCGTAGGTCAGCGTCGCCTTGAGGCCCGGCAGGGCGGTCGGGGTGAACAGCAGCTTGCCGCGGACGCTGAGGCTGTCCAGCGCGTCGATGTCCCGCTTCAGCGTGGGATTGTAGATGAAGCCGTCGCTGTCCTTCTTCTCGACCGAGGCCCGGAAGGCGAGCTGGTCGGCGACGATCGGGCCGCCGCCAGCGATCGCGTAGGTGCGCTCATCGCCGCTGGCGAGGTTCACCCGCGCCCGGAACTGGGGCGCGTAGGTCGGGTTGGCCGAGGTGATGACGACGGCGCCGGCCAGGGAGTTTCGGCCTTGCAGGGTCGATTGCGGCCCCCGCAGCACCTCGACCTGGCCGATGTCCCACATCTCGAGCGGGCCGCCATAAACGGCCTCGAGCGGCAGGGCCGCGCCATCGACATAGACCGTCGCCAGGCCGCCGGTCCCGCCGCCCGAGACGTTCATGTTGCTGACGCCCCGGATCGTGAAGCCGGTCTTGCCGTAGGTCTCGCTCATGTTCGCCGTGCGGGCGACCACGTCGTAGAAGGTCTGGATGTTCTCGCGCTCGATGCGGGCGGCGGTGGTCACCGCGACGCTGGTGACGGTCTGCTGGAGGGAACGCGAGGTCTTCTCGCCCGTGACCACGACGGCTTCGACGGCGGTGGACTGGTCGTCGCTCGGGAGGTTGGCGGGAGCGATCTCCTCGGCCCAGGCGGCCTGAGCCAGGCTCAGGATCGTGAACGAGCAAGCGGTCAGCAGACAACGACGCATGGAAATCCCCGGACGAAACATGACCGAGGGCGCTACTTTAGATAATATTGCAAGTCAATCGCATTTGCATCCGGGCGCGGGGTGGCCTCAGCGCCGTCGCGCAGCGAGCGCCCAGACGAGCACCGCGATCGAGCACGCCAGCGCACCCGCGCCCACCTCGTCCCAGGCACCGTCGCCCAGCAGCGCGGCGAGTAGGCCAAAAACGCTAAGTGTCGCGACCCCGATCGGGACGCGGAACACTTGCCACAAGGTCAGATGATGGCCGCTGGACTTCATTGGGCGCGCTTCCGCTTGGCCAGCCAGAGATAGAGGCCAGATCCCAGGATCACGATCGTGGCGATATCCAGCAGCGCCCAGACCATCTTGAGGCCAAGGCCGCCGTAGTCGCCAAAGTGCAGAGGCTGCGACAACGATAGCGCCTTCACGTACCAAGGCGTGGGCGCCACCGCCGCCAGCTGGCCCGTCCGCGCGTCGATCAGGGCCGGGGTCGTCAGGTGCGCGGTCAGCGGCGTGTCGCCGTGGAAGAAGACCGCGTAGTGATGGTCGGTCGAGTAGCTTGAGCCGGGAAAGGCCACGAACTGCAGCGTCATGCCGGGCAGGGCGGTCTTGGCGCGGTCCACGGCCGCCTGCAGGGAGCTGCGCTGGCCCAGCGGCGCTGGAGCGTCATAGGCCTGCGTCAGCTCCTTCAGCGCGGTGTTTTTCCAATAGTCGATGATGGGCGTCGCCAGGGTGTTGACGACCCCGGTCGCGCCGACGACCAGCACCCAGGCCACGGTCACTGCGCCGAGCAGGTTATGATAGTCCAGCCAACGCGTCCGCGCCTGCTTGCCGGATCGCACCGCGCCGAACGGCAGGCGGCGCATGAACGGCGCGTAGAGCACGACGCCCGAGACCACGGCCGCGATCAGCAGCAGACCCATAGCCCCGAGAAACAGCATTCCCGGCAACCCCAGGAACATGTCGGTATGCAGCTGGAGCAGAAACTCCATGATCGGATGACCGGCCACCAATGGAGCGGCGTCGCCGCTGGTCTGGTCGATCGGCTGGAAGCTGTAGACGCCCGCCTTGCCGCCCGGCTCGATGCTGGTGACGTTCACCACCGGCCGGTCCTCGTCGAAGCTCATGAAGGCCGGAACCTCTCCCGGCTTGCGCGCCAGGGCCGTCTCCAGCACCTGGTCGAGGTTCAGCTTGGGCCCGACCGGATGCGCAGGCCGCCAGGGCTCGCTGAGTAGGACGTGCTCGATCTCGTGTGTGAACACCAGCGGAAGGCCCGTGACGCACAGCATCAGCAGGAAAGCGGTCGAGACCAGGCTCGACCACTTGTGAACCCACGACCAGGCGCGGAGCGTCCGGGCCCTCATCCGGCCTAGAAGTCCGTGCTGACCGACAGGCGCAGGGTGCGCGGCGCGCCCAGCGTCAGGTAGTTCGCGCCGGGATAGCCGCCGACCGCGATCCACTGATCCTTGCCGGCCAGGTTCTCGATGCGGGCGCGCAGGGTGACCGGGCGGCCGCCGGCCTCGAAGGCGTAGCGGGCGCCGGCGTCGAGGCGGGTCCAGGCGTCCAGGCTGACCGTGTTGGCGGCGTTGGCCGGTTGCGAGCCGGTGTGGGTCACGCGCCCTTCGACGGTCAGGCCAGGCGCGGCCTTGACGTCCCACTCGACGTTCAGATTGGCCTGGAAGTCCGGAACGCCGATCGGCGACCTGCCGGCGAGGCTCGTTGCCAGGGCGCGATTGACCTTGGCGTCCAGCCAGGTCGCGCCGCCCAGCAGGCGCATGCCATCGAGCGGTTGGCCATAGACCGTCAGCTCGACGCCCTTGTTCTCCTGTTCGCCGCCGTCGGTGTAGCGACGGCTGGCGGTCTCGAAGAACTCGCTGGGCTGGGCCGTGCGGAACAGGCTGACCGCGCCGCCGAACGCGCCGGCGTCGTACTTGGCCCCAACCTCGGCCTGCTTGCTGCGGAACGGCGAGAGGATCTCGCCGGCATTGGCGACGACCACGCCGTTCACCTGAGCGGGAGCGACCTTCCCCGGAACGAGCGCCTCGGCGTAGTTGGCGTAGAGGGAGATCCGGTCGCTGGGCTTGAACACCGCCGCGAGCGCGGGAGTGGTGGCATGGCCGTCATAGGCCGCGTTCCGCGCGCCGGTGTTATAGTCGTAGGAGCGGGTCTGGACGTCCTGGTAGCGCAGGCCGGCGGTGAGCAGCAGCTTGCCGTCCAGCACTGACAGGGTGTCGGCGATGGCGAGGCTCTGGTTCTTGGAGCGCTCGGTGACGTTCGGATCCGACTTGGAGCCGCCCACGAAGAAATTGGGGGTCGGGGCGGGCGCCGCGACAGGGCGGTAGAGGTCGCTGGCGAAACCGGCGAAGTTCGAGAAGGCGTAGGCGTTCCTGGATTTCAGGCTCACGGAGGCCGCCGAGACGACGATCGCGTGGCCGACGGACCCCGTCTCGAACTTGGCGCGCAGGCCGGCGTCCGCCGAGACGACGGTGTCCTTGCGGACGTTGTCGAAGCGATAGGCGGAGAGCGTCCCGTTCGGCTGGGCCGTCGGATTGGCCAGGACGTTGTCTTCCTTGCCCTTGCGACCGCCGATGGCCGCCCAGGCGCTGACCGCGTCGGTCAGGTCGAACTCGCCACGCGCGGCCCCGAACAGTTGGCGCTCGTCGGTATAGGCCCAAGGTTGGGCGAAGTTCTCGCTGGCGTCCGGCGCCTTGGGGATCGCGCCGGCGGGGGTGACGGTCGGGCGCGGGGCGTCGATGTGATGGTCCTGCCAGCCCAGGTCGGCCGAGAACCGGGCGCGGTCGCCGCGACGGTCGAGGCCCAGGCCGACGACCTTCAGGTTCCGCTTCTCGTTGTCGACCGCCGTTTCGCCGTCGCGGAGAGCGAGATTGGCGCGCGCGCCGTAGGCGTCGTTGTCGCCGAAGCGGCGGGCCACGTCGGCGGAGCCGTAAAACTGGCTCCCGCCGTCCCAGCCGGCGGTGAAGCGCGTCAGCGCCGCGGTCGGCGCGCGCTTGGGCATCAGATTGAACGCGCCGCCGACGCCGCTGCCGCCCGGCGCGGCGCCGTTCAGGAAGGCGTTGGCGCCGCGAAACACGTCGACCCGCTCCACCAGCTCGGCCGCCACGAACTGCCGGGGCAGGACGCCATAGAGGCCGTTATAGGTCATGTCGTCCGAGTACACCGGAAAGCCGCGTACGATGTACAGCTCCTGGAAGTTGCCAAAGCCCTTGGAGACGCGGACAGTCGGATCGTTCTGAAGGACGTCGGCGATGCTGCGCGCCTGCTGGTTCCGAACCAGGGCCTCGGTGTAGCTCGTGATCGCGAACGGCGTGTCCATGGTGTCGAGCGCGCCCAAGAGGCCAACCCGCGCGCCCTTGGCGATCTGGCCGCCGGCGTAGGCGGGCGGCAAGCGCACCTGCGACCCGGTGATGACGACTGCGTCCACCCGCGTGTCGTCGGCTTGGCGAGCGAGCGCGGGACCGGCCAGAGCGGCGCAGACGAAGGATGACGACAGCAGCCAAGCGAGACGAGGGGGCATTGCAAGATCCAGATACTGCGAGTGCGTCGCAGTATCTTTGTTGGCGCCGGCTTTCAAGGTTTCTCTGATCGATGAGGCCGGGTCTGGACTGCGACGAGGCACAGGCCGACCAATGTTCCAGCGATGAAGAGTCTTGGCGTGATGCGTCTCCGACGGTCGGGGCGACCTGAACCGTGAGACGCCCGCCATCGACGATTATTCCCAGCCCACGATTTTTTCCGTCATCGTCGATGTCGCGGGAATAACCTGCGGCCTGAGGGCGTCTAACGACCGAGGCGGTTGATCGCCTCGCGGTCCGGAGACCTTCCATGTCCTCGCGTCAAACGTCTTCTAAACGCTCGGGAGGATGGTCCCTGGCCTTCGCCGCGGTGCTGGCCGCCACGCCGCTGGCGGCCAGCACGCCGCACCGAGAGTTCATGAGCGCCAACGACGCGGCCATGATCAAGATGATGGCCGACATGGACATCAAGCCATCGGGCGATGTGGACCGCGATTTTGTGAACATGATGATCCCTCACCACCAGGGCGGCATCGACATGGCCATCGCCGAATTGCGCTACGGCAAGAACGAGCAGCTGCGCCGGTTGGCCCAGGAAATCATTGTCGCCCAGCAGCAGGAGATCGCGGCCATGCGCCTGGCTGTGGGCCAACCCCTGCCGCCTTCCAATCCCTCCCCGACGACGCCGGCCCCGCACGGCTCGACGAGCGCCGCCCACCATGGCCAGGAACACTGAGATGAAGATCGCCCTGCTTCTAAGCTCGGCTCTGGCGCTCTTGGCCGCCATGCCCGCAAATGCCGGCCAGGCGCCGAGAAAGGCCCGCGACCCGGATATCGCCGTCTCGCATCGAGACCGGGTCTACGCCGCCGAGCAGTTCTCCAACACCGTCTCGGTGACCGATCCGGTCGACAATCGCCTCCTCGGTTTCATCAAACTGGGCGATCCCGCGCCGGGCAATCTCAGTCCGCTCTACAAGGGGCAGCTGCTGGTTCATGGCCTCGGCGCCTCGCCCGACCACAAGACCCTTGCCGTGGTCTCCATCGGTTCGAACGCCGTTTCCTTCATCGATACGGCCACCAACGCCGTCAAGCACACCACCTATGTCGGACGCTCGCCCCACGAGGCGTTCTTCACGCCTGACGGCAAGGAGGTCTGGGTCACGGTGCGGGGCGAAAACTACATCTCGGTGATCGACGCGGGGACCTACGCCGAGATCGCCCGGATCGTCACCCCCGCCGGCCCCGGCATGACGATCTTCTCGCCGGATGGCCGCTACGGCTATGTCTGCTCGTCGTTCAATCCCGAGACCGTGGTCATCGATGTCGCCGCGCGTGAGATTGTCGGACGCGTCACGCAGCCAAGCCCTTTCTGTCCCAACATCGCCGCGACGCCGGACGGCGCGCAGGTGTGGTTCACGCTAAAGGACGTCGGCAAGGCCGTCGCCTTCAACGCCCGTCCGCCATTCAACGTGCTAAAGACCTTGGACATTGGTCCGATCACCAACCACGTGAACTTCGTACGCACCGCCAAGGGCCAGTTCGCCTACATCACCGTCGGGGGCAAGAACGAGGTGCAGGTGTTTCGAACAGACGACTTCACCAAGGTAGCGACCATTCCCGTGGGCAAGCTTCCGCACGGCCTCTGGCCTTCGGGGGATGGCGCACGGATCTATGTCGGACTGGAGAACGCCGACGCGCTGGCCGTGATCGATACGGCGACC
>NZ_LSJA01000350.1 GCF_001556515.1 Caulobacter sp. CCH9-E1 | reverse complement strand
GGGGTACGAACAGGAAGTGGTAGAGGGCCGTCAACGCGAACTGCAGTCGCGACAGGTCGATAACCGCGGGGTCCATGGACAACTCCGAGACAACGGTCGATACGCAGGCCGACCAAGGGGGAAACCCTTAGACCCGGCCATTGCCCCGAACCTTGATCGTGATCAAGGTTCGGGAGCGGCCTCAGCCTACACTCAAGCCATGGGTTCCCACATAGTACAGATTGTCCACCCCTCCGTTTCCAAGGCTTGGCTGAAGCGTCGTGACCGGACCGCCGGCCCCGCCCTGCGCCACGCGCGGGGCCTGGGGCTGCTGGACGGAGTGGCCGCGATCGGCTTCGCGGCGGGCCTCGCCTTCGGCGCCGACGCGATCGCCAACCATCGGGATCCCCTGATCTTTTGCGCCTGCCTGGCCGGCGTGCTGGCGGCCATGCTGCTGCGCGCCCTGCTGGCCTACGCCAGCGCCCGAACCGGGGCCACGGCCGCGGCCGGCGCCAAGGCCGAGCTTCGCGCGGATTTGGCGCGATCAGTGTTCGGCGGCCCGCGTCGTCCGGCTGGCGAGGCGACCACGGCCCTGGTCGAAGGCGTCGAGGCCATGGACGGCTACTTCGCCCGCTTCCTGCCCACGCGGATGGCCGCGGCCGCCCTGCCCCTCCTGATGATCGCCGTCGCGGCGATCGCCAGCCCGATCTGCGCGGCCATCATGCTAGCGACCCTGATCCCGTTCATCGCCGCCATGATCCTGGCCGGGACCGCCGCCGCGGCCGAGGCGCGCGCCCAGTTCCAAGCCCTCGAGCGGCTGTCAGGCCTGTTCCTCGACCGCGTCCGCGCCCTGCCCGTGGTCCTGGCCTTCGAGGCCGAGGGAACGACCACCACCGCCCTCTCCCGCTCGGCCTCGGCCCTGGCCGAGCGGACGCTGAAGGTGCTGCGCGTGGCCTTCCTGTCCTCGGCGGCCCTGGAGTTCTTCGCCGCCCTGTCGGTGGCGCTGGTGGCGGTCTATTGCGGCTTCAACCTGCTGCGCCTGCTGCCCTTCCCCGTCCCCGAGCAGTTGGACCTGAAGCGCGCCTTCTTCGTGCTGGCCCTGGCGCCGGAGGTCTACGCCCCGATGCGGCGCCTCGCCGCCGCCTATCACGACCGCCAGGCCGCCGAAGCCGCCGCCGCCCGTCTGTCGACCTTCGATGAGCCGGCCTCCGCCCCGGCCGTCGCCCCCCTGCCCGCCGCCCCGGCGATCCGCTTCGAGAGCGTGACGATCCGCTATCCCGAGGCCGACGCCCCGGCGGTGTCGGGCTTCGATCTCGACATCGCCCCGGGCGCGATCATCGCCCTGGTCGGCGCGAGCGGCGCGGGCAAGAGCTCGCTGCTGAACCTGCTGCTGGGCCTTTCGCCCTTGAGCGGCGGCCACGTCCTGATCGACGGCGCCGAGCGCCCGGTTACGGCGGCCGACGTCGCCTGGGCCGGCCAGTCGCCGCTGATCCTGCCCGCCTCGATCGCCGACAACATCGCCCTCTCCCGCCGCGACGCGTCCCGCGCCGAGATCGAGGCCGCCGCCCGCGACGCGGGCCTCGGTCCCGCCCTGGCCCAGCGTCCCGGCGGCCTGGACTTCGTGCTGGACGAGCGCGGCAGCGGTCTTTCCGGCGGCGAGCGCCGGCGTCTCTCCCTGGCGCGCGCCCTGCTGAAGCCCGACCCGATCCTGCTGCTGGACGAGCCGACCGCCAATCTCGACACCGCGGCCGAGGCCCAGATGCTGACGGCCTTGCGCCGCGCCGCCCAGGGGCGCACGACCCTGATCGCCACCCATTCCGAGGCCGTCGCGGCCCTGGCGGACAAGGTGGTGCGGCTGTGAAGAAGACCGCGTCCACGCCCCTCGACGACCTGATCCGCGTCCAGAAGCGCGCCCACGCCGGCAATCTGCGCCTGGCCATTCTGAGCGCCGTTGTGGTCGGGGCGGCCTCGACCCTGCTGCTGGGCCTGTCGGGCTGGTTCATCGTCGCCAGCGCCGCGGCCGGCGCGGCGGGCCTGGCCGCCGCCCACGCCTTCAACGTGCTGCTGCCCAGCGCCGGCATCCGACTGCTGGCCATCCTGCGCACCGTCGCCCGCTATGGCGAGAGGCTGGCCGGACACGCCGCGGCCCTGCGGGCCCTGGCCGCCATCCGTCCAGCCGTCTTCGCCAGCCTGGCCGCCGCGCCGCCGGCCGAGTCCCTGGCCCTGTCGCGCGGCGAAGCCTCGGCCCGCCTGGTGCAGGACGTCGACGCCGTCGAGACCCGCTTCGTTCGCCTGTCCGCCCCCTGGAGCGCGGTCGCCGGCCTGGGCGCGGGTCTGTTCCTGACCGCCTTCGCCGGCTGGGGGCCGAGCCTGGTGATCCTGGCCGCCGCCGGCGCCGCGATCCTGTCGGCCCGCGCCCTGGCCCGCCGCTACTCCGCCCCCGCCCGCGCCGCCGTCCAGACCAAGGTCGGCGCCCTGAAGGACAGCGCCGCCGCCCTGGTCTCGGCCTCGGCCGAGCTGCGCGCCTACGGCCTGGAAGCCTGGGCCGGCGAGACCCTGAACCAGCGCGCCGCCGACCTGGAGGCCGCCCGCCTGACCGCCGCCCGGGCGCAAGGCCTGGTCCTGGCCAGCCAGGCGGCGATCCTGGGCGCGGCCGTCGCCGGCGCCATGGCCGCCGCCGCCCCGGCGGGCGCGCCCCTCGCCGCGCTGGCGGGCCTGGCCGCCGCCATGAGTGTCGAGGCCCTGGCCGGCGTGGCCCACGCCTTCGACCAGGACGGCGCGGCGCGCGAGGCTCGCGACCGGTTGAACGCCTTGCTGCGCCACCCGCCGCGCGCGCCCGCCAAACCGCTGGCCGAGACGCCTTCGCTGTCGATCCTGGACCAGACCCTCCAGCCCGGCGAGCGGCTGGCCATCGTCGGCCCCTCGGGCTGCGGCAAGACCACCCTGGTCGAGACTCTGCTGGGCCTGCGGGCGGCGCCCGCCCCCCTGCCCCGCGCCGCCTTCGCGTGGCTGCCGCAGGACGCCGGGCTGATCGCCGGAACCGTGCGCGAGAACCTGCGCCTGGCCGCGCCCCAGGCCAGCGACGCGGCGCTGTGGGAAGCCCTGGAGGACGCCGGCCTCGCCGATCGCGTCCGCGCCGCGCCGGGCGAGCTGTCGGCCTATCTCGGCGACGACGGCGAGCGGCTGTCGGGCGGCGAGCGTCGCCGTCTGGCCCTGGCCCGCGCCTATCTGCGGCCCGCGCCCTGGCTGCTGCTGGACGAGCCGACCGAGGGCCTGGACTCGGCGACCGAGGCTCGCGTCATCGAGGGCCTGGAGCGCCGCCTGGCGCGCACCGGCCAGGGCCTGGTGCTGATCAGCCACCGCCCCGCGCCGACCCGCCTGTGCGGCCGCGCGCTGCGCCTGGGCGAAGCTTGCGCGCACGAAAAAGGCCCGACGGTCGAGCCGCCGGGCCTTGTCGCAACGCTCTGAGCGAAGCGCTTATTTCAGATTCACGCGAATATGAGTCGCGAAGAGCACGACGGCGAAAACGGCGAACGCCGCGATCACCATTCCCAGATAGGCCGTTTGTCCGTCGGACATGAGCGTCTCCCTTGATTGAAGACAAGAGCTTGAGCATTCGCCGGATACGCCGCCTTGACCTGCCTCAAACCACGTCGCCTATAAGGGCCGCGTTTCCGTCGGAGTGCTTGCGCGGATGAAACCCGCCCGAGGCCTGTCCTCGACCCTGTTCAGCGATCCCTCGCCCGCCGCCTATGTCACCGCCCTCCTGTCGGTTATGGCGACGGCTGTCGCGCGCCTGTACCTGCCCGAGGCTTTCACCGCCCCGTCGTCGTTCCTGCTGTTCGTGCCGGCGGTGTTGATCAGCGCGGCGCTGGGCGGCGTGGGTCCCGGCGTGTTCGCCACCACCTTCGCCTGGGCGGCGGTTTGGTGGGTGACGCGAGACATCCCGTTCAACCTGATCAGCGGCATCTGCGCGGCGATCTTCCTGTCGGTCGGCTTCGGCATGGCCGTGGGCGGGGGCTGGTTCCACGCCACGCGTCGCCGGGCCGCGGCGGTCAACGACCACCTGCGCTCGGTCCTGGACACCGTGCCCGACGCCGTGGTCGTCATCGATCGCCAGGGCCTGATGACCTCGTTCAGCCCCGCCGCCGAGCGGATGTTCGGCTGGACCGCCGAGGAGGTGCTGGGCAAGAACATCAGCCTGCTGATGCCCGAGCCCTACAAGGCCCAGCACGACGCCTATCTCGATCGCTACGCCCGCACCGGCGAGCGGCGGATCATCGGCTCGGGCCGCGTCGTCGTGGGCAGCCGCAAGGACGGCTCGACCTTCCCGATGGAGCTGGCGGTCGGCGAGACCAAGGGCCGCACGCCCTCGTTCACCGGCTTCATCCGCGACCTGACAGAAAGCCAGGAGACCGAAACCCGCCTGCAGGAACTGCAGAACGAGCTGGTCCACGTCTCGCGCCTCACCGCCATGGGCGAGATGGCCTCGACCCTGGCCCACGAACTGAACCAGCCGCTGTCGGCCATCGCCAACCTGCTGACCGGCTCGCGCCGGCTGATGGATCGCGGCCGCGAGACCGACCAGGCCAAGATCCGCGACGCTATCGACCGCGCCGCCGCCCAGGCCCTGCGGGCCGGCGAGGTGATCCACCGCATGCGCGACTTCGTCCGCCGCGGCGCCAGCGAGCGCGAGGCCGAGAGCCTGTCCAAGCTGATCGAGGAGGCCAGCGCCCTGGCCCTGATCGGCGAGAAGGAGCGCCAGGTCGACGTGCGGCTCAATCTCGATCCGAAGGCCGACGCGGTGTTCGCCGACCGGGTCCAGGTGCAGCAGGTGCTGCTGAACCTGATCCGCAACGGCATCGACGCCATGCAGGTGCAGGAGCCCAAGAAGCGCGCCCTGCTGATCAGCAGCGCCCTGACCGACGAGGGCTGGTCGCAGGTCATCGTCGACGACACCGGCCCCGGCATCGCCGCCGAGGTGCTCGAACGCCTGTTCCAGCCGTTCATGACCACCAAGCCGCAGGGCATGGGCGTGGGCCTGTCGATCTCGCGCTCGATCATCGAGGCGCACGGCGGCCGCATCTGGGCCGAGGCCAATCCGGCCGGCGGCGCCCGCTTCTGCTTCACCCTACCGCCCGCCCCGGAGACGGCGGAGACCAAGGAGACCGTCGATGAGTGACGCCCCCGTCGTGCATGTGGTCGACGACGACGAAAGCGCTCGCGATTCCCTGGCCTTCCTGCTGGAGTCGGCGGACTTCGAGGTCGTCACCTACGCCAGCGCGCCCGCCTTCCTGGAGGCGCTGGAGAGCGCCAGGCCCGGCGTGATCATCACCGACGTGCGCATGCCCGAGATGAGCGGCCAGGATCTGGTCGCGCGCCTCTCCACGCTCAAGGTCAAGATGCCGATCGTGATGATCACCGGCCACGGCGACATCCCGATGGCGGTGGAGGCCATGCGCTCGGGCGTCGTCGACTTCCTGGAGAAGCCGTTCTCGGAGTCGCGGATGCTCGACGCCCTGCAGCGGGCGTTCAAGTCGGTCGAGGCCGCGCCGGTCTCCACCGACCAGGCGGCGATCCTCAAGCGCGTCGAAAGCCTCTCCGAGCGCGAGCGCCAGGTGCTGGACGGCGTGGTCGCCGGCCACGCCAACAAGGTGATCGCCCGCGAGCTGGGCATCAGCCCGCGCACGGTCGAGATCTACCGCGCCAAGCTGATGACCAAGATGCAGGCCGACAACCTGGCGGCCCTGGTGCGCATGACGCTGTCGGTGCGCGGGGAATAAGCTCGAGGGAGCGCCCCTCTAGTGCTTCGCCAGCAGCGCCGCCAGCTCGCGGCCCAGCGAGTCGTCCAGCAGCGGCTTTTCCACGACGGTGACGTCCTTGACGCCCTGGCGCTGGAAGCGCTGGGCGTCGCTGGTCAGGACGATGGTCGAGCGGCCGGGAACAGGGGTCGGCAGCGGCGCCGAGCCGTCGTCGATGATCACGCAGGCGGCGGCGCGGCAATCCAGGCACGACGAGCAGCTGTTGGCGCACGACGGCGCCGTCACGCTATAGCCTTCGGTCTCGAGGGAGAACCGCAACGCCTCGCGCAAGGGCTCGTCCGCAACGAGCAGAAGGATCAGGGGCCGGACGTCGCCGTCCGACAGGTCGGGCCGGTCGCACATGGAACAAATCTTCGCAGGCGGACCGGCCCCTGACTTTGATCCCGGTCAAAACGGGTTTGTAAAGGGTCGCCGCATAAGGGGTTTCCCTTAGCGAGGCTTCCTTAGGCGGCCCCCCCGAATTTCGCGACTTTTGCTTTGGCGCAATAACCCCCGGGCAACTGGGGGTTTCCAATGCTGTCTCCGATCCGCACGCAAAGCTTCGAACCGGCCGTCCAACTCGATGGCGGCCTCGACGCCGTCCTCGCCATGCCCTGCGCCTGCCCGCGCTTCGCTCGAGACGAGGAGATCTTCGGAGAAGGCGAAACCGCCGACTACGTCTATCAGGTCGTCTCCGGCGCGGTCCGGACCTACCGCATCCTGCGCGACGGCCGTCGCCAGATCGACGAGTTCCACTTCGCCGGCGACTATTTCGGCCTGGAGCTGGGCGAGGCCCACCGTGTCACGGCCGAGGCCATGACCGACACCACCATCCGCATGATCCGCCGCGGCGCTCTCAGCGACCTGGCCGCCAAGCGCGGCGACGCCGCCCGCGCCATCCTGCGCCTGACCGCCGAGGGCCTGCAGCGCAGCCAGGACCACGTGCTGATGCTGGGCCGCCGCTCGGCTCAGGAACGCGTCGCCGGCCTGCTGCTGGACATCGCCGAACGCACCCGCGCCAAGGCCGAGCTGGACGTGCCGATGAGCCGCCAGGACATGGCCGACTATCTGGGCCTGACGATCGAGACCGTCTCGCGCACCCTGACCAGCCTGCAGGACGAGGGCCTGATCGCCCTGCCGACCGTCCGCCATGTGGTGCTGCAGGATCGCCGGGCCCTGGAGCGGATGACGGCCTAGGGTCTTCCTTCTCCCCTTGCGGGAGAAGGTGTCAGCGAAGCTGACGGATGAGGGGTTG
>NZ_LSJA01000349.1 GCF_001556515.1 Caulobacter sp. CCH9-E1 | reverse complement strand
AGCGGAGGCCTTCGCCATGCCGTCGACCAGCGACGGCGCGAAGGATCTCCGACTGGCAGGCGGCGTTCGCTCCCGGCTTCACGCGACCCGTCGACCTGTCGGCCGAGCAGGGTCTTGGTCGCGGTCGCGTCATCGGTCATGTCGGCGGCAGGGCCTCGTGAGCCATGGCTAGGGCCATGGCCGAGGCGCGCCGACTGACGAGCAGAGTGCGCTCCCGGCTCCCCTTGATCCTGGGCGCTGACGCACCTTCGGATCATCG
>NZ_LSJA01000348.1 GCF_001556515.1 Caulobacter sp. CCH9-E1 | reverse complement strand
CGCCGTCACGGCGCCCCCCGCGCCGCCGCCTCCGCCGCCCAGGCCCAAGCCCCGGCCGCCGAGTTTGCTGAATCCGTTGAATTGATCTTCGAGATGCTCCCCCGCGATGCGGGGGAGCTGTCGCGGAGCGACTGAGGGGGCAAGCTAGACCTATGCCGCGCGAGCCCCCTCCGTCCCTCTGGGCCACCTCCCCCGCATCGCGGGGGAGGAACTAAAGCGCCCTCACCAAACCCCGATCTTATTCGCCTCGACGTGGCTGATCGGGTGGTGGGCCTTCTTGTGGTCTTCCTCGGCCAGGAAGCGGACGGCTTCCAGGGCGGCCATGCAGCCCATGCCGGCGGCGGTGACGGCCTGGCGGTAGACATCGTCGGTGACGTCGCCGGCGGCGTAGACGCCCTTGATCGCGGTCGAGGCCGTGCCCGGCTTGACCTTCAGATAACCGCCCGGACCGGTCTCCAGCTGGCCGGCGAACAGCTCCGACGAAGGCGCGTGGCCGATGGCGATGAAGACGCCGTCGCAGGCCAGGTCCGTGGTCGCGCCGGTCTTGACGTTCTTCAGGCGGACGCCCGTCACCCCCATGGGGTCGGTCTCGCCCGTCACCTCGTCGATGACGCTGTCCCAGACCACCTCGATCTTCGGATGGGCCAGCAGGCGCTCCTGCAGGATCTTCTCGGCGCGCAGCTCGTCCTTGCGGTGGACCAGGGTCACCTTGCTGGCGAAGCTGGTCAGGAAGAGAGCCTCTTCGACGGCCGTGTTGCCGCCGCCAACCACGACCACTTCCTTGTTGCGATAGAAGAAGCCGTCGCAGGTGGCGCAGGCGCTGACGCCAAAGCCCTGGAACTTGCTCTCGCTTTCCAGGCCCAGCCACTTGGCCTGGGCGCCGGTGGCGATGATGATCGTCTCGGCGATCCAGTCCTGGCCGCTGTCGGTCTTGACCGTGAACGGGCGCTGGGAAAGGTCGACGCTGGTGACGATGTCGTTGACCAGCTCGGTCCCGACATGCTCGGCCTGGGCGCGCATCTGGTCCATCAACCACGGACCCTGGATCACGTCGGCGAAGCCCGGATAGTTCTCGACGTCGGTCGTGATGGTCAGCTGGCCGCCGGGCTGGATGCCGGCGATCAGCACCGGCTTCAGCAGGGCGCGCGCGGCGTAGATGGCGGCGGTGTAGCCGGCGGGACCCGATCCGATGATCAGGCAGCGGGTTTGGCGGGGAGCGGTGCTGGACATGGCGGATATCTAGGCTCGATTCCGCTCGCGCGCCAGATTTCCGCGGGCTCGCGGTGTCATGTCACGGTGAAGGTGCGTAGACATAACCCCGGTTTTGGTGTGGACTTCCAACCAGTGGCGACAAAAGCCACCGGAGGAAAAACTCATGAAGCTCGGAGTCATGCTGGGCGTGGGTCTGGTCGTCCTGTTCGCGGGGGTGGCCAATTTCTGGATCGGCGATGTCAAGCTGGGCTTGGCGCTGATCGCGATCTTCGCCGCCCTGGCCGGGGTTTCCGCCCTTGTCGGCAAGCGCGAGTACGAAGAGCGTCGCAGCCGCCGGCCGCCGCTCTCGGACTATGAGCCACACCTGGAATAGGGTTCTTCTTAAAGCAGACGGGGCTGTTAAGTGCCGTACCGATAGTGCTTGTCAGGCTCCGGAATCTTCCGGCCCTCGGACAGCGCGTGATCGATCCATTGGGCAATCGCGTCCTCAATGTTCTTGAGAACCTCTGCCTCGGTCGCGCCGTCAGACATGCAGCCAGGCAGATCTGGAACGGTGGCCAGATAGCCGCCGCCATCTTCGTCCGACAGCGTTCTCAGAACGACACTGTAGTTAAGTCTACGGATCATTGGCTGGCCTCACCGCACGATCAATATAGGCCGCAAGCTGCTTTATGTATATCGGCTTGATCGGGCGTCGCGCTGGAATGGTAAGAATTTCAAAGAGTTTCGGGTGGGACACCCGGTAGTGCGACCCGCCGCCGGTGGGCGGCTGACAGGTCAGGCCATAGCGCTTGCAAACGACTTCGACGTCGGAAATACGCCAATCGCCCGCGGGATTGCGCATCATCGCCAGCAAAAGCTTTTCGGCTTTCGACAATGAGTTCCTCTCGCTTCACGCGCATTCGCCAAAAAATTTCCTATAGATTGTATTTGGGTTGACGTCTCGTCTACGATTTCAAGGTTAACATGGGCGGATAAACGCGAGTGCGCCCATGTCCGCCCCCTTCATCGAGATCGCCGGCCGCCGCATCGGCGCCGACTATCCGCCCTATGTGATCTGCGAGCTGTCGGGCAACCACAACGGCAGCCTCGATCGGTGCCTGGAGATGGTCGACGCGGCGGCGGACACCGGCTGCGACGCGATCAAGATCCAGACCTACACCGCCGACACCATCACCCTCGACGTCGACCGGCCCGAGTTCAAGATCCGCGGCGGCCTATGGGACGGGCGCAGCCTGTATGAGCTCTATCAGGAAGCCCAGACGCCGTTCGAGTGGCACGCGGCCATCTTCGAGCGCGCCAAGAAGCGCGGCGTGACGATCTTCTCCAGCCCGTTCGACGAGACCGCCGTCGACCTCTTGGACGACCTCGGCGCGCCGGCCTTCAAGATCGCCTCGTTCGAGGCCGTCGATCTGCCGCTGATCAAGTACGCCGCCTCCAAGGGCAAGCCGCTAATCATCTCGACCGGCATGGCGAACCTGGAGGAAATGAAGACCGCCCGCGACACGGCCCTGGCCGCCGGGGCGGCGGGGGTGCTGCTGCTGCACTGCGTGTCGAGCTATCCAGCGACCTTCGCCGACGCCAACGTGCGGACCGTGCCGGACATGGCCGCCCGCTTCGGCTGCCCGATCGGCCTGTCGGACCACACGCCGGGAACGGCCGCCTCGGTGGCCGCGGTGACCCTGGGCGCCTGCTGCGTCGAGAAGCACTTCACCCTGGCCCGCGCCGACGGCGGACCTGACGCGGCCTTCAGCCTGGAGCCGGCCGAGTTCAAGGCCCTGGTCGACGACACCAAGAACGCCTGGGCCGCCCTGGGCGTCGCCCACTACGACGTCCTGGGCGCCGAGCGCGCCAACCTGCAGTTCCGCCGCTCGCTCTATGTCACCGCCGACGTCAAGGCCGGCGAGCCCCTGAGCCGCGCCAACATCCGCTCGGTCCGCCCTGGCTCCGGCCTGCCGCCCGGCGACCTCGACAAGGTGCTGGGGCGCCCCGCGACGCGCGACATCGCGCGCGGCGAGCCGCTGGATTGGTCGATGGTGGGCTAGGAGGGCGGGGCCGCGATCGTTTCCAGAAAAGCCGCCGCCGCCCGCTCGGCCCCCAAGCCGTCGCAGACCTGGGCGCTGGCGGCCGACAGCGCCGCGCGGCGGTCGGCGTTGTCCAGCAGGCCCGAAATCTCCCGTGCGAAGGCGGTCTCGAAGTCCGGCGCGGCGACGTCCAGGCAAGGCGCGACGTCGGCCGCCTCCAGGGCGCGGGCGGCGGGGGCCTGGTTTTCGGCCAGGATCAGGGCCAGAGTCGGCAGGGCCAGCACGCAGCGCTCCCAGGTGGTCGAGCCGCCGGCCCCGATCGCGAGGTCGGCCTCCAGCGTCAGGCGCGGCATGTCCTGGGCGTCGATGTGAAGGATCAGGCGCGCGTCCTGCTGGGCGAGCGCGCGCAGGGCCGGCAGGCTGGGCGCGCCGCCGCCGACCACGACGTCCAGCGCCGCGTCTCCGATCAGAGGCCGCAGCAGCCCGACCACGCGCTCGGTGATGGCGCCGACGTCGGTCAGGCCCAGCGACACCAGGATGCGCCGGACGGGCGCGCGCTCGGCCCGACGCGCCAGGGCCTTGGCGCGGAGGGCGGCGAAGGTCGGGCGCACCGGCGCGTAGGCCGGGCCCAGCAGCAGGCGGGCGGCTGGCGGGAGCAATCCGGCATAGTCCTCCGCCTTTCGCGCGGGGCCGGAGTCCAGCACCAGGTCGACGGCCAGCGGTCGGTCGGCCAGATCGTCGATCGCCAGCGCCGGGCGGCCCTTGGCCAGGGCGCGGTGGTCGTCGGCGCCCAGGCCATAGTGATCGAAGACGATCGCGTCGACGCCTTGGTCGCTTTCGGCTCGCGCCATGTCCGGCGCGAAGGCGTCCAGGATCGCGGCGACCTCGGGACTGGCCAGGAACGCGCAGGTCGCGCCCGCTTGCGCCAGCGCCCGGGCCAGGGTCAGGGACCGCATCACATGGCCGCCGCCGATGCTCGGGCCCGCCGCGCAGACGAACAGGATCCGGCTCATACCCGCCGGTCGCCCCCGTAGTCTTGCAGGTCCGGCCGGTCGCGGACGAAGGCCCGCACGTCGTCGGAGGTGAAGGCGCGGTTCTTCGGATAGAGGGCGTCATAGACCGTGGCGACGAAGGCGTAGTCGTCGGGGCGATCGACCGTCCACCGCACCGCGCCCTGGTCGGGGTGGCAGGCCAGGAACACCTGCCGCCAGCGCTCGGGCTGGGTGCGCAGGTCCCAGGTGACGTGTTCGCGCGCCTCGGGGCTGGCGACCTTGGCCGCCTCGCGCAGGGCCGAGGCCCGCATGACCTCGACGTCGGTGCCCTTGGGCCAGGCCCGACCCTCGGCGACATTGTTGGCGTAGTCGGCGCCGCTGGAAAGGCAGAGCTCGATCGTGGCGTCGATCAGGTCCGGATCGGCCAGCGGGCAGTCGGCGGTCAGGCGGACCAGATGCTCGGCCGGATGGGCGTCCAGCGCGCCGAGGAACCGCTCCTGGACATCGTAGAGCGAGCCGCGAAACACCGGGATCCCCTCGCGCAGCACGGCCTTCTCGATGGCGTCGTCCTCGCGGTTCTCGGAGGTCGCGACGACCAGCTTGTCGATCTTGCGGGAGCGGGCGACGCGCTCGATCTGCCGCACGATCATCGGCTGGCGCACGAGCGGCATCAGCACCTTTCCCGGCAACCGGGTGGAGCTCATGCGGGCCTGGAGGATGGCGACGATCATGGGCGGATGATGGGGGTTTGCAGCGGGAAAGACCACTGGGTTTGGAGAGAAGCGTAAGGCCCAAAAAAGCAGTGTCATCCCGGCCTTAGCGTAGCGGAGAGCCGGGACCCAGGGGCGGCCTCACTGCGCTTGGCCCCTGGGTCCCGGGTCGGCTTCGCCGCCCGGGATGACAAGGCGTTTTTGGCGATCACATAAGGTCCCTAAGCCGCCCGCCGCAGGCTCGAACGACCCAGCCGGAACCGCCCGACCAGATCCATCAGCCGCGCGCCCTGGTTGGCCAGGGCCTGGTCGGCGGCGCGGGCGCTTTCGACCATGGCCAGGTTCTGCTGGGTGAAGCGCTCGATCTCGGCGACCTCGGCGTTGACGGTCGACAGGTCCTGGGCCTGCTCGCGCACGGAGGCGGCGATGCGGGTGGCGGCCGAGTCGATGCCGGCCATCTGGCCCGCCACGCCGTGCAGGGCCGCGCCGGTCTTCTCGACCAGGGCCACGCCCGCCTCGACGCTGGCGCCCGACTGGGTGATCAGGCTCTTGATCTGCCTGGCCGAGTCCGCCGAGCGCTGGGCCAGGGCCCGCACCTCTTGCGCCACGACCGCGAAGCCGCGCCCAGCCTCGCCCGCCCGGGCGGCCTCGACCCCGGCGTTCAGGGCCAGCAGGTTGGTCTGGAAGGCGATCTCATCGATCAGGCCGACGATGTCGCCGATGCGGCGCGAGGAGGCGTCGATCTCGCCCATGGTCTGGGCGGCCTCGGTGACCACGGCGCCCCCGTCGTCGGCCTCGGCGCGGGCCGAGGCGACCAGACGGCGGGTCTCGTCGGCGCCGCCGGCGACCTCGCCCATGGCGCCGGTGACCGCGTTCAGCGAGCCAGCCGCGCGCTCAAGGCCCTGAGCCTGGCGCTCGGTCCGCCGCGCCAGTTCGCCCGAGGCGTTGGAGAGGGTGTCGCTGGCCTGGCCGATCGCGTCGGCGGCCTCGGCGATCTCGCCGATCGCCTGCTCCAGGCTGGCGACGGCCTTGTTGAAGTCCTGGCGCAGCGGTTCGTAGACCTCGGCGAACGGGCCGGCGATGCGGCGCGACAGGTCGCCCTCGGCCACGGCGGCCAGGGCGGCGCCGACCTCGCGGACCACGCCGGTCTGCTCGTCGATCGAGAGGGACAGGGCGGCGGCGCGGTCGCGGTCGGCGTCGGCCGCGCGGCGCAGGGCGTCCTGCTCGTCACGCAGGGCCTGGGCGCGGGCCAGCTCGCTGCGCAGGGTTTCGAGGGCCCGGGCGATCGAGCCGATCTCGTCGGCGCGGCCGGTCTCGGCCACGGGCAGGTCGTAGCGGTGCTCGGCCAGGCCCTTCACCGTCTCGCGCAGGGTTAGCAGCGGACGGGCGATCAGCCGGCGCGAGGCGACGGCCAGCACGGCCAGAGAGGCCAGCAGCAGGACGAGGCCGCCGACGGCGAGGCCCAGGGCCAGGCGGCGGGCCGGAGCGAGCAGGGCGTCCTCGCTGACGTCGGCCACCACGGCCCAGGTCGCCCCCGAGGCCAGGCGCACCGGCGCGACCAGGCGCTGGGCCTTGCGGCCGTTCAACTTGACGCCGTCGATCAGGGCCGGCTTGCCGTCGGCCATGGCCTGCTTGACCACGTCGAGGCCAGGATCGGCATAGGCCTTCATGCGCAGGGCCGTGTCGGGGTGCGAGACCCACAGGCCGCCGGGCGAGATCAGCATGGCGCGGCCGTCGTCGAACGGCTTCATGGCGTTGAGGCGAGCGGCGATGTCGTTCAGCGCGAGGTCCGCGCCCATCACGCCGACGGTCCTGCCGCCCGTGATCACCGGATAGGTGATCGAGGTCATCAGGACCTGCTTCTGCTGGCCGCCGTCGGCCACGTTGTCGGAATAGGGCTCCAGGATCGCCGGGCGGCCGCTCTGGAAGCTCTTGGTGAAGAACTCTTGGCCGAACTCGGCGTCCTCGCCCTGTTCGGCGGTGAGGGTTTCGCCGTCGCGGACCCAGTAGCCGATGAAGCGGCCAGACGGGGTCGAGCCCAGCTCGGCGCGGCCGGCGAAGGCGGCGTCGTCGCCCAGGGCGTTCGGCTCGAACATCAGCCAGCCGCCCAGCATCGCCTTGGAGGCGGCCGAGATCGGCTTCAACTGGGCCATGTAGGCGGCGCGGTCGCGCTGGCCCGAGGCGTACGAGGCCGAGAACATGCCGGCGGCGGCGCGCACCACGGCGTCGGCGTCGTCCAGGTCGTTCTTGACGCCCATGGCCGTCTCGGCCGTCATGCTGGCGGCGTAGCGTTCGGCGAGGCCGCGGACGGCCTGGCCGCTGCTGACGCTGATCAAGAGCGAGGCTGCGATCAGCAGGGCGCCCAAGGCCGTCCCGCCCGCCGCCATAAGCTTTCCGGCAAGCGAAAGCCGCTTGAACGCTCCGGCCATCCCAGTCCCCCAAACTCTACTGGGGCGACACAAGACTTGGCAAACCTTGCCGAACGTTGAACGGCTGGTCATTTCTTAGGCATAGCGAGGGGAGAAGCGCTGCATGATCGTCGTCCATCACCTGAACAATTCTCGTAGCCAGCGGGTGCTGTGGCTGCTCGAGGAGCTGGGCGTTTCCTACGAGGTCAAGCGCTACGAGCGCGACGCGAAGACCATGCTGGCCCCGCCGGAGCTGAAGAAGATCCACCCGCTGGGCAAGTCGCCGGTGATCACCGACGGCGATACGGTCATCGCCGAGACGGGCGCGATCATCGAGTATCTCGTCGGGGTCCATGGGGGCGGAAAGCTCATTCCCGCCCCGGGGACGCCCGAGCGCCTGCGCTATACCTATTGGCTTCACTACGCCGAGGGCTCGGCCATGACGCCGCTTTTGCTGAAGCTGGTGTTCTCGGCCCTGCCCAACCGCGCGCCGGGGCTGATGAAGCCCATTGTCCGCGCGGTCGCCGCCAAGGCCCAGGCCGGCTTCGTCGATCCGCAGCTGAAGACTCATATCGACTACTGGGAGGCGGAGCTTTCCAAGTCGCCGTGGTTCGCCGGCCAGGACTTCACCGCCGCCGACATCGCCATGAGCTTCCCGCTGGAGGCCGGGGCCGAGCGGGCCGGCGCGGCCAGCCGTCCGCACGTGAAGGCGTTCCTCGAAAAGATCCACGCGCGCCCCGCCTATCAGCGCGCCCTGGAGCGCGGCGGACCCTATGCCTACGCATAATGGGGCCAGGCGCCTGCGACCAAGCGTCGCCATGGCGTTAAAGTTAAGGCTTAGCCAACCAACGCCCGGGCAATCGTGACCTGCGTGTCCGGACCTGTCCGTCCGCAGCGCTAAGGAGCGTGTCCGCCTTGATTTCGGCCCCGATGACAGAGCCCGTTGAGCAAGGGCGCCGGTTCTCGGCCGCCGGTTCGATCGCCCTGGGCGTCGCCGGGGTGCTTCTGAGCCTCTTCGCGGCCGTGGCGGTGGAGGCCCAGCCGCGGACGCCGGATCGCCTCGCGGCGGTGTTCCCGCCCTGGTGGTCGACGGCGCGGGTCTTCGGCGCGGCGGGCGAGGCCGGCGATATCGCCGGCGCCGGCGGGGCGCCGTTCATCGTCATCCTGCGCGGCGATCCCGCCCGGCTCGCCGCCCGAGCGCGCGAGGCCGGCGCCCTTCTCCTGCTCGATCCGGCCCTGGCTGGGATGTGCGCCCGCCCGATCTCTTCGGAAGCCAATCCATGAAAGCTCCCTTCAAGCTGGTCTTTTCCAATCTGGAGGCGCAACGCGAGGTCGGCGGCAAGCTGATCGCGGTGTTGGCCTGGGCGATGGTTCCCGTGGTGCTGGGCGCGCGCCTGTCGGTGCATGGGCCTGTGTTGGCGGTGGCCGTGGCGGCGATCATGACCGCCGGCGGCGCGACCCTGGCCTGGCGCAAGGGCAGGGGCTCGGCCGGCCGCGCGCTGGTGGGGGTGGCCCTGATGGCGCAGGTCTCGCTGCTGGTCGCGGCGATGAGCGGTCACGCCTGGCAAACCGACATGCACATGGCCTATTTCGCCGCCCTGGCCCTGCTGGTCGTCTATTGCGACGGGGTGGTGATCGCCGCCGCCGCCGCGACCGTCGCCGTGCATCACCTGGGCCTGACCTATCTCCTGCCGCAGGCGGTGTTCCCCGGTTCGGCCAGCCTGGGCCGCGTGATCGTCCACGCGGTGATCCTGATCGTCGAAGCCGGCGCCCTGATCGCCGTCAGCGCCAGCGTGAACCACATGTTCGCCGTGGCCGGCGGCGAGCGCGCCAAGGCCAAGGAGGCCCTCGACGAGGCGCGCGCCGCCCAGGACGCCGCCGAGGGCGCCCGCCGCTCCGAAGAGGAGAGCCGCCTCAGCCACGCGGAGGCGCACAAGCAGGCCGAAGCGCAACGCGACGCGGCCATCGCCGCCTTGGGTCAGGCCCTCTCGCATCTCGCGCGCGGCGACCTGACCGCGCGGCTGCATACGAAATTCGCCGAGGCCTACGAGGCTCTGCGCTCGGACTACAACACCGCCGCCGACCGCCTGGCCGACACCCTGACGGTGATCGAAGGCCGGGTCGACGGGGTTCGCGCGGGCTCCGACCAGATCGCCGACGCCGTCCAATCCCTGGCGCGCCGCACCGAACGTCAGGCCGCCAGCCTGCAGGAAACCGCCTCGACCATGGACGACATCACCGCCACGGTGGGCCAGACGGCCTCGGGCGCCAAGCGCGCCGCGGACGTGGTGGCGCGCACGCGCAACGACGCCGAGCGCTCGAGCGAGGTGGTCGAGCAGACGGTCGCGGCCATGACCGCCATCGAACGCTCGTCGCAGGAAATCACCAACATCATCAGCGTGATCGACGAGATCGCCTTCCAGACCAATCTGCTGGCCCTGAACGCCGGGGTCGAGGCCGCCCGCGCCGGCGAGAGCGGCAAGGGTTTCGCGGT
>NZ_LSJA01000034.1 GCF_001556515.1 Caulobacter sp. CCH9-E1 | reverse complement strand
CTTCACGCCATCGCCGGTGGCGACGGCCGGAGCGCTTTCACCCTTCCAGTCGACGGCCAGGGCCGTGGCGTTGACGCCCATGCCCACCAGACCGTCGGCCACCGCCTTGGCGCGGCGCTCCGAGAGCCTGCGGTTGTAGGCGTCCGAGCCCGAGGTGTCGGTGTGACCCGTCACCACGATGCGGGTGGCGCCGCCGCCCTTGGCGTAGTCGGCGGCCTGCTGGACCACCGCCTGGGCTTCCGTCGTCAGGACGTACTGATCGAACGGGAAGTAGACCACGAACTCACGCGACTCGTAGGCCGGCGCGGCCGGAGGCGGCGGCCTAC
>NZ_LSJA01000347.1 GCF_001556515.1 Caulobacter sp. CCH9-E1 | reverse complement strand
AGCACTTGCCCCCTCAGTCGCTCCGCGACAGCTCCCCCGCATCGCGGGGGAGCATGTTGTAACCCCTACCCGTCAATCCAATCGGTCAGCCCCTCGCGGGCATGGACCTCGCGCAGCGCCGGACGCTGGCGGATGCGGTCGAGGTAGCGCTTGAGGTTCGGCCACTCGGTCGCGGGCCTGGGCATGTTGCGGCTCCAGCGGCACAGGATCGTCGCCAGCAGGTCCACCGTCGTGAAGCCGTCGCCAACGATGTGGTCCCGATCCGCCAGATGGGCGTCGAGGCGCGCCAGCCCGGCTTCGATCCGCGCCCTGGCGGCGGCCTTCACCACCTCCTGCGCCTCGCCGCCGGCCGGCTCGTGCGGATAGAACCAGGCGCGAAAATGCGGCTGGAAGCTGTTGGCCAGCCAGAAGCTCCAGCTCAGGTACTCGGCGCGTTCGGGCGAACCCGCCGCCGGCGCGAACCCAGCCTGCGGATGGCGTTCGGCCAGCAAGGTCGCGAGCGCGGCCATCTGGGTCACCGGCTTCCCGTCCACAACCAGCGTCGGCACCACGCCATCCGGGTTGAGCGCCAGATATTCCGGCGTCTTGTGCTCGCCCTTCTCGAAGTCCAGCAGCTTGACCTCGAACGGAACGCCGAGCTCCAGCAGCATCCAGTGGATGGCCGTGCCGGCCGTGCTGGGCGAACCATAGAGCGTGTACATCTTCGAGCCTCCGCGCTGTCGCGGCGGATAGGCGGATGGTTCTGTCCAGCCGTCAATATGGAGAGGTCTGCTGCCAAATACGGGATCGAGGAAGACGACCCTAGCGTTCAGGGCCCACGCGGGCTCTGATCAACAAAACAGACGGATGAAGCCGCCATGCTGACCCTTTTCCACGCGCCGCGCTCGCGCTCGACCCGCTTCATCTGGCTGCTGGAGGAGCTCGGCGCGCCCTACGAGATCCGCAAGGTCGACATCTTCCGCAGCATCAGCAACACCGGCGCGCGCGACCCGGCCAACCCCCATCCTCACGGCCAGGTGCCCGCCCTGCTGGACGACGGCGTGCTGATCACGGAATCGGCGGCGATCGCGCTCTATCTGACCGACAAGTTCCCGGAAGCCGGCTTGGGTCCGGTCGTCGGCGATCCGCTGCGCGGCCCCTATCTTTCGTGGCTGGCCTACTACGCCGGCGTGCTGGAGCCGTGCGTGACCAATCTCTGGAAACAGCGGCAGGACGACCAGGACAAGGCCCAGTACCAGGCCATGGACGATCGGCTGCGCTCCACGCTGGAAGGCTCGCCCTGGCTGCTGGGCGACGCCTTCTCCGCCGCCGACATCATGTTCGTCAGCCTGCTGCAGTTCGCCCGCCAGATGCTGCCGCCGCACAAGGCCTATGACGACTGGCTGGCGCGGGCCAACGCCCGGCCCGCCCTCGCCCGCGCCCTGGCCAAGGACGACGCCTGAGGCTTGAGGTCCGGGGGTTGCGTCGTCGGCCCGTTCGGTGGATGACCTTCCAGGAACGAGAAGCTCCGAGGCAACCGCCGCCATGGCCGACGTCGTCAATCTGAACCAAGCCCGCAAGGCCAAGGCCAAGGCCGACGACAAGGCGCGCGCCGCTGAAAACCGGGCGCGGTTCGGCCGCACCAAGGCCGAAAAGTCCCTCGAGGCCGCTCGCGCCGAAAAGCTGCGCCGCGAGTTGGACGGCGCCAGGCGCGAGGATTGAGGCTTTGGCTGGCTTGAAGAAGCGGTCGGTGAACCTGGCCGGCCACGCCACCTCGCTGGCCTTGGAGCCCGAGTTCTGGGCGGCGCTGGAACGCGCGGCCGCCAAGGAGAGTGGGAGTCTGGCCGCGCTGATCCAGCGCATCGACAACGCGCGCGGGGATCGCGCCCTGGCCTCGGCCTGCCGCGTGTTCGCCCTGGAGCAAGCCGCGAACAGCGCTGGCTAGACGCCCTTCTCCACCGTCGGTCGCCGTTGCGTCGGCACGGTCGGCGGCTTCGGCATCGGCGTCTTGCGCAGGACCTCGGGAAGCTTTGGCAGCGACTGACGCCAGGAAGCGCCCTCGCCCGCCATCACGCCCAGCCGCCAAACGCCCCAGACCGCGCCGATCAGAAGCGCGAGAACCAACACGACCGCCCAAAACCCGCCGCTGTCGCGCCGGGCTTCAGGCCGCCGATCATGACGCGCTGTGGCGGTCACGGGAGACCTCACCCGCCCGGCGCCTTGGGCGCGGGCGCCTCGGGCAGCTTCGGCGCCGAGGCCGAGATGTTTACGTCCACCTGCTTCTTGGGCGACATGCCGCCCGACCACATGAAGAAGGCGAGCACGGCGACGATCACCACCAGGCCGCCCACGATGAAGGCCAGGGCGCTATTGCCGCCCCTGCTGCCGCTGGTCTCTTCCGCCATCCCAGATCTCCCTGCCCGCGGGCGTGATTTCCATTGTCGGATCAACGACACGACGCATCGGGAGTTCCCCACCGGGCGGGTTAGGGCTTAAGCGGCGCGTTCCGTGTGCTACATATGTTCCCATGCATTCCGACGCCGACTCGCCAGAATTCCAGGACGAATTCCCGGGCGACCTCCCCGCTCCGCGTATTTCCGATCTCGCCCGGGCCAGGCCCCCGGCGGGAGCCGCGCCCGGCTATCTGGACGGTCTGAACCCCGAACAGCGGGAGGCCGTCGAGACCACCGAAGGTCCCCTGCTGGTCCTGGCCGGCGCCGGCACCGGCAAGACCCGCGTGCTGACGACGCGTCTGGCCCATATCCTGGCGACCGGCCGCGCCCGCCCCTGGGAGCTGCTGGCCGTCACCTTCACCAACAAGGCCGCGCGCGAGATGCGCGAGCGGATCACCCACATCATCGGTCCCGAGGCCGAGGGCCTGCGGTGGCTGGGCACCTTCCACTCGGTGGCCGCCCAGATCCTGCGCCGCCACGCCGAGCTGATCGGCCTGAAGTCGAACTACACGATCATCGACACCGACGATCAGGAACGGCTTCTGAAGCAGCTGATCGAGGCCGAGAACATCGACGCCAAGCGGTGGACGCCTCGCATCCTGTCGCAGATCATCGACGGCTGGAAAAACCGCGGCTGGACGCCCGATCGCGTGCCGACCAGCGAGGCCGGCGAGTTCGCCAACGGCAAGGGCATCACCCTCTATCGCCAGTACCAGGAGCGCCTGCGCATCCTGAACGCCTGTGACTTCGGCGATCTCCTGCTGCACAATATCAGCCTGTTCACCGGCCATCCCGACGTGCTGGACGAGTTCCAGCGCCGCTTCAAATACGTGATGGTCGACGAGTATCAGGACACCAACGTCGCCCAGTATCTGTGGCTGCGCCTCTTGGCCCAGGGCCGCCAGAACGTCTGCTGCGTCGGCGATGACGATCAGTCGATCTATGGCTGGCGCGGGGCCGAGGTCGACAACATCCTGCGCTTCGAGCGCGACTTCCCCGGCGCCAAGGTCGTGCGCCTGGAGTGCAACTACCGCTCGACCGAACATATCCTGGCCGCCGCCTCGGGCCTGATCACCGCCAACAAGGGGCGCCTCGGCAAGACCCTGTGGACCCCGGCCAAGGGCGGCGAGAAGGTCAAGGTCAGCGGCGTCTGGGACGGCGAGGCCGAAAGCCGCCTGATCGCCGACGAGATCGAGCGCGCCAAGAAGGCCGGCCGCAAGTACAGCCAGATGGCCATCCTGGTCCGCGCCAGCTTCCAGATGCGCGCTTTTGAAGAGCGCTTCGTGATGCTGCAGATCCCCTACAAGGTGGTCGGCGGCCCGCGCTTCTTCGAACGGGCCGAGATCCGCGACGCCCACGCCTATCTGCGGCTGATCCAGTCGCCGGATGACGATCTGGCCTTCGAGCGGATCGTCAACACGCCCAAGCGCGGCATCGGCGACACCTCGGTGCAGAAGCTGCTGCAGATCGCCCGCCTGGAAGGGATTTCGACGGTCGAGGCCGCCCGCGTGATCATCGGCGGCGACGACCTGCCTGCCCGCACCCGCACCGCGCTGAGCAACTTCATCCGCGACCTGGATCGCTGGCGCTCGATGGTCGGAACCCTGCACCATCAGCGCCTGCTGGAGACGGTGCTGGAGGAGAGCGGCTATACCGACGCCCTGCGCCTGGACAAGGGCCCGACCAGCCAGACGCGGCTGGAGAACCTGAAGGAACTGGTCCAGTCGATGGGCGCGTTCGATACGCTCGAAGCCTATCTGGAGCACGTGTCGCTGGTCATGGACCTCGACCGCGAGGCCACCGGCGACGCCGTCTGGATCATGACCCTGCACTCGGCCAAGGGCCTGGAGTTCCCGCTGGTCTTCCTGCCCGGCTGGGAGGAAGGCGTCTTTCCCAGCCAGCGCAGCATGGACGACAAGGGCGAGAAGGGCCTCGAGGAAGAGCGCCGCCTGGCCTATGTCGGCATCACCCGCGCCCGCGAGGAGGCCCGGATCAGCTTCGTGGCCAACCGCCAGGTCTACGGCCGCTGGACCAGCCAGCTGCCCAGCCGCTTCGTCGACGAGCTGCCGATCGCCCACGTCGATGCGGCGTCGGAGACCGGCTATTACGGCGGCGGCCCGGGCATGCAGTCGACGGCCGCCTCGCGTTGGGACGATCCGGGCACAAGCGCCTTCCAGGCTGGCAGCTACGACAGCCCCGGCTGGAAGCGGGCCCAGGAGCGCACCTCGGGCTTCGCCGAACGCGGCGGATCCTGGCGCGGAGGCGGCGTCCGCGCCGGCTCGTCCGCCCGCTCGGCGCCGATCGAAGGCGAAGGCCGGCTGGTCGCCGTCTCGGCCCCGACCAACAGCGCCTATGCGCGTGGCGACCGGGTGTTCCACGTCAAGTTCGGCTACGGCAAGGTCACCGGCATCGAGGGCAACAAGCTGACCGTGGCCTTCGACAAGGCCGGCGAGAAGAAGGTCATCGACAGCTTCGTCGAGAAGGCGTGAAGCCTCTCAGTCCTCGATCGCCCCGACGCCCAGGCGGTCGAGTTCAGCCAGACCAGCCCTCATCGCCTGGAGTTGCTCTGGGGAATGCCGCCGCCAGTGCACGACCTCGCCGATGATCCGCAAGGGATCGCGAGTGCGGTACGAGCGGGTGGGATTGCCTGGAAATTTCTGATCGGTCAGGTTGGGATCGTCTTCCAGCGGCCCCGTGGGTTCGACGACATAAATACGGCCGGGGCCGTCCCCGACAGCCAGCTCCGCGCCCCATACGGCCGCGTCCAAGGTTGCGGTCAGGTAGACGTAGGCCGCCGACCTTCTCTGGCCATAGTTGGACGCATAGCCGATCCCGAGCAAATCGCCCTCCTTCAGGTCCGCCTTGGCGCCATGAAAGAATGACTGCGCGAATGGTGTCATCGATGGACCCTTTCGAAAGCGGGAAACCCGCGAAGGGCGCTTAAAACGGCGCATAATTCGCCGCCCGCCAATTCTTGAACTGAGTTTTTTCAGCCCCAAATCCCTTTCAGGCGTTCCGCGGCGAGCGAACCAAAGCGGTTGTCGCGCGCTCTAGCGACATGGAACGCCTGGACCTGATCCTCGACCGCCTGAAGGGTTTCGCCCTCACACGCCCCGTGGCCTACGGCGCGCCCTCTTTCGCGGTCGCCGGCCTGTTGGCGGGCGTCTTCATGCAGATGGGTCCGCAGGACGGCCCCTACGTGCCCGAGATGGAGCGCGTCGAGCGTCCGCTCATGGCCGAGGCCGAGCCGATCGCCTGGCCGACCGGCAAGGTCCCGGACTACGTGATCGGCACGGACGCCCTGAAGCCGGCGCGCGACCAACAGCCGGCGATCCAGTACGCGGACTACGAGCCGCCGCCCGCGCCGGAGCTTCCGCCCTATGTTCCAGCTCAGCACGGTCCGGCCACACCGCCGCCGTCCTCCGACGAAACGCGCTGGGCCTCCGCGCAAGGAGACATCCTCAACGTGTCCTTGCCCGAGGACCCGCCCCGCGCGCCGACGCCGACCGTCTTCGCCGGGATCAATCCCTAGCGCTGAAGGCTCGCTTTTCGGCGGCTTTGCCGCTAACGGAGCGGCATGACCGACTATACGCCCCAGCAGATCGTCGCCCGCGGCGCGCGCGCCGACGCCGAGACCGCCGCCGACGCCATCGACAACCATCCCGGCCTGGAAGGCGCGACCTACTCGATCCTCGAAGAGGATGAGGACAAGAACGTCTGGCGCATCGACGCCTTCCCCACCACCCAGGAGGAAGACGACGGCCTGATGGCCCTGCTGGCCGACTACGATCTGAAGGTCACCCGCGACACCCTGGCCGACGCCGACTGGCTGGCCATGGCGCTGTCGGGCCTGCCGCCGGTGCGCGCCGGCCGCTTCTTCGTCTACGGCATGCACGATCGCGGCCGCCTGCCGGCCAGCACGGTCAATCTGCGCATCGAGGCCGGCGCGGCGTTCGGCACCGGCCACCACGGCACCACCGTCGGCTGCCTGCAGGCCTATGACCGCCTGATCAAGGCGCGGAAGTTCAACAAGGTGCTGGACGTCGGCGCCGGCACGGGCCTCTTGGCCATCGCCGCCGCCCGCACCGGCACGAAGCTGGCCGTCGGCACCGACATCGACAAGCCCAGCGTCCGGATCGCCAAGGAAAACGCGCAGGTCAATAAGGCCAATGCGCGCTTCGTCCACGCCTCGGGCCTGGGCCACCGCCTGGTCGCGGAGAACGCGCCCTATGACCTCGTCTTCGCCAACATCCTGGCCCGGCCGCTGATCAGCCTGGCCCAGGACATCAAGCGCGCCCTGGTCCCCGGCGGCACGGTCATTCTGTCTGGCCTGCTGCGCACCCAGGAGCGAATGGTCAAGGCCGCCTACCTGTCGCGCGGCTTCAAGGTGAAGAGCCGCATCCACCGCGACGCCTGGGCGACGCTGGTGCTGCAGCGGCCCTAAGCCGACGGGTCAGGCGATGTCCTGGACCTTGCCGTCCAGCGACATCAGGCCCAGCTCGACCTCGAGGTGCTCGTGGCGGCGCTTGATCTCGGCGCGCAGGGCCTGGAGCTCCTTGGCGTGGGCCGCCAGCTCCTTGTCGGGCGTATCGACGGCCTCGGCGCCCAGGATCACCTTGTAGGCGCCGCAGTCGCGGTGATCGATCACCATGACCTTGTGGATCGAATGCAGCGTGATCGCCACGTCCAGATGGCTCCAGAAGGTCTGGCCCCAGCTGGGATACTTGTCGGTCAGGGCGCCGAGCGAAGCGCCGGCCAGCACGACGTGATCGTACTTATCCCGAAGACCGCGGCCGTCCATGTAGGCGACCGTCTCTTCGGTCAGGCGGTAATCCATGCAGGTCAGCAGCAGCATGTCGGTATGGCCGCGCGCCCGGGCCACGCCCGGCGCCAGGGTCGACAGCAGGCTGACGCCGCCGCCGAGCGCGATCAGGCCGAACGCCTGTCGGCGCGACAGGCCGGCGATCTTGTGAGAACAACAGTCCTGCATGGTGGGCGCTCCGCGCGTGAGTGGAGCGGCACAGTTTCATTCCCCTTCAAGCATGACCATGTGACGTCAAGACGCACAGGGCCGTCTCGACCACGTCCTGAACGGACGTCCCCTTGGCGTTTGAGCAGGCAGACTCTAAATCCTCCCCATGCGCCAGACCTTCGACGAATCCACCGATCCCTCCTTCGGCCCCAAGCACGTCCCGCTGATCCGCCAGGCCATGGCGGCGCAGGGGCTGGACGGCTTCCTGGTGCCGCACGAGGACGAGCACCAGAACGAATATCTGCCCGCCGCCAATGACCGGCTGGCCTGGGCCAGCGGCTTCACCGGCTCGGCCGGGGCCGGCGTGATCCTCAAGGACCGCGCCGCCGTGTTCGTCGACGGCCGCTACACCCTGCAGGTCCGCGAGCAGGTCGATCAGGACGTGTTCGAGATCCGCGACCTCGTCGAGGGCGGCGTCCCCGCCTATCTGGAAACTGTCTCGAACGGCGCGGTGATCGGCTACGACGCCCGTCTGCATAGCCCCGCCGCGCTGGAGAGCCTGAAGGCCGCCGCCACCCGCGCCGGCGCGACCCTGAAGCCCGTCGCCGCCAACCCGGTCGATCAGGCCTGGGGCGAGGCGCGTCCCGCCCAGCCGATGGCCCCGATCGTCCCCCAGCCGATCGAGTACGCCGGCGAGGAGTCCAACGCCAAGCGCGCCCGGGTCGGCGCGTCGGTGGCCGCGCTCGGCGGCGAAGCGGCGGTGATCACGGCGCCGGCGTCGATCGCCTGGCTGTTCAATGTGCGGGGCGGCGACGTCATCCGCTCGCCCCTGCCTCTGTCGCAAGCCATCCTGAACGCCGACGGGACGGCGCGACTGTTCATCGAACCGGCCAAGGTGACTCCGGACCTCCCGGCCTGGCTGGGCAACCAGGTCTCGCTGGAAACGCCGGACAAGCTGGCCGAGGCGCTGGGCGATCTGTCCGGCAAGACCGTCGTCGTCGATCCGGCCCAATCCTCGGCCTGGTACTTCGACACCCTGGCCGCCGCCGGCGCCAAGATCGTGCGCGCCATGGACCCCTGCACCCTGCCCCGCGCCTGCAAGAACGCGGTCGAGCTGGACGGCGCGCGCGAGGCGCACCGGCGCGACGGCGCGGCCCTGACGCGTTTCCTGCACTGGCTGGCCACCGAGGGCCAGGTCAATCCGCCCGACGAGAAGGAAGCCGTCGCCAAGCTCGAGGCCTTCCGCGAGGCCACGGGCGTGCTGAAGGACCTCAGCTTCGACACCATCGGCGCGGCCAACGGCCACGGCGCCCTGCCCCACTACCGTCCGACCGAGCGCAGCAACGAGCGGGCCAAGATGGGTTCGCTGCTGCTGGTCGACAGCGGCGGCCAGTACCTGGACGGCACCACCGACGTGACGCGCACGGTGGCGATCGGCGAGCCGACCGCCGAGATGGTCCAGCGCAACACGCTAGTGCTGAAGGGCCACCTGGCCATCGCTCGCCTGCGCTTCCCGGCCGGCACCACCGGCTCGGCCATCGACGCCTTCGCCCGGGCGGCGCTGTGGGCGCACGGCCTGGACTACGACCACGGCACCGGTCACGGCGTCGGCGTCTATCTGGGGGTCCACGAGGGTCCGCAGCGCATCTCGAAGGCGCCCAACACCATCGCCCTGCAGCCCGGCATGATCGTCTCGAACGAGCCCGGCTACTACAAGGACGGCGAATACGGCATCCGCATCGAGAACCTCGAGGTCGTCATGCCGGCCGAGGACGTGCCGGGCGGCGAGCGCCCCATGCGCCGCTTCGAGGCTCTGACGCTCGCGCCCATCGACCGGCGCCTGATCAACAAATCGCTGCTGACGCCTGAGGAGATCGCCCAGTTCGACGCCTATCACGCCCGCGTGCTGCGCGAGATCGGGCCTCGGGTGGAGCCGGAGGTTCGGGCCTGGATGGAAACGGCCTGCGCGCCGCTTTGATGAAAAGTTCCTCCCCCGCGCCGCGGGGGAGGTGGCCCAGAGGGCCGGAGGGGGCCAGCTCGGCCAAGCCAG
>NZ_LSJA01000346.1 GCF_001556515.1 Caulobacter sp. CCH9-E1 | reverse complement strand
GTGGCCCAGAGGGCCGGAGGGGGCCAACGCGGCCGACCTCCAGCTCGCCCCCTCCGTCGCTCCGCGACACCTCCCCCGTGTCACGGGGGAGGAACTTTTACGAGCGTTCGTGGCGCTCTGTGATCCGCGTATCCGGAATCGAACCGAGCAAAATCAATCGCTTCCGACTTTTACACGCCGCCGGATCATCCGCGTTGAAACCGCCCGTATGCTTGACCCACCTCGTCGCGAGGAAAGGGCGCGTGGCCAGCGACCATCGTGGCGGCGGGG
>NZ_LSJA01000345.1 GCF_001556515.1 Caulobacter sp. CCH9-E1 | reverse complement strand
AGGTTGGTCTGGAAGGCGATCTCGTCGATCACGCCGATGATCTGGCTGATCTGGCCCGAGCTCTTCTCGATCTCCCCCATGGCGGAGACTGCCTGATGCACAACCTGGCCGGAATGCGTCGCTTCGCCACGGGTGGTGGAGACAACGTCCGAAGCCTGGCGCGCGCCCGAGGCCGTGCGACGAACAGTCGCGGTCAGCTGGTCCAGGGCGGCGGCGGTTTCTTCCAGGCTGGCGGCCTGTTGCTCGGTGCGGCGCGACAGGTCGTCGGACGCGTGGGCGATCTCGTCGGCGCCGGTGCGCAGGCCGTCGGTCGAGGCGGCGATGACCTTCATCGTCTCCTGCAGCGAGCCCATGGCGGCGTTGAAGTCGTCCTTCAGCTTGCGATAGTCGCCGGGGAATTCAGCGCTGACGCGGAAGGTCAGGTCGCCCGAGGCCAGCTTCTCCAGGCCCTCGGCCAGGCTGGTGACCACCAGCGCGCTTTCCTGAGCGGCGGCGGCGGCGGCGGCCTCCTTGGCGCGGCGCTCGTCGGCGGTCAGAGCGGCCGACTTTTCCTGCTCGGCGCGCAGTTGCTCAAGGTGCAGCTGGTTGTCGCGGAAGACCTTCAGGGCCGACACGATGGCGCCCAGCTCATCGCGGCGCGTCATCTTTTCCAGGTCGATGCTGTTGTCGCCCTTGGAGAGCTTGTCGGTGGCGCCGGCGATGTCGTTGATCGACTTGCGGGTCGTCATCACGGTCAGGAACGCCAGAGCGCCGACGGCGGCCAGGGTGACCAGCGACAGAATGATGGTGACGCTCATCGCGGCGGTGGCTTCGGCCTGACGCTTGGCCGTCTCCTTGGCCACGCGCGCGTTGGCGGCGGCGACCACCTGGTCTAGCACGCCCGTCATCTTGGCGTATTGTTCTTCGAACGGGGCGATGAAGCCGGCGGCCATGCCGAAGTCGACGCCGATCATCCCGCTGACGGTGTCGATGGCGCTGCGGCATTCCTCAAGCGACTTGATCAGCTCGTTGATCTTGGGCTGCTCGTTGGCCGGCAGTTTGCTCTTCAGAGCGATCAAGTCCTTCTTGACCGCGTCGGTCTCGGCCAGGACGGCGGACATCCGAGCGTCATTCTTGTCGACGTCGATATTGCCGGCCTTGTGGGTCATGACGACGAACAGTTCGCCGTTGATGTTCGAGATGCGCTTGGAGATCTTCTGGATCTCCATGTTCTGGCGCATGTCGTTCTCGACGACCTGCTTCAGCGCAGCCGACTGGCTCTTCTGAACAATAATGGCTCCGCCGGCCATCAGGGCCAGCATGAGCAGCGCGAAAGCCGGCGCGAAGCCGATCTTAATGATCAACGGCAGATCGACGAGACGAAGGCGTTTCATCGTAGGTCCCCTCCAACCAGCGGCCCGTGCCCACGGGTCGCCAAACTGAAGGGAGATAATCCAGATAGAGTCCTAACAGACTCTGACTTGGTTAAAAGGAATTCGAGATAAATACGCCCGAAAGCGTCGAAATGGGCGTTTGGTCGCAGCGTCCGCGAGCGGGATTCTAAGGAGTATCCCAACTAGCAATGGCTCTTGCCGTTCCAGCCGCCATGGTTACCTGGAAGTAAATCCCGAATATTCTTATGCGACTTAGAATATATTAACTGCCTTCTGAGAGTCTGCTCCTGCGTCCAGTTGGCGCATCGTCCACAGGACGTAGAAACACTACTAGGAGCAGCGGGATGAAATATCCGATCGCTATTGCCGCGGGAATCGCCGGCAGCTTTTTCGTGGCTCAGGCCGCTTCGGCCGCCGGTGGTTTCGAAGACCAGATGGGCCGCTGCCTGCAGCAGTTCGCCAACACCCGCGACGCGGCTCAGGTGATGC
>NZ_LSJA01000344.1 GCF_001556515.1 Caulobacter sp. CCH9-E1 | reverse complement strand
GACCAGGCCCGACGCCTCTCCGCCCTGGACATTGATCGTTACCGACACCCCGCCGCTTCCGACCGGTTCGATGCTTCCCGCGGAGGCCGGGCGGAACACCTCCGGCCCCCGCTCGCCGACCAGATAGGCGCCGCCCGGCAGCACCGGGCCGCCATCAGCCCGGGCGCCGGCAAAGCTCTTCGACAGCGCCTCGCCCAATCCTCCGCCCTTCAACGCCGCCCCGGCCGCGCCCAGCACCGCGCGCGCCAATTCGGCCAGCGACACCTGGCCGTCCGAAGCCGCGCGGGCCAAGGACTTGACCAGCGACGCGCCGGCGCGAGCGAAGGCCTCGTCGATCGAGCGCGCGGCCCGCTCGGCTGGGGCTTTCAGGCTGTCCAGCGCGGCGGCGGCCTCGGCGGCGCGGGCAGGAACAGCCGAAAGGCCGTCTGGGTCGAAGCTCATGCGGGGATCTCCTCATCAGGATAGCGGGCGATCAGGGCGAAGAGGTCGGCGCGGCTGAGCACGGGCGCGGGCGGCGCCTCGGTCAGCGCGCGCCACTCCTTCAGCGACAGCCGCCAGAAGGCCTCGGGCGGCAGGCCCAGGCTGAGCGCCAGGCGCAGCGGCGCGCTCCAAGCGCTCATCCGCAGGCCGCGAGGGCGACGGCCAGGGCCGAGGCGGCCTCCGGGACCGTGGCGCGGGCGGCGATCTCCGGCGCCTCGCCGCCGCCCTCCAGCAAGGCGGCCAGCACGGCGAAGAGGTTGGCGGCGCTCAGCGTGGCGATGCGGTCGGGCAGCTGCGACCAGTCGGACAGGTCAAGCGCGGCCTCGATGCGCGCCAGGGCGCCCAGGGTCAGGCATAGGCGTCGCGGCGCGCCGGCCAGGGTCACGACGACCTCGCCGCGCGCGGGGTTGGGCGGGAGCATGGTTCTTGAACCTCAATAATGGCGTGTCATCCCGGCCGTAGCGAAGCGAAGAGCCGGGACCCAGGGGCGGTGCGCGCAGCACTCTTGCAACCCCTGGGTCCCGGATAGCCTCTGCGAGGCTTCCGGGATGACACGAG
>NZ_LSJA01000343.1 GCF_001556515.1 Caulobacter sp. CCH9-E1 | reverse complement strand
TCCTGGCGATGAAGATCACCTTCATCAACGAGATGGCCGACCTCTGCGAGAAGGTCGGCGCCGATGTCCAGTCGGTGGCCAAGGGCATCGGTCTCGACAAGCGCATTGGCGGCAAGTTCCTCAACGCCGGCCCCGGCTATGGCGGCAGCTGCTTCCCGAAGGATACCATCGCGCTCGTCAAGACCGCCCAGCAGTACGGCGCGCCGACGCGGCTGATCGAGACCACGGTCGAGGTCAACGACGCGCGCAAGAAGGCCATGGCCACGAAGGTCGCCGACGCCATCGGCTCGACCGACCTGGCCGGCAAGACGATCGGGGTGCTGGGCGTGACCTTCAAGCCCAACACCGACGACATGCGCGACGCGCCCAGCCTCGACATCCTGCCGGCCCTGCAGGCCATGGGAGCCAAGGTCCAAGCCTTCGATCCGGAAGGCGCCAAGGAGGCCGCCCACATGCTGGACGGCGTCGACTTCAGGGCCGGCGCCTACGAAGCCGCCGAGGGCGCCGACGCCCTGGTCATCCTGACCGAA
>NZ_LSJA01000342.1 GCF_001556515.1 Caulobacter sp. CCH9-E1 | reverse complement strand
CCCCAGCGGGGGGGAGGTGTCGACTCGAAGAGGCGACGGAGGGGGAAGAAGCCGGGTCAGCCGGACTTCCCCCTCCGGCGCTTCGCGCCACCTCCCCCGCTGGGGGGAGGATTGGAGCCCCCTCCCCTTGACCTCCCCTGTCCCGCGCCGCACAACACGGCCAAACCAAACACGCGTTTGAGGGAGACTTCGGCATGGCGGACATCCGCTTCGACGGCAAGGTGGCGATCGTAACGGGCGCCGGCGGCGGCCTTGGCCGACAGCACGCCCTGGAATTGGCGCGCCGCGGCGCCAAGGTGGTCGTCAACGACCTGGGCGGCAGCGTCGACGGCTCGGGCGGCTCGTCCGAGGCGGCCCAGAAGGTGGTCGAGGAAATCAAGGCGTTCGGCGGCGAAGCCATCGCCAACGGCTCGTCGGTCACGGATGACGCCGGCGTCGCCCACATGGTCAAGCAGGCCATGGATGCCTGGGGCCGGATCGACATCCTGATCGCCAACGCCGGCATCCTGCGCGACAAGACCCTGACCAAGATGGAGTTGGCCGACTTCGAGCTGGTCAT
The DNA here is from genome assembly GCF_001556515.1 of Caulobacter sp. CCH9-E1. Taxonomy (GTDB): domain Bacteria; phylum Pseudomonadota; class Alphaproteobacteria; order Caulobacterales; family Caulobacteraceae; genus Caulobacter. The sequence continues at coordinate 21,169 of NZ_LSJA01000342.1, read as the reverse complement.
GCAGGTGCACGTGTTCGGCACCTTCAAGCCGATCAAGGCGGTCTGGGACATCATGAAGGCCCAGAACTACGGCCGCATCGTCGTGACGACCTCGTCGTCGGGCATGTACGGCAACTTCGGCCAGAGCAACTACGGCGCGGCCAAGATGGCGGTGCTGGGCCTGATGAACACCCTCAAGCTCGAGGGCGCCAAGAACGACGTGAAGATCAACGCCATCAGCCCGGTCGCGGCCACCCGCATGACCGAGGGCCTGATGCCGCCCGAAGTGCTGGCCAAGCTGGCGCCGGAATATGTCACGCCGGGCGTCGTCTATCTCTGCTCGGAGGAGGCTCCGACCGGCGCGATCCTGACCGCCGGCGCCGGCGCCTTCGCGCTCTCGCGCATCTACGAGACCGAGGGCGTCTATCTGGGCGAAGGCGGTCTGTCGGCGGAAGAGGTTCGCGACAGCTGGGACAAGATCACCGACGAGGCTGGCCAGAAGGCTTACTTCAACGGCGGCGAGCAAGGTCAGAAGTTCTTCCGAAAGATGGCGGGCGGCTGACCCAGCGTAAGCATTCGCGCTCAATTGTCAGGCTAGAAGCATAGTTTTGACATAACAACGATTGATCTGGGGCCTTCGCGGCCCCAGATCTTTAACGAAACTGACAAAATTCACGCCTCGATCAATTTAGGGCAACATTCTTACCGCAGGTGCGTTAAAGCGGCGCCCAAAGGCGCCGTCGGGTGATCGACGAGCCTCGAAATTTAACAAGGTCGTCAGTCCCATGTCTTTTACGCGTAACCGCCTCGCCGCCGGCGTCGCCCTCGTGTCCCTCGCCGCCGCCACCCAGGCGTCGGCCTCCGCCTTCTATCTGCAAGAACAGTCGGTGCGCGGCACAGGTCGCGCCTATTCGGGCGAAGCAGCCGACAAGGGCGTCGGCAGCCTGTGGTGGAACCCCGCCTCGATCGCGGGCATCGACCGCAGCGAGGTCGCCCTGGGCGTCAACGCGATCCAGGTCAACTCCAAGGTCGTCAACAACGGCTCGACCATCACGCGTCCGGTCCCGCCGGCCGGCCTGACCACGCCGATCGGCGGCGCGGGCACGGCCTTCGACCCGATCAATGACGGCGTGGTTCCGAACCTGGGCGGCGCGTTCAAGATCAACGACAAGCTGTCGCTCGGCATGGCCGTCTCGGCCCCCTACAACTTCACCACCGAGTACAACCCCGACAGCTTCACCCGCTATGACGCGCTGAAGTCGCACCTGCGCACGATCAACATCGACACCGTCGTCGCCTATCGCGTCAACGACATGCTCGACCTCGGCGTCGGCTTCACGGCCCTGTACGCCGACGCCGAACTGACCAACGCCCTGCCCAACATCTCGCCGCTGCAGCCTGACGGCCACCAGTCGCTGAAGGGCGACGGCTGGGCCTATGGCTACACCGTGGGCGCCCAGCTGCACCCGTCCAAGAGCCTGACAATCGGCGCCAGCTACCGCTCCAAGATCGACCAGAAGCTCGACGGTACGGTCGCCGTCTCGGGCCTGCTGGCCCCGATCCCGGCCGCCAACAACTTCTCGGTCGACGGTCAGGCCAAGATCACCCTGCCCTGGATCGCCAATGTCGGCGCGCGCTGGGCGGTGAACGACCAGTGGACCCTGAACGCCCAGGTCAGCCGCGTCGGCTGGGGTGAGTTCGACGCCATCCGCGTCAGCTTCCCGGGCGGCGGCTCGACCAGCGTCCAGAACTACAAGGACGTGACGACCTACGCCGCGGGCGTCGACTACCAAGCCTCGCCGCGCCTGACCCTGCGGGCCGGCGTCCAGTACGACCCGACCCCGACGCCGGACGTCGGCCGCACCGCTCGCGTGCCGGACGGCGATCGCATGATGTACGCCGCGGGCGCCACCTGGGCGGCGAAGGACAACCTCAAGCTCGACGCCGCGATCAGCTACATCAGCTTCGACGACAGCGAGATCAACCGCACCGACGTGACGGCGACCAGCTCGACCGCTCGCCTGAAGGGTGACGTCACCGGCTCGGCCGTCGTCCTGTCGGCCGGCGCGCGCTACAGCTTCTAAGCGCCGCCAACGGCTCAATGGAAAGCCCGCCGGGAACGATCCTGGCGGGCTTTTTCGTGGCCTATCCGACGGCTTTCCAGAGCGCCTTCGCCGCGGCGACGAACACCTGGGCGGCCTGGCCCTTGGGCTCGCTGACCACGGCGGGCGAGCCCTCGTCGCCGCCGATCCGCACGCCCATCTCGATCGGCACGCGGCCCAGCAGCGGGACCTTCAGGCGCTCGGCCTCGGCCACGCCCCCGCCCTCGCCGAAGATCGGGATCGGCGCGCCGGTCGAGGGATCGGCGAAGAAGGCCATGTTCTCGATCAGCCCCAGGATCGGCGTCGCGGTCTTCTCGAACATCACCGCGGCGCGGCGGGCGTCGATCAGGGCGATCTCCTGCGGCGTGGTCACCAGCACGACGCCGTCGATGCGCAGCTTCTGGACCAGGGTCAGCTGGATGTCGCCGGTGCCGGGCGGCAGGTCGACGACCAGCACGTCCAGCGGCTCTTTCTCCGAGCCCCACGCGACGTCGTGGATCATCTGACGGACGGCCGACGAGGCCATCGGCCCGCGCCAGATCATCGCCTTGCCCTCGTCGACAATGAAGCCGATCGACATCAGCTTGACGCCATGGGCTTCCAGCGGCTGCAGCTTCTCGTTCTCGAACAGCGGGTCGCCATCGACGCCCATCATCTTCGGCGCCGAGGGACCATAGACATCGGCGTCCAGCAGGCCGACGCGCAGGCCCTGCTGGGCGAAGGCGACGGCGAGGTTGGTCGAGACAGTGGACTTGCCCACGCCGCCCTTGCCCGAGGCCACGGCGATCACGTGGCGAACGTGGGCGGGCTTCTCGGCTTCGGGCGGCGGGACCATGCGGGCCTGCGGATCCTCCGAGACCTTGGCGCCCTTGCGCACCCGGGTCGCGCCCTCGGCGGCCTGAGCGGTCAGCACCACCTGGGCGACGTCGACGCCCGGGAGCGCGGCCAGGGCCTTTTCGGCGGCCTCGCGCACCGGGGCGTAGGTGGCGGCCTGGCTGGCGGGCACCTCCAGCATGAAGCCGGCGCGGCCGTTGCGAACGACCAGTCCCTGCACCAGTCCGGCGGCCGCTAGCCCTCGCCCGCTGATCGGGTCGCGGATACGGTCCAGCGCCGCGCGGGCGTCGTCGAGGGTAGCGGGAGTTACGCCGGTCACGTCAGTCAGGCCTCGTGTTGCGAGCCCTCATATCCGCGCCGCGCCCCGGTTTTACAAGAGCGCCCCGCCCGTAAGGGGCTCAGGTCGACGCCTTCAGCAGGTCCATCACGTGATGCAGGCTGTCGGCGATATGCACGCACTTGTCGTGCATCTCCTCGTTCGGATCGAGGATGTCGGGCACCATCACCGTCATCATCCCGGCCGCGTGGGCGGCGCGGACGCCGGGGTGCGAATCTTCCAGCGCCAGGCAGTAGCTAGGGTCCACGCCAATGCGCTGGGCCGCCAGCAAATAGGGGTCGGGATTGGGCTTGTGACGGGTGACGTCATGGTGCGCCACGACGGCGTTGAACCGATGCAGCAGATCAAAGCGCCCCAGATAGCGTTCGACCGCGGCCAAGCCGTTCGAGGTGGCGATGCCGCGCGGCAGGCCGCGATCGTCGAGATAGTCGAGGATCTCGACCACCCCGGCCTTCAGCTTGGTCTCGGCTTCCAGCAGGTCTTCGACATCCGCCCAGACCCGCTCGAAATAGGCCTGCGCCGGGAAGGTCTCGCCATAGAGCTCCCGAAGCATAACAGCGCACTCGGGATTGGTCTTGCCGACCATCGAGGCGTAGGTCTCGCCGGTGAACTGGACGCCGAAGACGGTCGCCGCCTCGATCATCGCCGCGCGATAGACGATCTCGGTGTCCAGCAGCAGCCCATCCATGTCGAAGACCACGGCGTCGACGCGGCGCGGGAAACTCACTGGGCGAACTCCTCGGCGCGGTAGCCCTGAAAGTAGAGCAAGGTCGTCAGGTCGGTGTGATCGACCTTGGCGTCGGCCTGGGCCGCGACGATCGGCTTGGCGCGGTAGGCGACGCCCAGGCCCGCGGCCTCGATCATCGCCAGGTCGTTGGCGCCGTCGCCGACCGCCAGGGCGTCGGCGGGGGTCAGGCCCAAGGCCGCCGTCTCCTCGCGCAGGGCGGCCAGCTTGGCTTCCTTGCCAAGGATCGGATCGCCGACCTCGCCGGTCAGGGCGCCGTCCTGCTCGATCAGGGTGTTGGCGCGGTTGAGGTGAAACCCCGCCGCCTGAGCCACTCGGCTCGTGAAGAAGGTGAAGCCGCCCGAGACCAGGGCGCAGCGCGCGCCGTTCTGGGCCATGGTCGAGACCAGGGTCCGCGCCCCGGGGTTCAGCTGAACACGCTGGTCGTAGCAGCTTTGCAGCGCATCGACCGACAGCCCCTTCAGCATCCCGACCCGCTCGCGCAGCGCGCCTTCGAAGGCCAGTTCGCCGCGCATCGCCCGCTCGGTGATCTCCGAAACCTGCGCCTTCACGCCCGCGAAGTCGGCCAGCTCGTCCAGGCATTCGACGTTGATGATCGTCGAGTCCATGTCCGCGATCAGCAGGCGCTTGCGGCGGTTCTCCGCCGGCTGGAAGGCGAAGTCGACCGCTAGATCCGACAGCGACGTCCCCTCGCCCGGAAAGCCCATCACCTTGGCCTTCGCCTGGACCTTGCCATCGGCGGGCAGCAGGAAATCGCAGGCGGTCGGGCCGAGTGCGCTATGGCTTATGGACAGCAGGCGTTCGACGCGCGAAACGGCTTCTGCGTAGGCGTCGCGGTTCGCCCCGACGATGGTGAGGACGGTCGGAATGGTGGAGAGTTCGGACATCGCGCCCCGCATCTGGCTGATCGCGGGCCCGACCGCAAGCGGCAAGTCGGCCTATGCGCTGCAATTGGCCGAGCGGATGGGCGGCGAGATCGTCAACGCCGACTCCATGCAGATCTACGCCGGTCTGCGCGTGCTGACGGCCGGCCCTTCGCCCCAGGAAGTCGCTCGCGCCCCGCATCACCTGTTTGGCGTCGTGGACGCGGCCGTGGGCTGGTCGGTCGGGCGTTGGCTGGAGGCCGCCACAACCGCACTCTCGGAGATCGCCGCGCGGGGTAATCCGGCGATCGTGGTCGGCGGCACGGGGCTCTATTTCCGGGCGCTGACCCATGGCCTAGCCGACGTGCCGCCGGTGCCCGAGACCCAGCGGGAAATCTCGGGCTTGCTCTACGCGGCCCGAGGCGAGGCGGAGTTCCGAGAGATCCTGAAGCCGCTCGATCCGGAGGCCGAAGCCCGCATCGAGGTCGGCGACCGACAGCGTCTCGTGCGGGCCCATGCGGTGGCCATCGCCACGGGCAAGTCCCTCACCGCCTGGCAGACCGACACCAAGCCCGCCCTTGCGCCCGGCAGTTGGAAGGGCCTGGTGCTCGATCCGCCCCGCGCCGAGCTCTACGCCCGCTGCGACGCCCGCCTGGCGGTCATGCTCGAGCATGGCGCCTTGGACGAGGTGCGGGCGATGGAGGCGCGCGGGCTGGACCCGTCCTTCCCCGCGCTCAAGGCCGTCGGCTATCGCGAGTTCGCGGCCCACCTTCGCGGCGAGACCACGCTGGAGCAGGCGCTGGAGGCGGCAAGGCAGGAAACGCGCCGCTACGCCAAGCGCCAGCTGACCTGGTTCCGCAACCAGACGCCCGACTGGGAGCGGATTAGCGCTCCGTGACCGTTGCGGCGCTGTGAGCAGGTCCTCATTGAACATAGGGCCTTCATCGTCGAGCGTCACCAGAGTCCGTGGTTGCGCCTCGCGACTTACCCTATGGAGAGAACCGCCACGTCCGAAGGAAACTCGATGCCCGACCTTGCCGCCCTCGCCGAACGCGTCGCCGAACGCCTGATCGCCCGAGGCGAGACCGTCGCCGTGGCCGAGTCCTCCGCTGGCGGTCTGATCTCGGCGGCGCTGCTGGCCGTGCCAGGGGCGTCGAAGTTCTATGTCGGCGGCGCGGTCGTCTATACGGCCCGGGCGCGGCTGACCCTGATGGACATTCCGCAGAAGGCGATGGACGGCCTGCGCTCGGCCAGCGAGCCCTATGCGGAGCTGCTGGCCCGCGTGGCCCGCAAGAACCTGAAGGCGACCTGGGGCCTGTCCGAGACCGGCGCCGCCGGCCCCGACGGCAACCGCTACGGCGACGCGCCCGGCCACTGCTGCTTCGCCGTGGTTGGCGAGGAGACCTCGGTCAGCACGACGATCGAGACCGGACACGGCGATCGCGGCAGAAACATGCAAGCGTTCGCCGTCGCGGCGCTGGAGCTGTTGGCCCGAACGCTGGAAGCCTAGACGGTCCCGAACAGGCTGTAGGCGAACTCGTCCATCGCTCTCTGGCTGATGCTGGTATTGTTCAGCAGCACGACCGTGGTCTGGTCGTCGAACCGATGGCCCAGCACCGAGCGGAAGCCGGCCGCATTGCCCGTTTCCCAAGCGAAGACAGCACCGTGGCGGACGCCTTTCCGGCGAAACCAAGCGCCGCCGCGCCAACTAGAAATTCACGCCGACCGAACACTAGGGCGCTCCTGGATTGCGAGAGCGCGACCGTGGAGGGGAAAACCTGCCCCTGTCACGTGAAACTCCGGTAAGGTCACACCGCCCCGAAAAGGCACATCCTTGCGACAAGGCGCGCCTTGACGGGTTAACGTGCGCATGTCATCACCCATTCCGTAGCTTTGGAGCAAGACTCGTGCGCAAAACCATGATCGTACTTATGGAGCGGCCGTCCGCGACGTGACCTTAGAAGTCACGCCGTAGTTCGGTCGCGCGCGCAAAGGTCCTTCGGGACCTTTTTTCTTTTCCGCCTACGCCCTTCCCGCTTCCCACCGGATCCGTCCCATGACCGCCCACCAGACCATCGAGAGCAAGGCTCCCGCCGAAACCAGCGACCGCGCCATGACCGGCGCCGAGATCGTGGTTCGCGGCCTCGTGGACCAAGGGGTCGAGGTGCTGTTCGGCTATCCGGGCGGCGCGGTCCTGCCGATCTATGACGCCCTGTTCCACGAGCCGCGCCTGCAGCACATCCTGGTTCGCCATGAGCAAGGCGCGACCCACGCCGCCGAAGGCTACGCCCGCAGTTCGGGCAAGCCGGGCGTCGTGCTGGTCACCTCGGGCCCCGGCGCGACCAACGCCATCACCGGCATCATGGACGCCCTGATGGACTCGATCCCGATGGTCGTCATCACCGGCCAGGTCCCGACGCACCTGATCGGCACCGACGCCTTCCAGGAAGCCGACACGGTCGGCATGACCCGCTCGTGCACCAAGCACAATTATCTGGTCAAAGACGTCCGCGACCTGCCGCAGATCATCCACGAGGCCTTCAAGATCGCCACCACGGGCCGTCCGGGCCCGGTGCTGATCGACATCCCCAAGGACGTCCAGTTCGCCAAGGGCGAATACCGCGGCCCCGAGGAGATCCAGTCGACCCACGCCTATGCGCCGCGCGTCAAGGGCGACGCCGGCCGCATCGCCGAGGCGGTCAAGATGATCGCCGGCGCGCGCCGACCGATCTTCTACACCGGCGGCGGCGTCATCAACGCCGGCCCCAAGGCCAGCGAGGCCCTGCGGGAATTCGCGGCCCTGACCGGCGCGCCGGTCACCTCGACCCTGATGGGCCTGGGCGCCTTCCCGGCGGCCGATCCGGCGTGGCTGGGCATGCTGGGCATGCACGGCACGTTCGAGGCCAACAACGCCATGCACGACTGCGACGTGATGATCTGCGTCGGCGCCCGTTTCGACGACCGCGTCACGGGGCGCCTGGACGCCTTCTCGCCGGGGTCGAAGAAGATCCACATCGACATCGACCCGTCGTCGATCAACAAGAACGTCCGGGTCGACCTGCCGATCGTCGGCGACGCCGCTTCGGTGCTCGAGGACCTGATCGCCGCCTGGAAGGCCGCCAAGTTGCAGCCGAACAAGGCCGCTTTGACCGACTGGTGGGCCCAGATCGATCAGTGGCGCGCGCGTCAGTGCCTGAAGTACCGGTCGTCCGACACGGTCATCAAGCCGCAGTACGCGATCGAGCGCCTGTACGAGCTGACCAAGGACAAGGACGTCTACATCACGACCGAGGTCGGCCAACACCAGATGTGGGCCGCTCAGTTCTTCCGCTTCGAGGAGCCGAACCGCTGGATGACCTCCGGCGGCCTGGGCACCATGGGCTACGGCCTGCCCGCCGCCCTGGGCGTCCAGCTGGCGCACCCGAACAGCCTGGTCGTTGACATCGCCGGCGAAGCCTCGATCCAGATGTGCATCCAGGAGCTGTCGACCGCGATCCAGTTCGACCTGCCGGTCAAGATCTTCATCCTGAACAACGAATGGATGGGCATGGTCCGCCAGTGGCAGCAGCTGCTGCACGGCGAGCGCTACAGCCACTCCTATTCGGACAGCCTGCCCGACTTCGTGAAGCTGGCCGAGGCCTATGGCGCCCACGGCATCCGCTGCGACGACCCCGCCGAGCTGGACGCCAAGATCCTGGAGATGATCAACAGCGACAAGCCGGTGATCTTCGACTGCCGGGTCGAGAAGCACGAGAACTGCCTGCCGATGATTCCGTCGGGCAAGGCGCACAACGAGATGATCCTGCCCGAAGAGGTCGAGGACCTGGGCAGCGTCATCGACGAAGACGGTCGCCGGCTGGTCTAGTCAGCGGAACGGGTTAGAAGAAGAGCCAAGATGACCACGAACACCCAACCCGCCCCGGCCTCGGCCTACGACCTTAGTCCCAACGCGCAAGCCGAACAGACGGCGACGTTCGCTCTGCTCGTCGACAACGAGCCGGGCGTGCTGCATCGCGTCGTCGGCCTGTTCGCCGCGCGCGGCTACAACATCGAAAGCCTCACGGTCGCCGAGACCGACCGCAAGGCCCACACCAGCCGCATCACCGTGGTGACGCGCGGCACCCGCCACGTGCTGGACCAGATCGAGGCCCAGCTGAACAAGGTGGTCAACGTCCGCCGCGTCCACGACGTGACCCGCGACCCGAACGGCGTCGAGCGCGAACTGGCCCTGGTGAAGGTGCGCGGCTCGGGCGTCGACCGCGTCGAGGCCCTGCGCATCGCCGAGATCTTCCGCGCCAAGCCGGTCGACACGACGCTGGAGAGCTTCGTGTTCGAGATCTCGGGCGCGCCGTCCAAGATCGACAAGTTCCTGGACCTGATGCGCCCCCTGGGCCTGGTGGAACTTTCCCGCACCGGCGTCCTTTCCATCGAGCGGGGCGTCGAGGGCATGTAGCGGAGATGGCGGATGAGCGGCCTGACCGGACTGATCGCGGGGCTGGCCCTTGCTCTTGGTCCTGAAGACGCCGTCCAGCAGGCCCCACCGCCCGATCCCGCCGCCTGGTGGTCGCCCAAGGTCGCGCCTCCGCCGTCCGAGGTCGAACCGCTCCATGGCCGTCGCCTCGCCAAGGGCGAGCGGCCGGTCCCGATCGACAAGGGGGTCGAGCCCCTGCTCTACCGCCTCTGGGGCCTACAGCCCCTGCAAAGCCAGATCCTGCGCAAGGACGAACTGATCCTTGAGGTCTGGGCCAGACCGGCGGGCGATGTTCGTCAGGCTGTCGTGCGCCTCACGCTGCGCGACGACGGCCGCGCCTTCGTCCAGGCGCGCGCCGGACTTGGCTGCTGCACGCCGGAGATCGGCCGCCGAGTCGACATCAACGCCGAGCTCGACAGAGCCTCCGCCCAGACGTTGAGATCGGTTTCAGCCGACCCCGCCTGGAACCAGCCGCGTTCGGTCATCGTCGACTACGGCGGCGGGGCGGTTTCGGCGCTCTGCGTCGATGGCGTCTCCTGGGACGTGAGCCTGCTCGTCTCCGGCCAGGCGCGTCATCTGCGGCGCGCCTGCGATGACGCGGAAGTCGGTTCGATCGCGAGAATCCTCGCGACAGCCTTGGGCTCGACGATCGGGCGGGATCCGCGCTTCGACGCGATCTTCCCACGAGGCGCGGACTTCTCGCGGCAAGCCAGCGCCTACGCCGTGCTGATCCAGTCTGGCGGTCGCCTGATTCCGAGCGAGAACAGCCAGCCTCAGGCCTCTACGCCCCCGCCGCCGCCATCTCCGGCTGATCCCGAAGCCGCGCCACGTCCCTGAGCGGGGGCGCGCCGAACAGGCGGGCGTATTCTCGGCTGAACTGCGAGGGGCTGTCGTAGCCGACGGTGTGGCCCGCCGTGGCGGCGTCCAACCGCTGAACCAGGATCAGCCGGCGGGCCTCCTGCAAGCGGATCTGCTTCTGGTACTGCAGCGGCGACAGCGAGGTCACGGCCTTGAAATGTTGATGCAGCGCCGAGGGGCTCATCCGCGCCTCCTCGGCGACCATATCGATGCTGAAGGGCTGGTCGAAGTTGCGCTTGATCCAGCCGATCGCCCGGTTGATCTGGCGCAGGCGGCTGTCGCGGCGGGCGATCTGAGCCAGGCGTGGTCCCTGCGGTCCGGTCAGCAGGCGGTATAGGATCTCGCGCTCGATCAGCGGGGCCATGACGGCCACATCCCCAGGCGTCTCCAGCAGGGTCGTCATTCGACACACGGCGTCGAACAGCTGTGGCGTCATCGCGCCCGCCGACATGCCGCCTACGAGCGGCGCGGCGACGTCGAGACGAGCGGCCAAGCCGGCCTCCATGATCATCTCGCTGATCAGATTGGCGTCGAGCACGATCCGGAAGCTCAGATACGGCTTGTCCGGCGAGGCCTCGACGACCTGGCCGGTCACCGGCACGTCGATCGAGGACAGGAAGAAGTTGCGCTCGTCATACTCGTGGATGGCGTCGCCCACGGTCACCCGCTTGCGGCCCTGCGCCAGGACGCAGAAGGACGGATCGTGAAGACCGTGATTGGGTTCGCTGGGCTGGGACAGGCGATAGAGATTGACCCTGGGGCAGCAGGTGTCGACCGGCCCTTCCTCCGGCGTGAATCGTTCAATCAGGGCGGCGAGCGCCTCGCGCGTGCTCATAGCTTTTCCTTGTGCGGACGACGCTATTTGTAAGCCTTGCACGATCCTCCGTCACGCGACGGCGTTCGGTTCCGGAGGATCGTGCAATCATGCCGGAGCATCGATCTACCGACTGGACGCCCCGGCGCCGCATAGTGGCCTCGTTCCGCTCCCCGACGCGGCCAACTCCAAAAACCTGAGCTCTGCGATGAGACGCTACACGCCCCGACGCGGCGGCGTGACGGCTCCGCGCTGGTTTGTCGCCGCCCTGCTGGGCGGGACGGCCGCGCTGACCGCCGCCACCGCCGTGCTCCCCAAACCCGCCTTGACGCCGCCCCAGAACGAAACCTTCCAGATTGGGAGCCTCGCCCGATGATGATGTCCGCCATCGTTCCCCATATCCCTGTCGCCGGCGTCTGGACCTCGCCCGACGGCCACATCTCGCTGGAGCTGCGCGCCGACGGCCGCTTCATCGAGACCCGCGACGACTTCGCTGATGTGTTCACCGGGGTCTATGTCCTCGTCGGCGAGACGCTGAAGCTGTTCGAGGACCGCGGCGCGGTCGTCAGCGGCACTTTGTCCAATGGCCGCCTCAGCCTGGGGACAGTCCAGCGCCCGGCCTTCCATACCGGGACCGAACACCCTATATTGTGATCGTCCGGCTTCGGCCGAACTATGGGGATAAACGCGCACGTAATAAGCGGACTGGACCCGGGTGCGATTCCCGGCGGCTCCACCAAATCTCTCCCAAGTTATCATGGGACTGCATGGGGCCGATCAGCATCGACAGACGTGTAAAGGTGTTGCTTTCTCTCGGCTTGGCCCACCGTTTCGGGCCTTTATCTAAATGCGAACGATAACTTCGCTGAAGAGTTCGCCGTCGCCGCGTAATGCAGCGCCGTTGAATTCGACCTTTAAGTCCTAGGGGTTCAGATCCTTAGGCGGGGCCCGGAGGGAGCCTGCCAACAGAATCCCTCCACTTTCCACGACATCGCCGAGGCTCCCTCCTCTCTTTTCGAGAGAGCACCGCAAACGGTTGCGCCGCGCTCCGGGCATGACGACCGCGACCTTGGCGCGCGGACCACATCGGAGAGCTTTGCGATAGGCGCTCGACACGCTAGGCTCCGGGCTTCGTTTTCAGTCCGAAGTATCGACCTCAGCGCATGTCCCAGACCGAACAGCCCGAAGACCTCATGCAGTACGAGGCCATGGCCCAGGACGCCCTGCGCGGCGTGGTCAGGGCTGCTCTGAAGAAGGCGGCGGAGCCGGGCGGCCTGCCCGAGCCCCACCATCTCTACATCACCTTCAAAACCAAGGCCGCCGGCGTCTCGGGCCCGCAGGACCTGCTGGGCAAGTATCCGGACGAGATGACGATCGTCCTTCAGCACCAGTACTGGGACCTCGCCCCGGGTGAGAGCGTCTTCTCGGTGACGCTGAAGTTCGGCGGACAACCCAAGCGCCTGACGGTGCCCTACGCCGCCGTGACCCGCTTCTACGATCCGTCGGTTCAATTCGCCCTGCAGTTCGCCCCGCCCGAGATCGTCGAGGATAATCCCGAGCCCGAAGCCGAACCGGAAGCCAAGACTCCCGCGCCATCCGGTGACGAAGGTCCGAAGATCGTCTCCCTGGACCAGTTCCGGAAGAAATGAGCGACGTCGTCTCCGACGCTCCGCAGACCTTGAGCGACGAGGCGATCCTCGCGCGCTTCCGCGCATCCAAGAACCAGCCGAGCGGATCCCTGACCCTGGGTTTCGAGCTGCTGGCCGTGCGCCAGGCCGACCGCGAGATCGAGGTCGGCTTCAACGCGCGCGCCGATCTGCTTTGCAACCCGATGGGCCAGATCCAGGGCGGCTATGTCTGCGCCATGCTGGACGAGGCCATGTCCGTCGCCGGCATGATCACCTCCGGCATGACCCACGTCGTCCCGACCCTGGAGATGAAGACCAGCTTCCTGCGCCCGGCCATGCCTGGCGCGCTACGCGGCGTCGGTCGCGTGGTGAAGTGGGGTCGCACCGTCTGCTTCATGGAAGGCGAGCTCTACGACGGAGAGGGCCGCCTGCTGGCCAAGTCGACTGGCACGGCGCTGCCGACGCCTTTCGCCAACTTCAAGAAGAAATAGCCGAGGGAGACGGGCCATGCGGGGAGCGGCGGCGGTCATCGGACTTCTGGCCCTGCTTCTCGCGCCCTTGTCCATCGCCCAGGCCGGGCCGTTCTCGAACTGGACCGCGGTCGTCGTGGCGGGCGACTACCACGCTCATTCCGGCGGCCCGACCGAAGCCTTCGACAACGCCCGGCGCGATGTCTCCAAGGCGCTGGTCGAGCTTGGCTTCGACAAGGCCGCCATCCAGCAGTTCTCCGTGCGTCCCAAGCGCTATCCCGCCGATGCGCCAGGCAGCGCGGACTCGCGAACGCTCTATGACGCCCTCCGCGTCGGCGCGCAGACCGCCAAGGCCGGCTGCCTGTTCTACCTCAGCTCACACGGCAGTCCGGAGGGCGCGATTCTCGGCGAGGAGCTGCTTCGCCCGCATTTGCTGGCCGCCATTCTCGACGACGCCTGCCCCAACCGTCCCAACGTGGTAGTGATTTCAGCCTGTTTTTCAGGCGTGTTCATTCCGCCCCTGCAGAAGAGCGACCGCTTGATCCTGACCGCCGCACGGCCGGATCGCGCCTCGTTCGGCTGCGGCGAGAGCGATAAATATCCCTATTTCGACGCCTGCTTCCTGGCCTCCGTCCCCGACGCCCATGACTTCTCAGCCCTCGGCGCGCGCGTTCAGGCCTGCGTCGCGCGCCGGGAAAGGGAGACCGGCGCGGAGCCGGCCTCCGAACCCCAGATCTGGATCGGTCCCGCGCTGCGCCCCCTGCTGCCGCTCTACGCCTTCGACCGATCTCTCCCCAGAACGCCTTGAGCGGTATCGGGTTTGACCCGCGCGGCAAGCAGGTTACACAAACCCTAGAAGTTACTGCTTCACCCAGGGGACATCGTTGACGTCGCGCGTTTCGCCCGCGGCCGCCCTCGCGGCGGCCTTCATCGCACTATGGTCCGCTCTGGGTTCGGAGGCGCGCGCTCAGGACGCCACGCCGACATCGCCCCCCGCCAGCGACGCGCCCGCCGCCGAGCAAGGTCCCCGCCCCTATTCCAGCCTGCGCCCCCGTCGCGTCCGTCCGACGCCGCGCCCGGCTGTATCGCCCAAGCCCGCGGCCGCCGCGGCGACGCCTCAAGCGCCGAGCGTTCCCGCCGCCCAGCCGGTGGCGGTCGGCGTCGCGCCCCTGCCCCGCCCGGAACTCGAAGCCTTCGTCGACGGCGTGGTGCAACGCGCCATGACCCGCGACCACATCGCCGGCGTGACCATCTCGGTGGTCCAGAATGGTCAGGTGGTGCTGAAGAAGGGCTACGGCTTCGCCAATCTCGGCCAGCGCCGGCCCGTCGATCCCGACAAGACTCTGTTCCGCATCGCCTCGATCTCGAAGACGTTCACTTGGATCGCCCTGATGAACGAGATCGAGTCGGGCCACATGCGCCTCGACGGTCCGGTGAACCTCTATCTGCCCGAGCCGCTGCAACTGAAGGACCAGGGCAAGAAGACCCAGGTCCGCCTGCGCGACCTGATGACCCATACGGGCGGCTTCGAGGACCGCGCGATGGGGCAGCTGTTCGAGCGCGATCCCAACCGCATCCGCCCGCTGGCGGACTATCTGCGCCAGGAGCGCCCGCGCCGCGTTCGCGAGCCCGGCCTGCTGCCCAGCTATTCGAACTACGGCGTCGCCTTGGCCGGCGCCGCGGTCGCCAACGTCACCAGCAAGCCGTTCGAGCAGCTGATCAGCGAGGAGATCATCCTGCCGACGGGCATGCGCCATACGACCTTCCGCGAGGCGCGGCCCTGGCGCGACAACCTGCCGGCGCCGATGTCCGAGGACCTGGCGGCCGAGTTGTCCGACGGCTTCTCCTGGACGTCGCTGGGCTGGAAGGTGCAGCCGCGGGAGTTCATCGGCCAGGTGGCGCCGGCCGGTTCGGCCTCGAGCACCGCCGGCGACATGGCCAGGTACATGACCCTGCTGCTGAACGGCGGCGTGATCGACGGTAAGACCGTGTTCTCGCCGAAGACCGCCCAGGCCTTCCGCACGCCCATGTATCGCCCCGCGCCGGAAGCGGCCGGTTGGAACGCGGGCTTCCAGGACATCCCGCTGCCCGGCGGCCGTCGCGGCTTCGGCCACGCGGGGGCGACGCTCTTCTTCCATTCGAACATGGTCATCGCGCCGGACCTGGGCCTGGGCGTGTTCATCTCGGTCAACACCGACAGCGGCGCGAACCTGCCGGCCACCCTACCCGCGACCATCATCGAGCACTTCTACGCCAAGCCGCCCGCCGTGCCGCCGGCCAGCGCGATGACCTACGAGCAGGCCAAGCTCTATGAGGGCGACTACCTGACCACGCGCCGCGCCTATGGCGGTCTGGAGGGCTTCATCAACCGCGTGATCGGCCGGGCCACGGTGCGAGCGACGCCGGACGGCCGCCTGTCCATCAGCGAGGGCGGGTCGGCCGCGCTCTTCAATGCGGCCGGGCGCCCCGGCGTGTTCAAGGCCGTGGACGGTCCGCTGATCATCGTGTTCGACGCCAATGGCGATCGCCCGTCGCGCTTCTACGCCGCGCGCGGCTTCGCGACCTATGAGCGGATCAGCCCGATGCGGTCCGCGAACCTGCTGGTGGCGACGGTGGTCCTGGCCGGGCTGGCCAGCCTGGCGACCGTGCTCGGGACCATTGTCCGAAACCGCCGCGAAGCGCGCCAGACGCCGGTCCAGGCCCGCGCCAGCCAGATGCAGACCGCTCAGGCCGTGCTGTGGCTGATTTCGGCCGTCTGCATGGGCGTCTTTGCGATCCGCTCGTCCGACCAGACCGCGGCCTTCTTCGGCTGGCCCAGCGGCTGGCTGCTCAGCGCCTCGGCCTGCGCCTTGGTCGCGGCCTTGATGTCGGTGCTGACCCTCGGGGCCCTGCCCATGGTGTGGCGCGGCGGCCGCCGGGTCGACAGCTGGACCGCCGGCCGCAAGGTGGCCTTCACCTTCACCGCCCTGCTGTTCGTGTTCCTGAGCGTGCTGCTGGGCCTGTGGGGCTATCTGCTGCCCTGGAGCTGAGGGCCCTACTCAGTCTTCCAGGGTGCGCCGCATCAGGTTGGTGCTCAGCTTGCGCACCTGGATGACGATCCGCTCGCGATCGCCCGGCCGCCGCTCGACCAGCAGCCGGGCGACCTGGGCGTCGTCGTGGAAGGCGTAGCCCTTGATGGCGTCCAGCAAGGCCTTGGCCAGGTTGTCGAGGTCCATCCACGGCGGCTCGCCGACATATTCCATGCCGATCTCGACGCTGAACTCGCCCCAGGCCGGACGCGAGCCGCGCCAGGACTTGCGGAAAAACTCATAGATCAGCGGCTTGTAGTACTTGCCCTGGGTCGTCAGGCCGTCGACCACGAGCGTGAGCTCGCCGCCCGCCTCGCGGGCCCGCACCTTGCCGTGGTGGGTCCAGTCCGTACCATCGAGCGCCTGGCTCACGCGCCGACCGTCCTGGCTGGCCCCATGGCGTCATTCCAATCGCTGTCTAGCGCCACATAAGGGCTCATCCGGGTCTCCTTCGCGTGGGCGAACATTGCCCTCCCGGCGCTCAAGGTCTAGACCGCGCTCGACCGTTTTTCCGGAGACCGCCGCATGACCGCCACGCGCACCGAGACCGACACCTTCGGCCCCATCGAAGTCGCCGCCGACCGCTACTGGGGCGCGCAAGCCCAGCGCAGCCTGGGCAACTTCAAGATCGGCTGGGAGAAGCAGCCCCTGCCGGTCGTCCGGGCCCTGGGCATCGTCAAGCGCGCCGCCGCCGAGACCAACACCAAGCTCGGCAAGCTGGATCCGAAGCTGGCCGACGCCATCATCCAAGCCGCCAACGAAGTCATCGAAGGCAAGCTGAACGATCACTTCCCGCTGGTCGTCTGGCAGACCGGTTCGGGCACCCAGTCGAACATGAACGCCAACGAGGTGATCTCGAACCGCGCCATCGAGATTCTGGGCGGCGAGATGGGCTCCAAGAAGCCCGTCCACCCGAACGACCACGTCAACATGAGCCAGTCGTCGAACGATACCTATCCGACGGCCATGCACGTGGCCTGCGCCGAGCAGATCGTCCGCGACCTGCTGCCGGCCCTGAAGCACCTGCACACGGCGCTGAAGGCCAAGTCGGACGCCTGGGCGGACATCATCAAGATCGGCCGCACCCACACGCAGGACGCCACCCCGCTGACGCTGGGCCAGGAGTTCGGCGGCTACGCCCAGCAGGTCGAGAACGGCATCGAGCGCATCGAGCAAACCCTGCCCAAGCTGATGCAGCTGGCCCAAGGCGGCACCGCCGTCGGCACCGGCCTGAACGCTCCGATCGGCTTCGCCGAGGGCGTGGCCGAGGCCATCGCCGCGATCACCGGCCTGCCCTTCACGACCGCTCCGAACAAGTTCGAGGCCCTGGCCGCCCACGACGCCATGGTGTTCAGCCACGGCGCGATCAACACGGTCGCCGCCAGCCTGTTCAAGATCGCCAACGACATCCGCTTCCTGGGCTCGGGTCCGCGCGCCGGCCTGGGCGAACTGTCGCTGCCGGAAAACGAGCCCGGCTCGTCGATCATGCCGGGCAAGGTCAACCCGACGCAATGTGAGGCTCTTACCCAGGTCTGCATTCAGGTGTTCGGCAACCACGCCGCCCTGACCTTCGCCGGCAGCCAGGGCCACTTCGAGCTGAACGTCTTCAACCCGGTGATGGCCTACAACTTCCTGCAGTCGGTGCGCCTGCTGGCCGACGCGGCGATCAGCTTCACGGACAACTGCGTGGTCGGCATCGAGCCGCGTATCGACAACATCAAGAAGGGCGTCGAGAACTCGCTGATGCTGGTCACGGCCCTGAACGGCCGCCTGGGCTATGACATCTGCGCCAAGATCGCCAAGACCGCGCACAAGAACGGCACGACCCTGCGCGAGGAGGCCGTCGGCGGCGGCTATCTGACGAACGAGGAGTTCGACCAGTACGTCCGTCCGGAAAAGATGGTCTCGCCGGGCTGAGGCTCGAAAGCCCGAGAACGATCGAGGGGTCGCCGCGAGGCGGCCCCTTTTTCGTTCGACCCTAGCGCTTGACCACCTCGCGCCCGATCGGGGCGATGGCGATCTGGGCCAGTTGCAGGTCCTTCAGCGCGAACGGGATGCCGATGATCGTGATCGCCTCGGCCGCCGCGACCACGATATGGCCGACCGCCAGCCACCAACCGGCCAGCACGAACCAGATCACGTTCAGCAGAAAGCCCAGCGGGCCCGTGCCGACGTCCTGGCGACCGGTCAGGATTTCGCGGCTCACGATCTCCTTGCCGAACGGCCAGAAAGCGAAGCCGGCGATCCGCCAAGCCGCGCCGGCATAGGGCAGACCCACGATCGTGATGGCCAGCAGCAGGCCGGCGAAGAGCCACCCGAGGCCCGTCACCAGGCCGCCGAAGATGAACCAGAGAATGTTCAGGATGAACCGGATCATCGCCTTAGACGCTCCCCTTGCGCTCCACCACCAGGATGCGCGCCTCACCCACCGGATGGGCCACGTGCTCGTCGCCGACATCGGCGAAGCAGGCGTCGCCGGCGTTCAGGCGGCGCACATGCTCGCCGCTGGCGTCGCGATAGTGCATGTCCACCACGCCGGCGAGCACCACGAAAGCCTCGGCGCCGTCGTTGACGTGCCAGATGTAAGGCTTGTCGGTCCAATGGACGCGGACGGTGGCGCCGTCCACCTCGCCCAGGTCGGTCGCGCCCCAGGGACGCTCGGCCGTGAAGGTGTGGAGCGCCTCGTGGAAGCGCATCAGGCCGTCCGGCTGACGGCGAAGTCGGCCAGGCTTTCCAGCGACTCGCGCCAGTCATTGGCCGGGAAGATGGCCAGAGCGGCCTTGGCCTTGTCGGCGTAGTCGGTGGCCAGGTCCAGGGTCGCGTCCAGCGCGCCCGTGCCGATGATCAGCTCTCGGGCGCGGCGGAAGTCGGCCTCGGTCTGCTCGCGGCGGCCGACGGCGCGCTCCCAGAACTCGGCCTCGCGCGGTCCCGAGCGGGCGATGGCCAGCAGCAGCGGCAGGGTGGCCTTGCCTTCGCGGAAGTCGTCGCCGGCGTTCTTGCCCAGGGTCTCGGTCGCGCCGCCGTAGTCGAGCGCGTCGTCAACCAGCTGGAACGCCAGGCCCAGGTTCAGGCCATAGGCCTTCAGCGCGTCGGTCCGAGCCAGATCGACCCCCGCCGACACCGCGCCGGCCTCCGAGGCCGCGGCGAACAGCTCGGCGGTCTTGGCCTGGATGATCTCAAGATACAGCGCCTGCGACAGATTCAGGTCGTGGCTGCGCATCAGCTGCATGACCTCGCCCTCGGCGATGACGCGGCTGGCGCGGGCCAGGATCTCCAGCGCCTTCATCGAGTTGGTCTCGACCATCAGCTCGAAGGCGCGGGCGAACAGGAAGTCGCCGACCAGGACGCTCTGGGCCCCGCCCCAGATCAGGTGCGCGGCGACCTTGCCGCGACGCAGGGCGCTGCCGTCGACGACGTCGTCATGCAGCAGGGTGGCGGTGTGGATGAACTCGACGGCGGCGGCCAGCTTCAGGCAGTGGTCGTTGTCAGAGCCGGCCCCATCAGAAGCAGCGAGCCGCGCGGCGGCGACGGTCAGCAGCGGGCGCAGGCGCTTGCCGCCGGCGGCGATCAGGTGCTCGGCCAGGGCCGGGATGATCGGCACGTCGCTCTGCATGCGCTCGGTGATCAGGCGGTTGACGCCGGCCATGTCGGTCTCGGCGAGGCGCACGAGACGATCCACCGAGCCCGACGTCCGGGGGAGGGTCGCTGCGGCTGCGTCCAAAACCATGATCTCCTTGCGGCGTCCCTCTCTTCGCTATCCGGAGGGATCTACCGTTGCGAGGGACAATGGTGGCGGGATAGGTCAGGGTCAAGGCGAGCACAAGGCCCCAAAAGCATTGGACGATCTGCAGGTGACGGAGGATCGGGTTCTGGGAGGCCGCGTGCGGCTGCGCCAGAAGGCCGACGGCTACAGGGCCGGCATGGACGCGGCGCTGCTGGCGGCCGCTTGCGACGCCTTGCCCAACCAGCGCGTGCTGGAGCCTGGCTGCGGCGTCGGCGGCGCGCTGCTGGCCGCCGCGACTCGCCGGCCGGAGGTCCTGTTCCAGGGCGTCGAGCGCGACCCGGCCCACGCCGCCCTGGCGACCGAAAACGCCGACCTCAACGGGCTGTCGGCGCGAGTCGCCATCCTGACGGGCGATGTCGATTCGGGCTTCCGGGCCCTGGGCCTGCCGGTCTTCGACGCGGTGATGGCCAATCCTCCGTTCTTCGACGACCCCGCGACCCTGCGCGCGCCCCACCCCGCCAAGAGCGGAGCCTGGATGGCCGACGGCGGCCTGAAGGCCTGGACGACCTTCTGCCTGAAGGCGGTGCGCGAGGGCGGGACCATCACGATCATCCACCGCGCCGACCGCCTGGCCGACATCCTGGCGCAGTTGGCGCCCAAGGCCGGCTCGTTCCGCATCCGCCCGATCGCGCCGTTCGCCGACGCCCCGGCCAAGCGCGTTATCGTCCGGGCCATCAAGACCGGCAAGGCGCCGCTGGTCCTGCTGCCGCCGCTGGTGCTGCACGACCGCGAGGGCGGCAAGCACACGACGGAGGCCGAGGCGATCCTGCGGGGGGAAGCGGCGCTGGGTTGGTGAGGCGCACGTCTTCTCCGCTTCACGCGGTGAGCCGCTGAAGGGATGGAAAGGGACTGCGGAGCGCCGGACATCCGTCCGGAGGTTTGAAGTTAAGTGTACCGTTTCGACGAAGCCAGACGCTCCGCGCAGCCGTTATCCGGTGAGCCTGCGAGGCGCGGGGTTTTAACCCGCTCTCGCTGCTAGGCCCCCGACGGGCGGGCCAGGGCGACGAACCCCAGTCCCGGAACGCCCGGGCGATTTCAGCCCAGACCTGTCGCGCCGCCGAAGTCTCCGCCGCCAGGGCTTCGTCCCGTGTTTCAGGGAGCCTGCCGCTGGATCCGTCGCAAGGACGCCTTCCCCAAGCTTGGGAAGACCGGCGAGCACAACCCGCTCGACCACCCCCGACAGCCGTCACGATCGCCGGCCGGACGTCCCTTCCAA